>JAEZSC010000036.1 GCA_023422005.1 Bacillota bacterium | reverse complement strand
CATCGCCATCGTGCCGGCCAACGCGCTGGCGCTGGCGGTGTTTGGCCGCCGGGCGGAGTTCCGCGCTGTGCTGGAACTGCTGCAGCGCGTGCTGAGGAGGTTGCGCCGCAATGCCTGAGCTCGTGAGTGTGCTCACGCCGTGCTACAACGGCGAGGCCTTCATCGGCCGGTTTCTGGACAGCATGCTGGCGCAGACATGGCGGCCGCTGCAGGTCGTCGTCGTGGACGACGGTTCCACCGACGCCACGGCGAGCATTGTTCAGGGCTATCAAAAGCGCTTTGAGAAAGAAGGCTGCGAGCTTACGCTGCTCCGCCAGGCCAACGCCGGCCAGGCCGCGGCGCTCAACGCGGCGCTGCAGGTCTTCGCCGGTGAATATGTGTGCTGGCCGGACAGCGACGACGTGAGCCTGCCCACGTCCATCGAGCGCCGGGTACGCTTTTTGCAGGCGCATCCGGAGTGCGGCTTTGTGCGCACCGACGGTCATATCTGCCGCGAAGGCGCGCTGGACCGGCCTCTGGGGCGCATCAGCGAGGGGCGGCGCAGCCGCTTCCACCGGCGCATCTTCGACGACCTTATCCACCGGCGCACCTTCGTGTTCAACCACTGCTACCTGGCCCGCGCCGATGCGCTGCGGCAGGCCATCCCGGGCGTGCGCATCTTTGAAAGCCGCAGCGGCCAGAACTGGCAGATGCTGCTGCCGCTGGCATGGCACTTCGCCTGCGGCTTCATCGACGAGCCGCTGTGCATCTATGTGCACCGGGACGACAGCCATTCCCGCGCCGCTTTCACGCTGCAGCGCAGCCTGGAGCGCGACGCCGGCCTGTATGACATCCTGCGCCGCACCATGGAGCCGCTGGGCTGCTGGGAGCGATACGAACCCTATGTGGAGCGCTCCTTTGCCCGGCGGGCGCTGGCCATAGCGCTGCGATATGACGATGGGGAGCTGCTGCGCCAAAGCTGGCGGCGCTACCGCCGCGCCGGCGGCCGGCACCCGCTGGCGTTGGCTCTTTATCTGCTGGGGAGCACCGCCGCCGGCCGGGCGCTGCTGCTGCGCGCCCGGGGGCTGCGCCGAAACCGCCTGTAACCCACCGGGAGGAATACCCATGATCGTGATTGAAGACAAAAATACATGCACCGGCTGCGGCGCCTGCGCGGCGGCCTGCCCGGCTGCCTGCATCGCCATGACTCCCGACGAGGAGGGCTTCGCCTACGCCCTGGCCGACGCTCAAAGATGCACCGGCTGCGGGCTTTGCGACCGGCTGTGCCCGCTGCGTGCGCCGGCGGCCGGCCCGGGTGGTCCGCCGGAGGCCTATGCCGCCTGGGCCCGCGATGCCGCGGTGCGCGCACAAAGCTCTTCCGGCGGCGTGTTTACGGTGCTGGCGCGCCAGGTGCTGGGCCGGGGTGGCGCGGTGTTCGGTGCGGCGGCACAGGGAGACGCCGTGGCGCATGTCTGCGCGCGCACCGAGGCGGACCTGGCCGCGCTGCGGGGCTCCAAAAACGTGCAGAGCGACACGGGCGACAGCTTCCAACAGGCCAAGGCCCTGCTGGACGAGGGCAAACCGGTGCTGTACACCGGCACGCCCTGCCAGATCGCCGGCCTGCGGGCCTATCTGCGCCGCCCCTATGACGGCCTGGTGTGCGCCGACATCCTGTGCCATGGCGTGCCTTCGCCGCGGGTGTTCCGGGCGTGGCTGCGCCATACGGGCGGGGGCGCCGGGGCGCAGCATGTGCGTTTCCGCGATAAGAGCAAGGGTTGGAAGAGGTATCGCATCGCGCTGCGGCGCCCGGACGGCAGCGAATATGCCGTGCCCCGCAGGAAGGACCCGTACTTCGTCGGCTTCATGGACAATCTCTATCTGCGCCCGGCGTGCCACAGCTGCCCCTGGGCCAGCACGACGCGCGTGGGCGATGTGACACTGGGCGACTTCTGGGGCGTGGCCCGCCGCCACCCCGGTTGGGATGACGACGGCGGCACGTCGCTGGTGCTGGCCAACACGCAGAAGGGCGCGGCGCTGCTGCAGGCTTGCGCCGGTGAGCTCATCCTGCATCACTGCGATCTCGCCGACGCGCTGCCCGGCAACCCGCCGCTGACACAGCCCAGCCCGCCGTCTCCCCAACGGGAGGCCTTCTGGCGGGATTTTGAGCGCATGAGTTTTGACGACCTGGCGCGGGTGTACATGAAACCCCGCAAGGATAAGAGCCTGCCCAGAAGGGTGGCCTCCAGGCTGCTGTATGCGGTGCGGCGATGGCTTGCCGCAGGCAAGTAAGTCCCTCGCCTAATATCCCAGTTCGATCACGTTGGCGATGAGCACCTTGCAACGGCCGCATTCGCTGCCCGCGCCGGTCTGTTCCACGACCTTTTCCACGGTGTCCGCGCCCGCGCGCACCGCGTCGATCACCGTCTGCATGGAGACGTTCTTGCAGCCGCACAGCGTGGTCAGTATATATTCCAGGTTCTCGCGGCAGCCTTCGCAGGTTGTGCAGACGCCAGCCTTTTCCCGGATGTCTTCCAGCGTGCGCGCGCCGGCGCACATGGCCTTGCGGATCGTGATGTATTCCACCTTGTTGGTCGTGCAGATGATTCCCTTGTGTGCCATTGGGTGACTCCTTACTAAAACGTTGTATACAATGATAACTGCCATCCGCGCTGCGCACAAGTGGAAAGCCTCTGGAAGAAGTTGCCAGAGATGATGAAAAGACGCGTCGGCTGCTGAGATGTGGTTCAGCGTTTCCCTTGGAAAAAGGCATAGGCTATGCCGCCCGCCACCGCCATCAGCCCCAGCAGCGATGTCAGCGCCACCGAGGAATAGATGCCGTCCAGCGCCATTGTGTGGCGGATGAAGATACCCAGCAGCGCCCAGGCCATGGCCGCGGCGAAGGGAAAATCCCGGTGGCGCAGCAGCATAGCCACGCCCAGCACCGCGGCAAAGGCCACCAGCAGCGCCGCCCAGATGTCCTCAGGCAGGCCCAGGACCGGGAACCCGCCTTGCGCCAGCACGGCGGCCGCGCATGCCATGGCCGACACCGATGCCCAGCCCAGATACAGCCGGAAGGGAACCTGCGTGAGCCACCGGTCCCGCCGGTCCTCCGGCTCGCCGACGCGCCGGTGCACCGCGGCCAGCGTGAGCAGCGCGGCGGCCAGCACGGCCAGAGCCGCCAGCGACCGCTGGCACGCCCACAGCAGCAGCCCCGCGCCGCCCAGCGCGTTGGCCAGCGTCGGAAGCAAGCCAACGCGCTCTGTCAGCGCGTCGTGCGCGCCGCGTCGCCAAAGGCCGCTCTGGTGCAGCAGGAACAGCAGCTGCCCCGCGCAGATCACAATCCAGATATACCGCGTGAACGGCGCCGGCGTGAAAAGGCTGTAGGAGAAGCGGCTGGAATCCGACGGGATCTCGCCGGTCGGCAGCCACAGGGTCAGCGCCGTAGCCGCCAGCAGCGCGGCGAAGGCCAGCCAGCCGAGCACCCGCAGCGCGGGCAAAGGAAGCTTTGTCTTCACGTTCATCCCCCCTGCATAGTCTATTGCTATGATTTTGACGCAGCCCCATGCCCATTTTGTGACGTGCATCGCTTTTATGAACCGTAGTTTCGTGCTATCCTAGGTTTGAAAAGTTTTGCGTTCCCGCGGGCACACTACCGTGGATTCATTTAATAAAGGAGTGACGAACGATGGCCCAGATCACAGCCATTACCGCCAGAGAAATATTGGATTCCAGAGGCAACCCCACCGTGGAGGCCGATGTCGCGCTGAGCAGCGGCGTCGTGGGCCGCGCGGCGGTGCCCTCGGGCGCCTCCACCGGCATCTTCGAGGCCGTGGAGCTGCGCGACGGCGACAAGAAGATCTACTTGGGCAAGGGCGTGCGCCGCGCCGTGGACAACGTGACCGGCGTAATCGCCCCCAAGCTCGTTGGCTTGGACCCGCTGCGCCAGAGCGACATCGACGCGCTGCTGCTGGAGCTGGACGGCACCCATAACAAAGGCCGCCTGGGGGCCAACGCGCTGCTGGCGGTGTCTCTGGCTGTGGCCCGGGCGGCAGCGGCCAGCGTAGGCCTGCCGCTGTACCGCTATCTGGGCGGCGTGGACGCCCGGGTGCTGCCGGTGCCCATGCTCAACATACTCAACGGCGGCGCCCATGCCGACAACAACGTGGATATTCAGGAATTCATGATCATGCCCGTGGGGGCGGACAGCTTCGCCTCAGCGCTGCGCATGGGTGCGGAGACCTATCACAGCCTCAAATCCATCCTGGCCAAGCGTGGTATGACCACCGCCGTAGGCGACGAGGGCGGCTTCGCCCCCAATTTGGGCAGCAACGCCGAGGCGCTGGATATCATCGCCGAAGCCATCCGGAAGGCGGGATACAAGCCCGGAGAGGACATCGCCCTGGCGCTGGATGTGGCCGCCAGCGAGTTCTATGAAGACGGCGTCTACAAGCTGGCCGGCGAAGGCAAAACCTTCAGCCGCCAGGAGATGGTGGCTTATGTGGGCAAGCTGTGCGCCGATTACCCGGTGATCTCGGTGGAAGACGGTGTGGCCGAGGAGGACTGGGAGGGCTGGAAGATGCTGACCGCGCACATTGGCGACAGAGTGCAGCTGGTGGGCGACGACCTGTTTGTGACCAACGCCCAGCGCCTGCGCCGCGGCATCGCCGAGGGCGCGGGCAACTCGGTGCTCATCAAGGTAAACCAGATCGGCACGCTGAGCGAGACGCTGGACACCATCGCCATGGCCAAGCGGGCCGGCTACACCAACGTGATCTCCCACCGTTCCGGCGAGACCGAAGACACGTTCATCGCCCACCTGGCCGTTGCCACCAACGCCGGCATGATCAAGAGCGGTGCGCCGGCCCGCACCGAGCGGCTGGCCAAATACAACGAGCTGCTGCGCATCGAGCAGGAGCTGGGGAGCACGGCGGTGTATCCAGGCCGTTCGGCGCTCAAATAACCGCTATCGCCCATTGCTATTGCGATTTGACATTTGGGAATATACTGTGTTCGACGAAGACAACGCCCGGCGAGGGTCAAGCGCGCCGGGCGTTGCGCATGGACTTGGGCGTCATGCCAAAGGTGTTCTTGAAGAGCCTGTAAAATTGGGTCCGGTCCCCATAGCCCACTTGAAGGCTAATGGCCTCAACGCTCAGGTCGGTCTGCTCCAGTAGCCGTAGCGCTTCCTTCATCCTCTTTTCGTGGATGAGCTCCATGGGGCTCCTGCCATAGCATTCCTTGAACATGCGGCTGAAATAGGACGGGTTGTAGAAGCACGCTTGCGCCAATTGGGCCAACGTGATTTTCTGGCAGCAGTTCTGTTCGATGTACCTGAGCAGATCCGGCGTCAGCCTGTCCACCTGATGGAGCAGGTCGCCGGGACCGCTGGCCTGCATCTGGCGAAAGATCCTGGTCAGAAACACGAGCATGAGGCCCTTGAGCGCGGTTTTGTAGTTGGTCCCCTTGGCGTAGAACTCGTCGAACATGGCGCCGATCAGGGCTTCCACATCGAGCAGCCCCTTGCCCTGGAAGCTGACCATGGGAACCAGCTTGTCCATGCTACGCTCGAAATCCGCAAAAGAGGACAGCGCCAGCAATTCCAGCGCGTTGTCGCAATGGATTAGCTCTTCGTCGATCAGTTGCGGCGTGATCAGGCAGTTGACAAGTTCCATGACGCCCATGGGCTCCACGGCATGGGCTTGTCCAATGTTGATGAACAGCAGATCGCCGCGCTGGACCGCGTGGGCCACGCCGTCGATGAAGTGGGTGCCCTTGCCAGCGACGGTATAGACGATTTCGATGAACTCGTGGGTGTGTTCACGCACCGGCACAGAAGCGCTGTGCCGGAAGACGGCGATGTGTTCGCCTGGACGGATATGCTCCTGGGAACGAATCATGGAGAGCGGTGCACTGTTTTTCATGTTTATATTATAGCATCCTCCGGCCGACGGGCAATCGGGCGGTCCGCCATAAGTAGGACGAAATACGCCACAAACTTCACCGTTATGCCTACAGATTTTGGACCGGCCTTACGTTATTCTGCAAAGCAGAGCGGGGAGGACAGGGCAATGGAGCAGTGGATCAAGGAAAAGCTGGAAGTCATCGACGGGCTGTATCCGCCGGCGCGGCTGGAGCGCAGCCGGGAGCGGTGGCGCCGCCTGTGGAGCGGTTGCAAGCCGCTGGACCGGTATCCCTTTGTGTTTTCGCCGGCGTATAGCCGCTATTACGACGAGGTGCTGCCCAGGGAGCAATGTCTGCGGGCCTACCTTGATGAGTTCATTCTGCATGGGCAGTTTGACGATGACTTCATACCGGCCTTTCCCATCGCGTGCAGGATGGGGGTGCTGCCCAGCCTGTTTGGCGCCAGAGAAGTGGTCTGTGGCAAGGATTATTCCTGCGAGAAGATCCTCTTCGGCTATGGGGATATTAAGGCACTGCCCCAGCCGGCCATAGGGCCCGGCACGCCCGCTCAGGACATTCTGGACAGGCAACTGTATTATATGCAGCAGACCGAGGGACGTGTGGCCGTGCATGTGGCAGACATGCAAGGGCCGCTGGATGTGTGCGCGCAGCTTTGGGGTTATGACAATCTGCTGATCTCAGCCTATGAGGAGCCGCAGATCTATGCACATCTGATGAGCAGCGTCACCGAGGCCTTCACGCTCTTCTGGCGCGCGCAGAGACAACTGCTGGGCTCCTGCTTTCTTGGCACGCATCTTTTCGCCTGGGACTGGATCCCCGAAGACGCCGGAGCCACGCTTTCGGCTGACAGCCTGGCCATGCTGTCGCCGAAATTTTTTCAAGAGCACGTTCGCCCCTTTTTGCTGGAGATTACTTCCGCTTTCGGAGGGTTGACCGTGCACTCCTGCGGAGATTTTTCGGCAGTTCTCCCCGATCTGTGCGCGATGCCCGGCGTGAAGGCCATCAACAGCGGCCAGATGACGGTGGAGCGGCTGCTCGCAGCGGGGTTTGACACCACAAAGGTGCTGATCTCCTTTGAGGGCATCGACTACGTCGGCAAAGCTTTCAACCAGATACGCACCCATGGCCTGAAAAGATGCATGACCATCTGCGGCCTGTGGCCGGCGGCCGGCAGCGGGTCACCGGACCCGCAAGCCTGGTCCGCCGAGGACTGGCGCAAGATGCGCAGGGCCGAGCAAGAGGTGCTGGACCAGGCGCATCGCCTGTAGGCCAGCGAGGATTTCGTGCTTTCAGACTGTTAACAAACTCCTCTGGGAGAATGAAAGCTACAAACGGCTCTTTCTTTTGAAAAATATAATGACTTCAGTCACTGAAAATGGTCATTTTCTGTTTCAACGGTCTATGAGGTGGCATGTAGGAAACATAAACCACCAAAGGAGACCGTCATGGAAAAAAACAAGCTGCTGATCGGTTTGCTGATTCTGATGCTGGTTATGCCCGGCTGCGGATATCTGACTCCTCAGGGGACCGCGGCCATCCTGCCGGTAGTAAGCCCGGATCAAACGCCGGCTGCCACCATGGAAACGGCTACCCCGCAAGAGACCACGCCGGCGCCTGACGAAACGGAGTCCGCCCCGGTTCTGGGCGTGCAGCAAGGGAAGATCAAGATTCAATCTTATACGAATGTGCCCCAGAAGGCCGCCCTTTTGCAGGATACGGGCAAGGCCACCGTCTATGTGGGCCTGGGCTATAATGTGCTGGAGAGTACCTATATCGAACCGCAGGGGTTCACGCTGGGCAGGCCTATCCTCAAAGCTGATGAGGTGCAAAAGCGGCTGAAAAGAGGAGACGCCCCTTCACAAAGCTCCTATACAATTTCCGGCGAAACCGTAAAGAAATACACAGAGGATTTATCTGCCAAACTGAAGCTGAAATCCAAGCATCCGTTGTTTTCCGGAAGCTTTGAAAGCGAATTTGACAAGAGCCAGACCAAAAAGTCCGATGTCTATTTCATCAAGTCCATTAGCGGATACCCCAAGTACAGCGAGTACATCGACATCACTGACGATTTCATGGATATTCTGGACCCGACATTCGAGAAGAACCTGAACGGCAGCATGAGCCCGGAGGAACTGTTTGACGCCTATGGAACCCATCTGGTCGTGGAAGCGCTTATGGGCGCGCGCTGCACCTATAACTATACTTATACGGCGACCTCCGCGCAAACCACGACACAGATAAAAGCCAAGGTGGATGCCACATACCGGTTTATATCGGGCTCGGCATCCGCGGAAGACACAAAAACGGCAGAGGAGTTTCTGTCCAGCACTTCCTTTCAATCGGTGCTCAGCGGCGGTAAGGATGTGGACGCCACTACGCTGGCCAATCTGCTGAAAAACTTTCAGAGCTGGGTGGATTCCCTGGCCACCGCCACTCCCACCATATACGGCATCAGCAACATGAATTCCCTGATACCGGTGTGGACGCTTACCGCGGATAAGGCCCGGGCCAAGGAGTTGGAGGACTTTTACAACGAAAGAGGAGGGGATATCCGCAAGCTGATCGATGCCATGTCGGTGATCCCTGCTCCCGCGCCCGCGCCGGAAACCTATATCAAGTCCATTGTGATCACATCGGATGAAGACTACGATACCTCGATAGACGGCAGTTCATACCCGGGTTATAAGCGGATCGGCAGGGACCTGAACAAGGACGTGGGCGGCGACTTCATCTACATGTGGTACAATACGACCAACGACCCGGCGCAAGCGCTCACGGACATCCGCATCACGTATGGCGATTTCAAACTGTCCGGCCCTTATACAAAGAACCCGCACGATCTCAACAAGAACGCCGGAGGCGAATATATCTACCTTTGGACCAGTACCTCATCCACTGTAGGCGCGCCTATCAAGAGCATCAACGTGATCTTCGGGGAGAACGCGGACATGCCCTCGGGCTATTCGGTGGTCAAGTATAACGACAGCAAGGCGGCTGCCGAATTGAACAAGGGCGCCGGCGGCGCATTCATCTACATGGGTATCAAGCGGTAAGACGCAGAATCGAAAAGGGCCGGGCAGCTGTTCAAGCAGCCCGGCTCTTTTATTTCCATCGCCAGTTTTGGCAGAGTGAACAATTTCATCAAGCCGATATTGTTAAATATTTAACGAAAAACTGCGACTGCCCTTGGGATGCAGGTTGTTTTGGCTTTTCCTTCCGTTTCTACGCTTTCTTTGCCCAAATAACCCGCGCAAAGTCCGGCGTTTCGCTACATTGACAAAAGTTTAACAATATCGTACTCTTAGATTGTGAAAAGTTTAACAATATCGTGAGCAAGGTAACAGCCGACGGCAACGCCGGAACGATATGCGAAGACCCGGAAAGGAAGATGGATATGAAGACCAACACAAAGACCATGGAAACCAGGGAAGCCGAACTCAAGATCGTGACGAAGGACGACAAGCCCGAATACCAGACCGTCATCGACCAACTGGTGGACAATGCCCGCGCGGCTCTGGCCCGCTATATGGCCATGGATCAGGCTCAGGTGGATGCCGCCGTGGAGGCCATGGCATTGGCCGGCGTGGAAGCCCACATGCGCCTGGCCAAGATGGCCGTGGAGGAGACCGGCCGCGGCGTTTATGAAGACAAGATCACCAAAAACCTGTTCGCCAGCGAATATGTGTATCACAGCGTCAAGAACATCAGGACCGTGGGTGTTGTGGACGAAAACGACATGGAGGGGTATGAGGAGATCGCCGAGCCCGTTGGCGTCATCGCCGGCGTCACGCCGGTCACCAACCCCACCTCCACAACGATGTTCAAGGCCATCATCGCGACCAAGGGCCGCAACCCGATCATCTTCGCCTTCCACCCGTCGGCCCAGCGCTGCAGCGCCGAGGCCGCCCGCATCCTGAGGGATGCCGCAGTGGCGGCGGGAGCACCGGAACACTGCGTGCAGTGGATCGACACCCCCTCGCTGGATGCCACGCAATACCTGATGAACCACCGGGGCGTGTCGCTGGTGCTGGCTACCGGCGGCGGGGCCATGGTAAAGGCTGCCTATTCCACTGGCAAGCCGGCGCTGGGCGTGGGGCCGGGCAACGTGCCCTGCTACATCCACAGCACTGCCGATGTGGAGCGGGCGTGCACGGACCTCATGATGTCCAAGACCTTCGACAACGGCATGATCTGCGCCAGCGAGCAGGCGGTCATCGTGGACCGGGCGATCCAGCAGCGTTTCGAACGTTATATGGCAGCCAACGGCTGCGTGTTCCTGAGCGATGAGGACGCGGAGAAACTCGCGAAGCTGGTCTACAACCCCGAAAAGAAGGCCATCAACGCCGCCATCGTGGGTCAGCCCGCCGCGACAATCGCCGCCTGGGCGGGCATCCATGTGCCCGAGGGCACCAAGATCCTGCTGACCCGCCTGCAGGGCGTGGGGCCGGAATATCCGTTGAGCCGCGAGAAGCTGAGCCCGATCCTGGCCTACTATGTCGTGGAAGGCGCCGACCAAGGCGTGGCGCTGGCCGAGGCCATGGTGGCCTTCGGCGGCCTGGGCCACTCAGCGGTGCTGCACACCCAGGATGAAGCCGTGAAGGACCTCTTCGCCCAGCGCATCAAGGTCGGCCGCCTCATCATCAACTCCCCCAGCTCCCAGGGCGCCATCGGCGACATCTACAACACCAACATGCCCTCGCTGACGCTGGGCTGCGGCTCCTACGGCCGCAACTCCACCACGAGCAACGTGACCGTCGTGAACCTGATCAACAAAAAGCGCGTGGCCCGCCGGAGAGTCAACATGCAGTGGTTCAAGATTCCCGAGAAGATCTACTTTGAGAGCGGCTCGGTTCAATATCTGGAGAAGATGCCCGACATCACCCGTGCCTTCATCGTGACCGACCCGGCCATGATCAAGCTGGGCTACGTGGACCGCGTGCTCTATTACCTGCGCAAGCGCGACGGCTATGTGCACAGCGAGATTTTCTCCGATGTGGAGCCCGATCCTTCGGTGGAGACCGTACGCCGGGGCACGCAGGCCATGGAGCAGTTCCGGCCGGACGTCATCATCGCGCTGGGCGGCGGCTCGGCCATCGACGCGGCCAAGGGCATGTGGCTGTTTTATGAGCACCCCGACGCCGACTTCGAGAAGATGAAGCTCAAATTCATGGATATCCGCAAGCGTGTGTACAAATTCCCGCGCTTAGGCAAAAAAGCCCGCATGGTCGCCATTCCCACCACGTCCGGCACGGGCAGCGAGGTCACATCCTTCGCCGTGATCACCGACCGGGCCCGCAACGTGAAATACCCGCTGGCCGACTATGAGCTGACGCCGGACATCGCGATACTGGATCCGGACTTCGTGATGACGGTGCCGCCGGCCATCACCGCCGACACGGGTATGGACGTGCTGACCCACGCCATCGAGGCCTATGTCAGCGTGCTGGCCAGTGACTACACCGACGCGCTGGCGATCAAGGCGATCCAACTGGTGTTCGAATACCTGCCGAGGGCTTATGCCGACGGCAGCGACCGGCTGGCCCGGGAGAAGATGCACAACGCGTCGTGCATCGCCGGCATGGCCTTCACCAACGCCTTCCTGGGCATCAACCACAGCCTGGCCCACAAGCTGGGCGGCGAGTTCCACATTCCCCACGGCCGGGCCAACGCGCTGCTTCTGCCCAATGTCATCGAATACAACGCGCAGAAGCCCAGCAAGTTCGTGAGCTTCCCCAAGTATGAGCGCTTCATCGCCGACGAGAAGTACGCCGAGATCGCCCGTGCCCTGGGCTTGCCCGCCGCCACGCCCGCCGAAGGCGCAGCCAGCCTGGCCGCCTCCGTGCGCGATCTCAACCGCAGGCTCAACATTCCCGAGAGCATCGGCGCCTGCGGCGTGGAAGCCGCGGCCTTTGAGCAAAGGGTGGCGGCCCTGGCGGACTTGGCCTTTGAAGACCAGTGCACCACGGCCAACCCGCGCATGCCGCTGGTCAAGGAGCTGGAGGAGATCTATCGCAAGGCATTCTGAGAAGTTCTCCTAGAGAAGAGAGCACCCCGGCGGCGCCGGGGTGCTCTTCGTGTGCATCGGGTCCTTATCGGGCAAGGCAAGAGGGATGAGGCATCCCTATTTCGCGTCGTCAAAGCTTGCAAACTGAGCCTTGCTCAGCCGGCTGTACAGCCCGCCGGCGTCCACCAGCTGTTCGTGGGTGCCGCGCTCGGCGATGGCGCCTTTTTCCAGCACCAGTATCTGATCGGCCCGCTTCACCGTGGAGAGACGGTGGGCGATCACGACGATGGTGCGGGTGCCGGCCAGGTTCTGTATGGCCCTCTGAATTAGCGCTTCGGTCTCGGTGTCCACCGATGCGGTGGCTTCGTCCAGCACCAGCACCGGCGAATCCTTGAGCACGGCGCGGGCGATGGCGATGCGCTGTTTCTGGCCGCCGGAGAGCAGCAGGCCGCGCTCGCCCACCATCGTGTCATAACCGTCGGGGGCGTCGGTGATGAAGCCGTGGGCGCAGGCGATCTTGGCGGCGCGCTCGATGTCGGCCCGGGATGCGCCGGGGGAGCCGTAGGCGATGTTGTCGGCGATGGTGCCGTTGAACAGGAACACGTCCTGCAGCACCATGGAAACCTGGCTGCGCAGGCTGTGCAGCGTCACATCCCTCAGGTCTCGGCCATCCAGCAGTACCTGGCCGATGGTCGGGTCATAGAAACGGGGGATCAGGCTGATGATTGTGGATTTGCCCACGCCGGTTGGGCCCACCAGCGCGATCATCTGCCCCGGTTTGGCGGTGAAGGACACGTTATCCAGCACCGGCACGTCGTCGCGGTAGCGGAAGCTGACGTTGCGGAACTCCAGCGCGCCCTCACAGCGGGCCAGAGGCGCGGCCTTGGGGCCGTCGGCGATGTCCGGCTCGGTGTCCAGCATCTCGAAGACGCGCTCGCCGCCGGCAAAGGAGCGCTGGATGTCCTCCATGACCCGCGCCAGCACCGATATGGGGCCGTAGAACATGCCCAGGTACAGCAGGAACGCCACGATGTCGGCGGTCTGCACCAAAAAGCGCGTGGCCATGATGCCGCCGAAGAACACGACGATGACGGTGCCCATGGCCGTGATGAATTCCACCGACGGGTGGAACACCGCGTTCATGCGCAGCGCGCCCAGGATGGCGTCGGCGTAGCTGCGGCTGCGCCGGTCGATCTTCTGGCGCTCGTCCGCTTCCTTGTTGAACACCTGGATTTCCTTGATGCCGCTCAGGTTGTCCTGCAGGTCGGCGTTCAGGTCCGCCAGCGTGCGCTGAGCGTCACGGAACTTGGCCAGCACGCGCTTGGAATACAGCAGCGTAGCCAGCAGCAAAAAGGGAACCGGTATGATCGTGAGCAGCGCCAGCCGCCAGTTCATCGTCAGCAGCAGCGTCGTAACGCCGATGATCACCAGAATGTTGGTCATAATGTCCGGCAGCGAGTGGGCGATCAGGTTTTCGAAAGTCGCCGTGTCGTTGATGACGCCGCTTAGCAGCTGGCCGGTCTGTTTGTTGTGGAAGAAGCGCAGGCTCAGCTTCTGCATGTGGTCATATACCATGGTTCGCATGTCGCTCACCAGATTCCACGACGCCTTGTGGCTTAGGTAGCTGGACAGATACGAAAAAACCGTGCGCAAAAGATAGGTGGCCATCAGCGCGCCGGCCAGCAGATAAACCGCCGGCAGGTTCAGGCCGCCGCTGGGGTCCATGCGGAACAGCCGGTACAGAGGCAGCAGCAACGCGCCGGGCGTACCGCTGGTCATGCGGGCGATCAACTCGCGCAGCAAAGCCGGTGTGAGCAGGTTGAGGGCTGTGATGCACAGCGAGCTCACCGTGGCGATGATCAGAAAACGCTTGTAGGGCTTGGTGTAGCGGATCAGGCGCAGCAGCAGTTTCATCGGGGCAGGGGACCTCCCATTGTTGTTGTGTAAACGTTATCAGGAGCCATTTTAATATAATAAAGTTCTTCTGGCAAACACAGGCGGGGCGCAAGTTGTGAAATCACTTCATTGTGCCTTGAATCTGTCAGCAATCATTTTTTATCTCATCCAACTTCTTCTTCAGAAGTTTGTAGATTGTCATATAGCGCTCACGGAAAAAGCTGTTCTTTAACAGAACAAAATTATACTCACGCTGTTCAGAAAAACCAGGTATATTAATAACCGAAAGTCTTCCGTCTTTTATTTCTCTTTCCCCCGCTACCTCAAACAGAAATGTTATGCCTAACCCATTGGAAACCATTTTCTTTATGGCGGCCATATTTCCTATTTCAATCATCTTTTCAAATGCATGGAGCGAATAATTGTTTTTCTGTAATATATTCTCAAAGATTTCCCGTGTGCCCGACCCCCGTTCCCGCAAAATCAGGCGGCTTCTTGTAATCTCCTGAAAATCCACTTCCCTATTTGCAAACTCCGATTCTGGTGAACACACGGGAATAAACTTTTCAAGGCTGAAAAGGGATGAATCATATTCCAGTTTATCGAACAGCCCTTCCACAACAATAAAATCCAACTCACCGTTGTTCAGCCGTTCGAGCAGAACCTGCGTATTCGCAACGGACATATGGATCTTCATTTCCGGATACTGTGTAAGCAAGCGGGAGAGGATCTCCGGCATAACATACTCTCCGATAGATAAGGTCGCTCCGAAGGAAAACTGCATTGTCCCTGTTTGGACTGAACTGATATTTTCCTTAAAATGCTTGGAATCTGAAAAAACGGACATCGCAAACTCTTTTAGAAGCTCTCCCTGATGTGTGAGCTTTATGGTTCTGTTGACAATGTCGAAAAGCTTGCATTGATAAAACTCCTCGAGATACTTCATATGCTGCGATACTGCGGGCTGCGTAATGTGTAAAAGCTCCGCCGCTTTTGTAAAACTGTTGCATGAGCATAGGGTTAGAAACGTTTGGTGTCTGAAATCAAGCATAGTTATCTCCGCGCTATAAATCTATATTATAGGAACATTAGAAAGTATAATTTAATTTTATCATATGGATATGCTAGAATCAATCCGATAGAAACCCAAGGGAAACGAAAGGACTAAACTTAGGATGAATGGTGTTAAAAAATTCATATCAGGGACTTTGCTATCCGCGGGAATAGCTGCCATTGCTTATATGATCAGTTTGTTTCTCCCTGCCGGTATTCTCGGAGGAACACTGATTGCACTGATATTGGGAATGCTGCTCAATCCGCTGGTTAGCCGCTATAAGGTTTTTGATCAGGGAATCAACTGGACTTCAAAAAAGGTTTTGCGTGCGGGAATAATCATTGCCGGAATAACACTCAGCTTTCATCAGGTAATCCAAGCCGGTAAGTATGCCATGATATTAATGGTATTCACCCTTGCGACTTCTTTTGGAGTGGGATATATATGCAAGAAAGTTTTCAAAATAAATTGGAAGCTGGCCAGTCTTCTTTCGGTTAGCACTGCGATTTGCGGAGGAACCGCTGTTGCCACGCTGGGGCCTACCATTCGGGCTGAGAACCGGGATATCGCATACGCTATATCCGCTACTTTCATTTTCGACATCATAACCGTAATCGCATTCCCATGGATAGGCCGGCTCTTGGGCCTTAGCGATACCGGATACGGACTTTGGATTGGTACAGCTGTGAATGACACATCATCGGTTGTTGCGGCGGGGTATGCATTTTCCGACACCGCAGGTTTGCTTGCTACAATCGTAAAGCTTACGAGAACGCTTTTTATCGTGCCGATTGTGCTTGTCTTTTCATGGATATACGCAAAAAAGGAAACACCTTCGCAAACGGCCGAGAAGGTGAGCATACGCAAAATATTCCCCTGGTTTATTCTAGGGTTCCTTGCTGTAGTCGGCATAAGGAGCACGGGAATTGTGCCGGATAATGTAGTTTACGGGATGTCATTCCTGTCAAAGTTCTTTTTATCAATGGCATTGGCGGCAATAGGACTGAAGACCAGCCTTAAAGAGGTCGCCGGCGTTGGCATAAAGCCGATGATTGCAGGGGTTATCATAGACACCTCAGTAGTTTTCGTATCCTTATTTGCCCAGGCGGGGATACTGCACTTCTTAAAATAAAGCCAGCCGGCTTCAAAGCTGTGCTTGCAGCCCTGGGTCGCATCGTTAATCATACATTAACATGTATGCCAGATATCTGGGATTGCATAATGGGCGCATGATTGCTACAATCTTGGATGCAAGAGTCATCTGTATGAACGCTTGCGGACAGTTCGCAACCATCCTGTCCTAAAACAAAACTAAGGGAGGCAGGCCAAGCGCCTGGAATAGTGCGGAACGCGCTGTTCTATTGTTGTATGTTTAAGTTTTCCACCCGTTACCTCTCACAGGCGGCCATCATTGCCGCTGTGTACACCGTGCTCGTTCTCGTCCTCATGCTGCTGTTCCCCATGGGCATGATCAATTTCGGCCCCGTGCAGATGCGCGCTTCCGAGGCCCTCACGGTGCTGCCCTATTTCACACCGGCGGCCATCCCCGGCCTGTTTGTGGGCTGCATCCTGAGCAATGTGATCGGCCTGGCCACCGGCGGCTCGGCCATCGACATTCTGGTCGGCAGCGTGGCCACGCTGCTGGCCGCCCTGGGCAGCTATGCGCTGCGCCGCTACAAGTGGCTGGTGCCCCTGCCGCCGGTGCTCATCAACGCGTTCATCGTCGGCCCGGAGCTCTACATCCTGTTCCATGCTTTCCCGCTGTGGACGCAGATCGCCCTGGTGGGCGCCGGGCAGCTGATCGCGTGTTATGCGCTGGGTATGCCGCTGCTGCTGCTGTTGGAGAAGCGCAAGAAAATCTTCTCGCTTTAATATCTATATATAAAACCGCCGTGGTTGGTTGCTCACGGCGGTTTTTGCATGTGAAGCGGTTCAGCCCACCTCGAAATACCGCTTTTACGCCCTTTTTCCAGCGGTTTTTGGGCGGTTATTCATAAATTGTTTACACACGCTTAGCGCAGTTTTGCTAAAATGAACAAGTCATAAAGGAGGGAACTGGCTTCATGATCAAAGTAGATAACATCTCCAAGCG
>JAEZSC010000018.1 GCA_023422005.1 Bacillota bacterium | reverse complement strand
TGCCGGTCATCAAGTGCGACGGCAAGCTCAACATTCCCGACGGCGAGGTGTTCAGCGCGCCGCTGCGGGGCACCGTCAACGGCACCATCGCCTACAACACGCCCTCGCTGTACAACGGCTTCACCTTTGAGAACATCCGCTTCACGTTCAAGAATGGCAAGATCATAGAGGCCACCGCCAACGACACCGAGCTTGTGAACAAGATACTGGACACCGACCCCGGCGCGCGCTATGTGGGCGAGTTCGCCATCGGCGTGAACCCCTATATAACCAAACCCATGAAGGACACGCTGTTCGACGAGAAGATCGCGGGTTCCTTCCACTTCACGCCGGGCAATGCCTACGACGATTGCTTCAACGGCAACCGTTCGGCCATCCATTGGGATCTGGTGCTCATACAGACGCCGGAGTGGGGCGGCGGCGATATGTACTTTGACGACGTGCTGGTGCGCCACGACGGCCGCTTCGTGCTGCCGGAGCTGGAGTGCCTGAACCCGGAGAATTTGATGTAGCGAATACAAAAGAAAGGGCCGGCGTCATGCGACGCCGGCCCTTTCCTTATGGTTTGTCTTGTGCCTTTTCACGCAGTGTCCGGATCGCTTTGATAAACTCCGCCTTGGTCATCAGGTCAAAATCGGCGTTGTCAGGACCGGGCCATGCGGACAGCATGTAGCCCTGCCGCGTCCAGTATACCGCCGAACCGCCTATGAAGACAGGCCGGTTCACAGGGATGCCATTGCAGACCAGCAGTGTTTCCAGCTGCCGTTGTTTCTCCGACGGATAGCGGGCCAGTCCGTAGAAAAAACGGTTGCCGGGCGTTCGGTCGATGTTCTGCAAAGGGAGATTCTGCAAAACGGGCAAATAGACGTCGATCTCGCTGCCGGGGTTCTCTCCGAAGATAACCGTGTCCACGAGCAGCGTGTAGCGCTCATAGTCAAATGCCAGCGGCTCCAGTTCGGGGACGGCTTTGCTGCCGTCGGCCCCTTGGTTCTTCAGCCGCAGCACCTGGTGGTCGGTGATGGTCGCCAGCACGCCGGTCGGTATGGTGGCGACATAATCACGCAACGAGCTGCGCGCGCTTTGCACCAGCGGGTTCTCCTCGTAAAGGGGATAATCCTTGCGCAGCTCCTCCACGGTGGGCCGCGCCGGCGCGGCGCAACCCGATTGCACAAGGGCAAGCGCCAACGCGATAGCAAGAAGGCTTCGTCTGCTCATGGCTGCGCGCTCCTAAAAAGGATAATGCAGATGCCACTAGGACAGTATGCGGCGGCCGCGAGCTCCATGCAGCGGTAAGGTTATTCTTCGGCCGTGATGTTCTTCTGCTTGGCCAGATCGTTGGCCTGCTGCATCGCGGCGGCCGCGGCCTGGGTCTGCGCGGCGGCGAAGGCGGCCCAGTCGGCCTCCACGTCGGAGGATTCAAACATCAGCCGCACCAGCTCGGCGCGGGCGGCGCTGTCGTCATAGCCGGCCAGCGCACCATCCAGCGCCCGCTCGGTGAACAGCGGCGTGCGCCAGTTGTTGGCCCACCAAAATTCGCCGGTCGTGCGCAGGGAAAGCCGCTCGAAGCTGTCCTCCGGCATGCCGGGCAGGAAGTCCTGCGCCCATGTGCCCAGGTGCAGCAGCGGCGCCCAGCCGCCCAGCTTCTGGTTATAGGTGGCCGGCTGGCCCTGGCCGTCCTTCAGCTTGGTCGTGGGCACGCCGTCCTGCATCGTATAGTCGGTCTTCTGCTTGCCATAGGTCAGCGCCATGAGGCCGTCGTCGGTCAGCGTCCAGCCGATCAGGCGCAGCATGCGATTCAGCTTTTCATCGTCCACGGCGGCGGAGAAGGCCGTACCCGTGGTGTATGAGGTATCGCTGTTGTAGCTGACGCCGTAGGGGCCGATGGGCTGGGGCAGCACCGCCACGGCCTTGGTCAGCTGTATGTCCGTTTGGGCCTGCCAGGCGGCGGCCAGACGGGCGGCGCCGGCGGGTGTGCCGTCCATCACGATCATGCCCACCTTGCTCTGGCAGAACTTGTCGATCATGGCGCTCTCATCCTGCGTGGCGCTTTCGGGGTCCACCAGACCGCTGCGGCACGCGTTGTTGGCCCACTGCAGCGCCTCCTTGGCCCGCTGGCTTGCCACGCCGGGCACCCACTGGCCGCCCTCCAGCACGAAGGGGCGCACGCCGAAGGTGTTCAGATACACGGCCATGAGCCCTTCCGGCCCGGCGGTGGACAGAGCGAAGGTGTCGTCCAGCTTGTTCTGGTCGGGGTCGCTGTGGTTGAAGTAGCCCATGAGCTCATAGAAGGTCTGCCAGTCCGAAGCGGAGCCGACCTTGGCCTTGCCGCTCAAACGGCCCCAGTCGGCGCGGTAATAGAGCACCTGGGCCGCGCCGCTGCGGTAGTTGTATGCCAGGTTGGGCCGGGGCAGGAAGTACAGCTTGCCGTCCACGCTCTCACCGGCGCGGTAGCGCCCGGCCAGCGTGTCCACCGCCGGCACATTCTTCGTGGCGGATTCGGGGATGTCGCGGATGGCCTGCTGATCGAGCAGCTGCTTGAAGAAGGCCTTATCGGCAAAGGCTTCGAAGGTGAAGGCGTCGGGCATGGCGCCGGCGGCCTGGGCCTCGGTCAGCTTGGCCTTGTAATCGGCCTGGGTCACCGGCCAGGGCGTCAGCGTGATGCCGTACCTCTCGGCGATGGTTGCGGACAGCGCCGCGGCTGGGGTGCCCTCGCCGGCAGGCTGCATGTCCCACAGCGCCAGCGTGACCTCCAGGCGGTCCTTCTCGCCGAAGGACTGCTGCGGGGTCGGGGAGGCTGTGGGTTGGGCCTTGCCGCAGGCCGCTGCCGGCAGCACCAGCAGTATCGTTATAAAAAACAAAACGAATTTCTTCATCCAGTCTCCTAGTGCGGGAAACCCGCATTTTTGCTTGGGTTGCGTGGGTATATACATAGCTTAGTATACCACAAGCGTATGGGAGCGTAAACCTGAGGGGCAGTTGGCAAAAGGACCAGCGGCATTTGCCAGCCTTTCGCCTACGGTTTTATAAGCGCTGCCGGGACACTCGTTCACATATACAATGACGAGCGGTTCTGCTTGCAGGCGGGGAAGGGGGATGGCAAGAGGCATGTCTGTTATCGGGATTCTACACAAGAAAGGTTGAAGAACGACCACATATGACGCTGCGAACCAAAATAAAATTCTTAAAAGATAGACGGATGAAAAATGGGAGCTTATAATTAGCGTAGTAGAGATATATTGCGGTTATACTGTGAGGACATATGAGCGTTGGATTCGGCGTACATGAGCAGACAAACCGAGCAACCAGATGGTCTGTTTCAGATGTGGTAACTATGGCCAAAGCTATTTCAATAATGGCTTTTTACTTTTTATTTTGTTATGCTTTTACCATTGCCGTTGGTGGCGTTGTTTTTTCAAACAACATGCCCGACTACTCCCCTGCAATTCCGCTGGTTTTCATGTCGCTTGAAATCGCTTTGCTGACCTTATCATTCCATATGCTTAAGAAGCATACTGTTTTTATTAAAAAGGCTTATCCGTTTATTATAGTATTCAGCATAAGTCTACTATTCATTTTGAATGTTAGATTGGGCTATATGCTGCGATTTGAACCGATTTTTGACTTGGGTGCTATTTATACAGGGGCAAAGGAATGGGCCACTACAGGTAATTTTTTGGATTATATGGATCCATCAGTCGGATATAATTATTTCTATTACTTCCCACATAATCTTGGTGGGATGATGTTGCTATTCGTTGCCTTTAAAGTCGCTGCTTTTTTTGGAGCGACAGATTATTTTGCGGTTGCCATGATCACAAACGCCCTCCTGGCAACCGCAACAGTTTTGTTGGTTGTATTGATTTGCAAAAGGTTGTTTGGGATTCCACAAAGCATCATGGCCCTTGTACTGGTTCTGCTAAGCCCACCGTTTTATATGATAGCACCGGTGTTTTACACCGATTCGCTTTCCATGGTATTCCCTGCATTGGTCGTGTATTTTTACCTAAAATTCTATGATAGTACACATACAGCACAGAGCGTACAGTATGCTGTCTTGATAGGCGTTAGCTGCGTTATTGGCATGCTGATTAAATTTACTGTTATAATAGCACTGATAGCCATCCTTATTCACACCATATTATTAAAAGGTGTGATTCCGTTCTTTAGAGTTGTTGCAGTAGCTGGAAGTATTGTAACAGCGGTGTTGTTAGCTTTTAATATGTATTTTTACTCTGTTCACCTTGATTCGCAAAAAGCGGACGCACTTAACATTCCATTCTCCCATTGGGTCATGATGTCGCTTGATGACGGTTCTTTTGATCCAGAAGATTATGATTTTACATTGTCGTTTACGGATAAGTACGAGCAAAAATCTGCGATAGTTGATCGTATACAGGAGCGGATTAAAGAAAAAGGGTTATTTGGTATGCTTTGGCTATTCTTTTACAAAGACATAGTTGCTTTTGGAGATAGTACTTACGGACAATCAGATTTTTTGGATGATGCACCGGTGAATGAAACCAAATTACATTCTTTGGTTTTGTATGAAGGTAGATATTTTAGAAGGTACAAATATGTATGTTCTGCAACTTATTTTACGATACAATTGCTTATGCTCTTATCTGCATTCAGTGTTTTATTAAGCAAAAAGAAGATATATACGAATATGATCTCACTTCTATGCATCTTTGGGCTTATGCTATTTTTTACCATATGGGAAGTCGACGGAAGATATGTGACCAATTATGTATCAATGATGATCATATCGGCTGTATCAGGGCTAGATGTTATTATGGGGATGTTGCGAGGGAAGGGAACCAGACTTAAGAATATCCATATGGAATGGAGAGCCGGTATTGATGAGAGTAAGCCGTTCAATTAGGCTTGCGTCCCATTCATATGCAATGAGCGATAAACTAAAAAACCTCTCCCCCCACATAAAATGTAGGGAGAGAGGCATTAAACCATATCAGGCCTTAGGTCCTTCCAAACACCAAGCTCTTACGCCTTGGCGTCCACAGAAGCCATATACTCAATCAGGTCCACAACCTTGTTGGAATAGCCCCACTCGTTGTCATACCAGGCCACCAGCTTCACGAAGGTCGGGTTGAGCATGATGCCGGCCTTCTGATCGAAGATGGACGTGCGGGGATCGTGGATGAAGTCGGTGGAGACGACGTCTTCGTCGGTGTAGCCCAGGATGCCCTTGAGCTCGCCTTCGCTGGCTTCCTTGACGACCTTGCAGATTTCCTCATAGGTCGTGGGCTTGGCCAGCTTGACGGTCAGGTCCACCACGGACACATCCAGCGTGGGCACGCGGAAGCTCATGCCGGTCAGCTTGCCCTTGAGGCTGGGGATGACCAGCGTAACGGCCTTGGCCGCGCCGGTGGAGCTGGGGATGATGTTGTTGGAGGCCGCGCGGCCTCCGCGCCAATCCTTGGCGGAAGGGCCGTCCACGGTCTTCTGGGTCGCGGTGGTGCTGTGCACCGTGGTCATCAGGCCTTCCTCGATGCCAAATGCGTCATGGATGACCTTGGTGAGCGGGGCCAGGCAGTTGGTGGTGCAGCTGGCGTTGGAAACAACGGTCATGTTGGCCTTGTAATCCTTGTGGTTGACGCCCATAACGAAGGTGGGGGTCTCCTTGTCCTTGGCGGGAGCGGAGATGACGACCTTCTTGGCGCCGCCCTTCAGGTGCAGCTCGGCCTTTTCCTGCGCGGTGAACACGCCGGTGGATTCCACGATATAATCGGCGCCGCAGGCCTTCCACGGAATCTCGGCGGGGTCCTTCACGGCGTAGAAAGCGATTTCCTGGCCATCGACGACCAGCTTGTCATCGGTAAAGGAGATGTCGCCCTGGAACTTGCCATGGATGG
>JAEZSC010000191.1 GCA_023422005.1 Bacillota bacterium | reverse complement strand
TCCTCCGAGAGGCTGTATTTCGGGTGCCAGCGCAGGCAGCGCTCGTCATACAGCTCCACGCAGCTCGTAGACGCGAGCTTTTTGTTGGGCAGCCACGTTCCAAAGAAATATCCCATGGCTTTGTCCAGCGCGTTGTTGACCAGATAGGCAAAATCCTCGGCGGTGAAGGTGCACACGGCATACTCTCCGGCGGGCAGCGTGTGGTAGCACGGCTGCATGCCTTCGGGGATCTCACCATATCCATCCAGGCGCCTCGCCGCCAGGAACGCGTCGGAACGCTCGGTGACCTCGCAGCCCGCGAAGTACGTAAAGCACCCCTCCTGCCGGCCGGGCAGGCTGATGCCAACCTCGCTGCCCTGGGGGTGCAGGTGCGGCAGATGCTTTCTGGGAACCGGTGTGAAGAACTCCCACAGCCGGCCGGGATTGTCCACGCTGGGCCGCCCGAACGGGCACTGCAGGGCAAAGCCCGCATACAGACGATCCTGCGCATAGGTCCGCCGGGTGATCTCCAAGATGACGCCGTCGGCCAGCAGCGGCACGCCCTCGTCGATCATGCGGTACATCAGCGAAAGATCGGGGATGATGTAATGGGTCAGCGGCGCCGGGTTTCGGCGGTATTCGTCCGGCGTCATGCCATAGGCCTCCTTGAAGGCCCGGCTGAAGGATTCATGGCTTTGGAATCCCCATTTCAAGGCGACATCCAAAATCCGGCTGCCTTCTCTGAGCAAGTCCTCGCTGGCACGGGCCACGCGGCGAAGCTTTTGATACTCGGCAACCGGCCTGCCCACCAGCCGGGAGAACAGGCGCTGGTAGTAATACATGGACAGGTGAACCTGATCGCTGAGCGCGGCGATGTCCAGGTTCTCATCCAGATGGGCTTCGATCCACTGCAGGCTTTGCTGTATTTCCTGATATGCGGGCATGTCATTCCCTCCTTTTGACCCCATTATACCGTTGGACACGCTGCCCGTCTTGACGCGCAATGCCCATATGAAGCCACGCGGATAACACCTGTATCTGTTTATCAACTATATCTAAGCCATTAACTCTCCCTTAAGAAGGCAGTTATTTTACTCATCGCCACGGCCGGATCAATTAGCTCCTGGTACATGCCTAGTGAAACCTGGCGTAGCTCCTCTTCGCCCGTATCTGTTCGGCCGTCAACGAGTTTACAGATATCGGTGAGGATACTGGGAAGATGCTCGCGCAAGTAGGCTTCGCGTTCCGGTTGCTTTAGAAAGTTTGGCAGAAGCAGTTCGCGGCTTTCACGTGCGTGGGGGCGCGAACGGGCCAGCAGTTCGGCCTTCTCGGTCAATCCGGCGGAACGATAGAGATAACATAGTACGGCAATAGCGCCAGCCCGGCGTTTATCACTGATATCTCCCGTTAATAGGCGCTCGCATGCCTCAATGGCATTCTCGATGCCCTCTCCCGCCATAGCGAGCGCCTCCGCGCGCGCCGCCGATAGCCCGAGGTCTGTAGGAAAGGTTTTGAGAGCCTCATCATAGACAGCCACGGCTTCATGGTATTTACCTTCCGCCTGCAGCGTGTTCGCCTGTGCATACACGCCCCACATCTTTCCCTTGATCTCCGCCATACCCAGCAGTTCGTCGATCGTCACTCCAAAGCAGTTCGCCAGCCCCGGCAGCAGTGTAATGTCGGGGTAACACTCGTTCCGCTCCCATTTACTGACCGCCTGCCCAGTTACACCAATGTGAGCCGCCAGCTCTTCTTGTGTAAGACCCATATCGAGCCGCAAACGCTTAAGATTTTTAGCGATCAACATCATATCATCTCCCTCCGTTGGAGTTTATTTTATTGAACACCCTCCACGCTTACAAGAGAGACGTTGTTGTCAAAACTCAACCCCCAGTTGATTCTTTCAATGGAAAGTTGCTGTACATCAGTTCAGGTTGCAGAAAAACAGATGGATTGTCTTCTGACAATCCATCTTCTTATCTTTATCCATTGTCCACTTGACAGGAGCGGTTCACGGCCCCAGGCTTTCATTGTACTCATAGGTTTACAACCGTCGTAAGCGCTCTCCTATTTGAGCGCCGCCTCGATGGCCCGCAGCAGGTCTGCTTTGCCCAGGCCTTCGGTCACGGTAAAGCACACAGCCTGCTGGCGGAAGGTCGCCTGCAGTTGGTCGGAGAGCTTGCGGCAGGCCAGCGGGCGCTGGCTCTTGCTGAGCTTGTCGGCCTTGGTGGCCACCAGCACAAAGTCCAGGCCGTTGTGCTCGGCCCATTGCACGGTCTGGCGGTCGTCGTCGTTGGGTTCCCGGCGGATGTCCATCAGCAGCAGCACCAGCTTGATGCGTGGCGACGACGCGAAGTACCCTTCGATCATCTGTGCCCAGCGCTTTTGCTCCACCTTGGAAACCTGCGCGTAGCCATAGCCCGGCAAGTCCACCAGATAAAAGCTGCTGTTGAGCAGGTAAAAGTTGACCTCGCGGGTCTTGCCCGGCGTGGCGCTGACGCGGGCCAGCGCCTTGCGGCCGCACAACGCATTGATCAGCGACGACTTGCCCACGTTGGAGCGGCCGATCAAGGCGATCTCCGGCAGGTTGGAGCGCTCGAAACCCCGCTCATCCACGGCGGTAAAGGCGAATTCGGCAGTTTTGATATCCAGCATAGGAATAATAATAAGGCCTGCCGGACGAAACGGCAAGCCTTAGTAGAATGCGGATTCGGTTATACAGCTTACAACAGCGCGTTCTTAAGGACTTCATCCAGCGTTTTTACGGGGATAAAATGCAGCTTGCGCCGGATGTTGTCGGGAATCTCCTTAATGTCCCGCTCGTTGCCCTGGGGCACTAGCACCGTGGGCACGCCCTCACGGTAGGCCGCCATGGATTTCTCCTTGAGCCCGCCGATGGGCAACACGCGGCCGCGCAGCGTGATTTCACCGGTCATGGCCACGTTGCCGCTGACGGCACGGCCGGTCAGCGCCGATGTGATGGCCGTGGCCATTGTGATGCCCGCGGAAGGGCCGTCCTTGGGGATGGCGCCGGCCGGTACGTGCACATGGATGTCCAGCTTTTGGTGGAAGTCCGGGTCCACACCCAGCGTGTCGGCATGGCTGCGCACATAGCTCAGCGCCGCCCGAGCGGATTCCTTCATCACGTCGCCCAGCTGGCCGGTCAGCTCCAGCTTGCCGGTGCCGGGCATCGTGTTCACTTCCACAGCCAGCGTCTCGCCGCCGAAGGCCGTCCAGGCCAAGCCCGTGGCCACACCCACCTCGTCATGGCGGCCGATGTCCTCGCGCTTGTAGCGGATGGGCCCGAAATAGCGCTCAGCAGTGGCCGGCGTGACCCGCAGGCGGGTCTTGCCGTGCTCGGCGATCTGCCGGGCGGCCTTGCGGCACATGTTTGCCAGCTCGCGCTCCAGCGAGCGCACGCCGGCCTCGCGGGTGTAGTTCTCCACGACATAGCGCAGCGTGTCGTCGGTGATAACGATGGAATCGTCCTTGAGGCCGTGCTCCTTGCGCTGCTTGGGCAGCAGATGCCGCCGGGCGATGCTGACCTTCTCCTCGTCGGTATATCCGGTCAGATGGATGACTTCCATGCGGTCCAGCAGCGCCGCGGGCACGGTGTCCAGCGAGTTGGCCGTGGCCACGAACATGACCCGCGAAAGATCGAAGGGCACATCCATATAGTGGTCGCGGAAGGTGTTGTTCTGCTCGGGGTCCAGCACCTCCAGAAGCGCCGAGGCCGGGTCGCCGCGGAAGTCGCTGCCGATCTTATCGACCTCGTCAAACAGGAACACCGGGTTTCGGGCGCCGGCGGTCTTGATGTTGGAGATGATGCGCCCGGGGATGGCGCCGATGTAGGTGCGCCGGTGGCCGCGAATCTCGGCCTCGTCGCGCACGCCGCCCAGGGACATGCGCACGAACTTGCGCCCCAGAGAGCGGGCGATGGAGCGGGCGATGGATGTCTTGCCCACGCCGGGAGGGCCCACAAAGCACAGGATGGGCCCGCGCATGCTGTCGGTCAGGCGGCGCACCGCCAAGTATTCCAGCACGCGCTCTTTTACCTTTTCCAACCCGTAGTGGTCTTCGTTGAGGATCTTCTCAGCGTGGGACAAGTCCATATCATCGGTGGTCTCGGTGTTCCAGGGCAGGTCGGTGATCCAATCCAGATACGTGCGGATGACCGGCAGTTCCGAGGAACCCGGAGGCATCTTTTGCATGCGGGAGAGCTCTTTTTTGGCCTTGTCGCGGGCCTCCTCGGGTAGGTTGAGCTCCTCAATGCGCCGGGTGAACAGCTCCACCTCGGTGGCGTCGTCCTGCCCCAGCTCGGTCTGTATGGCCTTGATCTGTTCGTGCAGGTAGTATTCCTTCTGGTTCTGGTCCACCTGCTGCTTGACCCGCTGGCTGATACGCTTTTCGATGTGCTGGATCTCCAGCTCCCGGGTCAGTATCACATGCAGGCGCTCCAGGCGTGCCAGAGCGTCATACTGTTCCAGGATCTGCTGGCGTTCCTCGGGCTTCTTAAGCACATTGGCGGCGATGATGTCGGCAAGCTCGCCGGGGTTCTGGATGGACGCGGCGGAAATGAGCGTCTCAGGAGAAGCCTTGCCGGAGAGCGCGGCGTACTCCTCAAAGAGCTCCTGCAGGCCACGCATCAGCGCGTCTGCCTCGGATTGGCCATAGTCCCCTTGCGCATCCTGCTGGGTCACGACGACTTCCGCGTAGGGTTCCACGCTCGTGTATTCCAATATGCGGGCACGGTGCAAGCCCTCCACAATGACGCGTACGGTGTCACCGGGCAGGCGTACCAACTGCTTGATGTGGGCGATGGTGCCCACATCGAAGATGTCCTGGGCCTCGGGTTCGTCCACGTCGGCGTTGCGCTGGGTGGCCAGCATCAGCAGTTGGTCGCGCTCCATGGCAGCTTCCAGTGCGGCCAGCGATTTTTCGCGACCAATGTCAAAATTGAGCACCATATGGGGAAAGAGCGTCAGCCCTCTCAAAGGTACCAATGGCAATGTCGTCAACGTTTGGATCAAATGATTCACCTGCTCTTCCATAATAAGCAGAATCCATTATATACGGCCATGTGATCGATTTCAAATGCAGGTATTAGCATAATCGGCAAAAGTCGCTTCTTCCCGCCATATACTGGCGTGCTTTTATCGTGCGAATCAGCTGCCAAGAGCAATCAATTGCTATCTTTGGCTGATTGTCCAGATATAGAAAACCGCCTGTGTGTGCACACAGACGGTAAATAATGACATCCGGTAGACAGTTTAGCTTGCCGCCGGTGCTGGCGTCGGTGTTGTCTTGGGCGTAGCAGATTGCCTGGTAGGTTTCGCTGTGGCAGAAGGCTTTGGTGTGGCTGTTGGGTCTTCCGTCGGCTCGCTGGAATTGCCAGGCGTGTCGCCGGGGGGTTCCGGCGTATCGCTGGGTTCAGGTGTCGGCGGCGGTGAGTTTTCAGCACCCTTCATGGCTTCATCAGCAGCGACGAACACCGGGTTGGCCTTGTTCTTGAGTTCATCGCTGGCCGCGCCGACGTTCCTGTAGTCTATGTCATCCACCCGGGCCTGCACCTTGGCGATCAGGTTGTTGATCATGTCTTTTTTGCCCGGTGTGATGTAGTCGGTGTATTTACTCAGATTTTCCTGCGCCCACCTGATGGCCTGCTGCCCGTCGGCAATGGCCGCCTTGCGCTCGCTCACGAGGTTGCTGAGCACCGTGTATTCGGTCTCCACATCCCGCTGCAGTTCCTCCAGGTCATCGGTCTTGTGCTTGCTGGCCGCGACGCTCCAATTGGCGATGGCGCTGTTGAGGCCCGCCGCTTCGTCGGCTGAGAAGTATCTGGACTCGTTGGCCAGCAGCGCCTTGGCCTGGTTCACTATGTTTCTGCCTTTGGCCACCGCGGCGTCCAGCTTGCCCTTTAGGTAGCTGTAGGATTCCTCCTTGCGGGTGGGCGCGTCCACGCCGAAAACTTCCTTGATGATGCGGGCCTTCTCCTTCTGGTCGGCGATGACATAGCTGGCGCCCAGATTCAACGACTTGCCCGGAATCGTGTAGCGCGTGATGGCGCTCATCTCCAAATCCCGGCAGAACCACGCCAGCGCGGCGATCTGCAGGTCGCTCAGGTTGGTCGTCACATTGTTGCGCAGCGCCTCGTAGAGCTTGGGCACCATGCTGAGCTGTTTCTGCTTCTTGAGCTGTTCGAATAGCGCTACCATGACCTTCTGCTGGCGGTCCACCCGGCCAAAGTCTCCACCGGCCGTGTGGCGCAGGCGGGCATAACGCAGCACCAGGTCGCCGTTCAGATTGATCGGGCCGGGGACGAAGTGGTAATTGTCCACGACGAGGTCCAGATCCATGTTGAAATACAGGCCGTGGGGCAGCGAATTGACAAGATCCTTGACCAGATCCATATCAAAGACGACATAATAGTCGATTGGAATGCCACCCATGAAGTTGCTGACCGTATTCAGCGAATAATCCAGACCCTTCCTTTTCAAGCCGCCGCCGTAACTGAAAGCGGCGTTGATCCGGTTGTAACCGCTGCCTTTGCCCTTATCGTTATAGATGCGCGTGTAGGTATCCCGTGGGACGGACACGATGGACACTTTCTTGGTCTGCAAATCCACCGAGAAAAGCATGATGCAGTCGGTACGGGCGTTCATGCCCTGCCGTATGCGCTCCTGGTCCAGATCCATGCCCAGTATCACGATGTTCAGATGGTTGGAGTCAAACTGATAATCCACCGGCGTCTCTGAAGGTGTCGGATCCACCGTGGGCGCCAGGGTTTCCTCAGGGTCCTCTTCCGGCGCAGCGGTCTCTTCCCAGCCGATGAGCGCGGTGGACGTGGCTGTGGGAGCAGACGTGGGAACAGGCGTAAAGAGCTCCTGCGGATGGTTGATGAGCGACACAATGCGCGCTGCCAGCGCAACGCCGCCGCCCAAAATCACGAGCACGGCACCCAGCACAATGGCCAGCCTGTATTTGCTGCGGCGCGAAGGGGGCTTGCCTTCCTCCCGCCCCCGTGAGGCCCGGGAGGCGACCTTATGTGGCTGCTCCGGCTCGGCCTTGGTTTCGGGCTGGGCCTGCTGGGCGCGACGGCTGGCGCTGCGCGGGTTGCGCGGCGTCTCCGGTTCCTGCGGAATGTGGCTGTCGTTGAAATCGTCTGACACGGTTGCTCCTCGTAGGTTCGTACAGATTTTGATTCATAGCCGATTATGCGATTTTTTACAAGCTAAGTCAATGTTTTTATATTAAGACTGCGGCGAGATTCGGATGGTTCCATTTTTCTCACAACACCTGTGCGATAAGCTCCCGCACTTGCTCCGGAGCCAGCGCAACAGGGTTTCCGCCCATGCTGGAGGACACCGCACCCCGCAGCTGCTCCAACAGCTGCGGCGTGGGCTGCGCTGCGTTCAGCCGCTGGGGAATGCCCAAAGACTGCGTGAGCTGCGCCAAAAAATCATCCACAGCGCGAGCGCAATCCTCGGGGTCAGCGTAGGCGGCGCCGGTCAGCGCGCGGCACAGCGGCGCGGCCTTGGCCCCGGCATGGGGTATGTTGATGGCCATCACCGGCCGCAGCAGTACAGCGCAGGCCAGCCCGTGGGGCGCGCCCAACACCGCTCCCAGCGCCGCGGCGATGCCGTGCACAGCGCCCAGCCCGGCGTTGGCCAGACAGATGCCGCTCATCAGGCTGCCACAGGACATACGCTCACGGGCATCCAGATCCTCCCCATCGGCGAATGCGCGGGGCAGCGCCGCCGCCACGGCGGGCATTGCGTCCAACGCCAGCGCATCGGTGACCGGCTGGGCCTTGCGCGTCAGATACGATTCAATGAGCTGCGTCAGTGCATCCATGCCGCTGGTGGCGGTCACGGAGGCCGGCGCACCTATGCACAGCACCGGGTCCACCACGGCAACGGCGGCCAGCAGCCGGTCGCTGCGAAAGCTGCTCTTGTAGCCGCGCTGGGCGTCGGAGATCACGGCGTTCTTGGTCACTTCCGCGCCGGTGCCCGCTGTGGTGGGGATGGCCGCAAAGGGCAGAGGCGCGTGCACGATTTGCGCGCCGGTGCCCACGCCCTCCAGATAGTCCGCCACGGAGCCTTCGTTGGTGGCCATGGCGGCGGCGGCCTTGGCGGCGTCGATGGCGCTTCCGCCGCCCAGGCCGATGATGGCGTCACAGCGATGCCCGCGGGCTTTTGCCGCGGCTGCGTGCACGGTCTGCGGGCTGGGCTCCCCCGCCACGCCGTCGTATACCCACGCCTGCAGACCCGCCACGGCCAGCGCCTCTGCTAGCTTCCGGGCGTGCTTGCGCTGCGAGCCGCCGGTCACGATCAAAAAGCGGCTGCCCAACTCCGCCGCCCAGGAGGGCACACGGGCGAATTCACCGCGTCCAAACCAGATTTTTCTGGGCATCGTAAGAGAAAAGTTCATTGTTCTAACCTTTCTGCGTTGGTTGAATTGACAAGCGCCCCCTGCCTGATAGAATGATACCACAAACATAGCGGCGACAAGAATAGATTGGATGATAAGAATCTCGGACTGTTTCAACATCTGAGGTTAAAATATGAAGGAGGACGGAATCTTGGAGAATCGCAATAAGCATCTTTCCTGGCTTGTTACATGCGCGCTGATGGTAGCATTGGGCGTCGTATTTAAAACACTCTTGGCTATTGATCTGGGCCCAATGCTGAGACTCAGCTTCGCCCTGGTGCCTGCCATGACGGCAGGGATACTTTTTGGGCCGCTGAGCGGTTTTATAGTGGGTGCATTGACCGATACGATTGGCTTTTTAATAAAGCCCACGGGGCCTTGGATCATTTCTACGCTTCTGGCGTTCGGACTAAGCGGCGTGATTCCTTCGCTGTTTGTGTCACACTTTAGACTCAAACACGAGGCCCAGAACGGTTCTACTATTCTGGAATTTTCTCGTTCGATGAACCTGGAATCCGTGCGAACCTATTGGCGCCTGCAAGTCGGTGTTCTCGTTTCCCAGATTGTGTGTTCCATGGGCATCAACACATTGGGTATCGCCTTGGTTGGCGGTAAGGGTTTCATAGCGGTACTGGCCACCCGCTGGCCCGCAGCGTTGATCATGGCCTTCGTCTATCCGCTGATAATCCTGGCTATCGTGCGTGCCTGGAAGATGGTGTTCAAGGGCTTGCCCGAAACCAGTTGGCGTTTGCCTTCCAGAGCAGAGAAAATCACCTGATCTGTTTTACGGTCCAAGCAAAGCCCCGAACCGCTGCCGCGGTTCGGGGCTTTTACTTGCTCAGCAATGTTTAGCGGACGATCGTGGCCGCATCCTCACCCAGCAAATTCACGGTCTCTTCCCACGCGGCCTTGATGCGCTTTTTTGCCTTGGCGGTCAGCGTGGAGAGCAGCTCCTCGTTGTCCACATATCTGGCGATGGGCAGCACGCGATAGGTCTTCTCGTCGTCAAGATACACCCATGTGGGCACATAGCTGACGTTCTGCACCGTGATGGCGTTGGTGGCCAGATCCCGGCCGAATGTCACATTGAGGATCATGCCGGTGTCCTGATACTGGAACTGCTGGTTGGAGATGAAGTTGCCCAGCGAATAAGCCACGAGGCCATTGTACGTGGAGCCATCCTCGCGGGTAACCTCCAGACGTTCGATCTTCTGCAGCACGTGGGGATGGCTGCCAATCACGGCGTCGGCGCCATACTCCAATATGCTCTTGGCCTGGCTCTGTATCTTGTCAGAAGGCGCTCGGGCCTTCTCCGCGCCCCAGTGCGGGCACACGATGACGACCTGCGCGCCGGCCTCCCTGGCCCGCTGGATGTCCTTCTTGATCGTCGGCAGGTCTATGATCTTCATGCTGAAGGATTTCTCAATGGTCCGGTTGGAGCCGTAGGAGTAGGCCAGCACGGCCACCTTGGTGCTCTTGACATCCACGATCAGCGGCGTGTTGGCAGCATCTTTATCCAGAAAGGTACCGGTGGCAGGAATGCCAGCCTCGGCCAGCTTCTCCAGCGTACGCTTGACACCATACCAACCGCGATCATAGGAGTGGTTGTTGGAGGTCGTCAACAGGTCGAAGCCCGCGCCTTTGAGCGCATCCAATATGCTGTCCGGCGTGTTAAAAGCCGGATAGCCGCTGTACTTCTTATCTGCGCCGGAAAGCGTTGTCTCCAGGTTGCCCATGGTCAGGTCCGCCGCCGACAGCAGGTCGGTGATCTCGGTGTAATTCTCGGTGAAGTCGTATGTTTTCGTACCCTTGTCATATGCGGAATCCAACTGCGGCTGATGGGCCATGATGTCGCCCACAACACTGATGGAGATTTCCTCGGACGTAGGCGGCGTAGGCGTGGGCTCCGGCGTAGGAGTCGGGGTAGGCTCGGGCGTGGGCGTCGGCGTAGCGGTGGGCGCAGCCGTGACCTCCAGCATGGCGCTGGGCTCCGGCGTGGGGGTGGATGCACCGCCCAGGCCCAGCAGCCCCAGCATTTCGTCGCGGAAAACCCAAGCACTGAAGACCAGCACGGCCAGTACAGCCACTCCCAGCAGCGTCACAAATATCTTGGCGCCGCCACCGCCGGATGGCCTTCCAGGCTGTTCGTTGTGAGAACGCTCCTGCGAACCCCGACGGGATCCGTGGTCACCAGAAGAGCTGCGGCCACCACGGGCCCTTCCACGGTAATACGTGTTATTGGACAAAGGAACACCTCCTGCAAAGATCACTGGGGGGATTGCCGGCGGTTCAGGGAAGCTTGATCCAAGGCAAAAGAATGGGCTCTGCCAAGGCTTCTTTCATAGCAGCCCAGGTCGCGTCGCGGCCGCGCAGCCATACCAGCCAGTCAGCCTGGCTCCAGGCGGCGGTGTCTCCGCGGTTCAGTCCCTCGAAGCCGTCGGCCAGTGCCGGCAACTGGTCAAAGAGATCCTCGCCGGTCCCGGCATTGATCTCCTCATAGGCATAGGGCAGCGCGAAGGCGCCCAGGCCTTCCAGACGGCGCTGCTTGACACTCTCAACCGCTGCTGCGCGCTTGGCTTCGAATTCATCCAGCCACGCGGCTTGCGTAGCGGCGTCGCTCTCGTTGGGCCGCACCGCGGGCTCATATCCCATCACCAGGCAGATCAGCGACATCGTGTAGGGCGTAGGCGCGCCAGCCTCCAGCTTGCTCCGCAGCATGGGCAGGTCCGCCGCCGTCAGGCCGAACCACCGAGGAGTCAGGCCTTCCTGTTGGAAGTACGCCAGATCCTCATAATCTGTGGAGCCATTGGGGCCGACCAGCTTGGCCAGCACGTCTTGCTGGTAAGCTGCCAGCGCCCGATTGTAACCATCGTTTGTTTGCGCGTCGTAGCTGGGCCGAGGCGCCAGCGTGGGCGTTGGCGTGGGCTGCGGCGTGGCTGTGGCCTCGGTTGCGGGAGCTGCGCTCTCAGCAGAGGGAGTGGGCTGCGGCGTGGCCGAAGCGTTGACGGCGCTGCCCGAAGGCCGGCCAAAGGCGATGGAAAGTGCCACAACCAGCGCCAGCAAGGCACACATCACCGCTGGCTGCCATACGCCGGAACGCGGCCGCTGTGAGTGCTGCGTTCGGTTGGATTGCTGTGCCCGGCGGGCCATGCGGCCGGTTGCTCTGGAGGGGGCAGATCTCGCCATGCTCGCTTACGTCCTTTGTATACGATCGTACGGTAGGTACTCCCATAACTTTAGTGTGCGGCCATGCGCTTGTCAACAGGCATGCTTGCCATACGGGGCGGCATCCGATATACTTTTTGAGCAACAGGCGTTGGGAGGCAAGATGGCAAAGATATGGGGCATCCTTCGGCAGAAGGAAAAAATCTCGTTGGACACGGTGGTGGAACAGGCGGAAGCAGACTTGGACGAGGCGCTGGATACGCTGTGCCACAGCTTGGACATTCCCCGACCCGTGGTGCTGCGCAAGCACCGTGAGGAGTTCGCCCGGTTCTTCCGCACGCGTTTCACGAAGGGCGATTTTGTTGAGAGCCTGCCTTATACGACTTTCGAGGTGGAGCTGCTTCGCATGAAAAAGAAGGACGCCACTCAGGATCTTTAGGATGACGCAAATCATAATGCGATAGAAAACCGCCCGGCGAACGGGCGGTTTTCTTGTCACATGCATTGGGAAATGGGCGTCGGGTTAGTCGTGATCCTTATGCCAGCGCTTGAACAGAATCGTAATGCACCACAAGCCGGCGATACCCACCAACGAGTAGATGATGCGGCTGAGCAAGGCAGTCTGCCCGCCAAAGATCGCAGCCACCAGGTCGTACTTGAACAAACCAACCAATAACCAGTTCAGTGCGCCAATGATCACAAGGGTCAGTGCAACCTTATCGAATGCCATCAGAAAAGTCACTCCTTACTAACGATTGAGCCTATTCTTTCCTGTGACCGCAAGCTTTATGATGCTCTGGCAGAAAATACCTGAAATCTGCTTAGGTCCACTCACTCAAGTGCGCACGGAGGAAATCCAACTCCCGTTCGTAGTGTGCCAGGTGCCCCTCCTCCACCATTTTTACAAAGGCAGCCTCGCCATCGGCGGCCCGCTGCCGCAAGGTGTCGCACAGCGCCAACACCCGCTGGGCGATGGCCGTTTCGATGCCGTCGGGCATCGTCATGCCATAGCATTCAAAGAACAGGGCAACCCGCCGCCGGCGGTCCTGCCCATGCAGCCTCTCATCGTATGGTATTGTACCAGCCGAATGGCACAGTGGCTGAAACCCCGCCAGCGGTACCGCCGTATACAGCGCATAGGCGATATCCCATACGCGCGGCCCCGGAGCCGCCATGTCAAAATCGATCAGCGCAACCGGTACGCCCTGCCGGAAAACGAAGTTATAGGGCGCCGCGTCGTTGTGGCATATCACCTCGTTGCTCCATGGGCTCAGGTAGCGCGAAGGCCGCTCAGGCTGCCGCGCGGCCAGCCGCTCCGTGGCGTCATGGTATTGGTGCAGCAGCCTTGCCATGCCCGTCAGCGCTTCATCGGTCCACATGTATGGCGGGTTGTCCGGGTAGTCATTGCCGGGTACCTCACCCGGAAGAAAGCGAAAGATGTCCCGCCCGGCCTCATCGGTCCCCAAATAGGCGGGAGCGCCTTCAAAGCCCCGTTCCTGCAGCGCTTTCAACAGCGGGTACACCAGAGGATTGCCGCAGGGCTGCCTGCGCACGGTATTGCCCACGCGGGTCACCGCGTTTACATTGCCGCCCGCCAGCACTTCTTCCTCGGCACGCCGGGTCTCATGCTCCATATGTCAGATCGAATAGGTCGAGAATCCGCCGTCCACCGTGAGCACCGAGCCGGTCACGAAGCTGGCGGCGTCGCTGCACAGGTAAACCACCGCGCCCACGAGCTCCTCCGGGCGTCCGTAGCGGTTCA
>JAEZSC010000161.1 GCA_023422005.1 Bacillota bacterium | reverse complement strand
TGCCGCCGCACAGCAGCTCCGACGCGCTGGCGCTGTATTCGTTGACCAGCACGACCATCGGTATGTTCAGATAGCTGGCCTTGGAATCGATCTGCTGCTCCACCTCGCCGGCGCGGTTGACCATCTGGATGATGGGGCCCTTGGGGAACAGCTCGTCGGCGATGGGAGCCACGACGTCCAGGCTGCCGCCGGGGTTGTAGCGCAAGTCCAGCACCAGGCCTTTCATGCCCTGGCCCTTGAGCTCCCGGATCGCCTGGTCAAAGAGCTCGGCAGCGTTGCCATTGAATTCCAGTATCTTGATGTAGCCGATGCCGCCGTCCAGCAACTTCCATTCGGTGCGGTTCACGACGACCTCGGCGCGGGTGAAGGTCAGCTCCACGGTCTCATTGTCGCCGCGCAGCACAGCCACGCGAACCTGGCTGCCGGCCTCGCCGCGCACCAGCTTTACCACGGCATCCAGTTCCATGCCGGCCACGTCGGTGTCGTCCACCTTGACGATCTTGTCTCCCACGCGCATGCCGCCCTTCTCTGCGGGAGAGCCCTTGTAGACGTTGACGGCGGTGATCAGGTTGTCCTTGGTGTCCACATTGACGCTGACGCCGATGCCGACATACTTGCCCTCTTCCTGGCGGTTGAACTCCGCCCACTCCTCGGGCGTGAAGTAGGTGGAGTAGTCGTCGCCGGAGTTGCCGGCCATGCCCTTGGCAGCTCCGTCCACCAGCATTTGGTCCGTCACATCCTCCAGCGCGTCGCTGTGATAGATCGCGCGGATCTCGTCCAGGCGGGAGCAATCCACCCCGGCGCCATTGGCCGGCGTCGCCGAGGCGCCCGGCCCCTTGAGCTGGCCGGAGCCCAACAGCAGGGCGTAGCCGCCCACACCGGTGAGGGCCACGCCGGCGGCGAAGGTTACAACACATAGGACAACGCTTACGATGATGGCTGTGCTCTTTTTGACCATATGGAAAATCCTGCCTTCTTGCGTACAATGCATCCATTATACTACAAAAGGCTTTGCTGTACACAAACCAGCAAAGCCTTTGCAGACTGTTTATAGAATGTTCAATTTACTGTCGTTTACCCTCGTTTTTTATAATTTCCCGGAAATATTCGCCGCCACCAGCGCCCCCATCTCGGCGGTGCCGACAACTTTTTCGCCTGTGCGGGCGATGTCGCCGGTGCGGTGGCCGGCGGCCAGCGTGGCCTTCACGGCGTCTTCCACGGCACGGGCCTCGGCCTGCAGGCCGAAGCTAAAGCGCAGCAGCATGGCCGCCGAAAGGATGGCCGCCAGCGGGTTGGCCTTGTTCTGCCCGGCGATGTCCGGCGCGGAGCCGTGCACGGGCTCATACAGACCCACGCCGCAGCCCAGGCTTGCGGAGCTCAGCAGGCCGATAGAGCCGGTGATCACGGCGGCAATGTCGCTCAGGATGTCGCCGAAGGTGTTTTCGGTCACGATGACGTCGAACTGGCTGGGCCGGGTGACCAGCTGCATGGCGGCGTTGTCCACATACAGGTGATCCAGCGCCACGTCGGGGTACTCCTGCGCCACGCGCTCCACGGTGCGCCGCCACAGCCGCGAGGTCTCCAGTATGTTGGCCTTGTCCACCGATGTTACATGGTGTTTGCGGCTGCGGGCTGCCTCAAAGGCCCGGCGGGCCACGCGCTCCACCTCGAAGTCCGAATACACCATCGTGTCATAGGCGCTCTCGCCGTTCTGGTCGGCGGTATGGCCCTTGGCGCCGTAATAAAGCCCTCCGGTCAGCTCGCGCACGACCAACACGTCCAGACCGCCGGCCACCAGGTCCGCCCGCAGGGGGCAGGCCGCGGCCAGTTCCGGGAACAGCACCGCCGGGCGCAGGTTGGCGAACACGGCCAGGCCCTGGCGCAGGCCCAGCAGCGCCTTCTCCGGCCTCTGCTCGCCGCCCAGATGGTCCCACTTGGGGCCGCCCACCGCCCCCAGCAGCACGGCGTCGCTGGCCTTGCAGGCTTCCAGCGTTTCGGCTGGCAGCGGTGTGCCAAAGGCATCGATGGCGCAGCCGCCGGCCGCCAGCGTCCGGTATTCAAAGCGGTGGCCAAAGCGCGCCGCCACGGCGTCCAGAGCCGCCACGGCCTGGGCGGTCACATCCGGGCCGATGCCGTCACCGGGTACCAGAGCTATTTTTGCGTTCATGAGGACCTCCAAGTGTCAAGAATGATTGTTGGCTTTCCAACCAACGCCGCCGTCTCCGCTGGGAGATTCTTCAGCCGCAGGCGGCCTCTGAATGACAGATCAACCTGAGTTTGTCATTCTGAGCCCTTCGGCTTCGCTCAGGATAATTCCGCGAAGAGTCTCCCTGCCTATCCCGCCAACGCCGCCGTCTCCATAGGGAGATTCTTCGCTTCGCTCAGAATGACAACCAAAGTTTGAACTGTCATTCTGAGGGCGCATAGCGGCCGAAGAATCTCCCTGTCTAGCATTCGGCGTTGCTGGATCATGACGAGATGTTTGCAGTAAAGGGTTTTTACCCCTGCTTAATATAATTGACCAATCCATCCGCCGCAATCAGCTTCTGCAAAAACGGCGGGAAAGGCTGGGCCTGGAAGACCGCGCCGGTGGTCCGGTTCGTGATGACGCCGGTGTCAAAATCCACGGTCACGGCGTCGCCGGCATTTAGGCCTTCCACGGCCTCGGGGCATTCCAAAATAGGCAGGCCTATGTTGATGGCATTGCGGAAGAAAATGCGCGCGTAGCTGCGGGCGATGACGCAGGACACCCCGCTGGCCTTGATGGCGATGGGCGCGTGCTCCCGGGAGGAGCCGCAACCGAAGTTCTCGCCGCCAACGATGACGTCGCCGGGCTGCACGTTCTTCACGAAGCCCGCATCGATATCCTCCATGCAGTGGGCCGCCAGATGGGCGGCGTCGGAGGCGTTCAGGTAGCGGGCGGGGATGATGACGTCGGTGTCCACGTTGTCGCCGTATTTGAATACTTTACCCTGCGCGTTCATGTCAGCCCTCCAATTCTTGCGGGGATGCGATGCGGCCCAGTATGGCGCTGGCGGCGGCCACCGCCGGCCCAGCCAGATACACCTCGGAAGTCGGATGCCCCATGCGGCCCACGAAGTTGCGGTTGGTGGTGGCCACGGCGCGCTCGCCGGCGGCCAGTATGCCCATGTGACCGCCCAGGCACGGCCCGCATGTGGGCGTGCTGACGGCGCAGCCAGATTCGATGAACGTCTCCAGCAGGCCGGCCTTCATGGCTTCCAGATAAATCTGCTGCGTAGCGGGGATGATGATCGCCCGCACCCTTCGGTCCACCTTGCGGCCCTTGAACAGCCTGGCGGCGATCTCCAAATCGCTGTATCGGCCGTTGGTGCAGCTGCCGATGACGACCTGATTGATGGGCACGTTGCCGGAGTGCTCCACCGGACGCGTGTTCTCCGGCAGGTGCGGGAAGGCCACCGTCAGCGGGATGTCGCCCAGGTCGATGTCCAAGCTCTGAGCATACTCGGCGTCGGCGTCGGCTTCATATACCGTGCCGGGGCGCTTGGCGCGATTCTTCAGATAGGCCAGTGTCTGCTCGTCCACTGGGAAGATGCCGTTTTTGGCGCCGCACTCGATGGCCATGTTGGCCACGGTGAAGCGGTCGTCCATGGTCAGGGCCGCCACACCGGGGCCCTGGAACTCCATGGACTTGTACAGCGCGCCATCCACACCCAGCATGCCGATCAGGTACAGGATCAAATCCTTGCCGCCCACCCACGGCGCAAAGCTGCCCGTCAGGTGGAAGCGAATGGCCGCGGGCACCTTGAACCACGCCTTGCCCGTGGCCATGGCGGCAGCCATGTCGGTGCTGCCCACGCCGGTGGAAAAGGCCCCCAGCGCGCCGTAGGTGCACGTGTGGCTGTCGGCGCCGATGATGCAGTCGCCGGGGCTCACAAGGCCCTGCTCGGGCAGCAGCGCGTGCTCCACGCCCATTTTGCCCAGCTCAAAGTAGTTTGTGATTTCCTGCTGGCGGGAGAATTCCCGCAGGCACTTGCACTGCTCGGCGGCCTTGATGTCCTTGTTGGGGCTGAAGTGGTCCGGCACCAGCGCGACTTTGTCCCGGTCGAATACCTGGGTTGCCCCCATGCGGCGGAACTCCTCGATGGCGATGGGCGCGGTGATGTCGTTGCCCAGCACCATATCCAGTGCAGCCTCGATGAACTGCCCGGCCTCCACGCTCTGTAACCCCGCGTGGGCCGCCAGAATTTTTTGCGTCATTGTCATGCCCATGTTCAGCCCTCCGTATTCTGCTCCGCCGCGACGCTCTGGCAGCGCAGCAGCTCGTATTCAATGCTATCCACCAGCGCCCGCATGCTGGCGGCGATGACGTCGGTGCTCACGCCCACGGTGCTCCACTCACGCTCGCCGTCGGTACTGACGATGACGACGCGCACGCGGGCGGCGGTGGCCGCGCGGCTGTCCAGCACGCGCACCTTGTAGTCGGTTAAATGCACCTTGGAGAGCACCGGAAAGAACACCTCCAGTGCCCGGCGCAGCGCCTGGTCCAGCGCGTGCACAGGGCCGTCGCCCTCGCCGGCAGTCACCTGCTTGCGGCCGCCCACGTCCACGCGCACCGACCCGTAGGCGCTGATGCCCGTGGCCTCGTCGGGCTCCTCCCCCAATATCTTATAATAGTCCACGGTGAAAAACGGCTGATAGGGCTTGATGCTCTTGCGCACCAGCAGCTCGAAAGACGCGTCGGCCCCCTCGAACTGGTAGCCCTCGTGCTCCAGCTCCTTAAGCCGCTGGGTCAGCGCGGCGATTTGGGGCGAATCACGGCCCACGTCTGGGAACAGCCCACCGATGCGCTGGGCCAAGGCCGTGCGCCCGGCCACCTCCGACAGCAGGAACTGCCGCTCGTTGCCCACGGCGGCGGGGTCCACATGCTCGAAGCTCTCCGAAAGCTTGCTGACGCCGTCGATGTGCATGCCGCCCTTGTGGGCGAAGGCGTTGCCGCCCACATAGGGCGAGCGGTCGTCCAGCGCCACGTTGCACAGCTCCGCCACCGTGCGGGCGGTGCTGGTCAGGTTGGCCATCTGCTCCGCCGGCACGCAGTCATACCCCAGCTTCAATTGCAGCGTGGGCAGCAGCGCGCTTAAGTTCAGGTTGCCGCAGCGCTCGCCATAGCCCAGAAAGGTGCCCTGCACGTGCACGGCCCCGGCCTGCACGGCGGCCAGGCTGTTGGCCGTGGCCAGGCCGCTGTCGTCGTGGCAGTGGATGCCCACCATACCGGGGAAGGCCGCGTCCGCCGCGCGCACCGCCGCTGCCACCTGCTCGGGCAAAGCGCCGCCGTTGGTGTCGCACAGGGCCAGGCACACAGCGCCGCCCTGCACCGCCGCAGCCAGCACCCACATGGCGTAGCCGGGGTTGCGCAGCCATCCGTCCACAAAGTGCTCGGCGTCGAAGATGACCGTGCGCCCCCGCTCGGCAAAGTAGCGCAGCGTCTCGGCGATCAGGTCCAGGTTTTGTTCCAGCGTCACGCCCAGGATGCGTTCGGCGTGCAGATCCCACGCCTTGCCGAAGATCGTGACGACCTCGGTCTCGGCGCCCAGCAGCGCCGCCACCGAAGGGTCCTCGTGCACACTCGAGTTCTTGTGGCGCGTGGAGCCAAAGGCAGTGATCTTGGACTGGCGCAGCTTAAGGCCGCGGGCACGCTCCAGGAAGTCCCGCTCCTTGGGGTTGCTGGCGGGGTTGCCCGCCTCGATGTAGGGGATGCCGAACTCGTCCAGCGCCTGGCACAGCCGCAGCTTGTCACCAACGGAAAAGGTGATGCCCCGGGCTTGCGCGCCATCGCGCAGCGTGGTGTCCAGCAGCTCAATGCGCTTGTGCGCCATGGTCGTCACTCCTTCATGCTTCGGCCACAAAGCGGTTGACCGCGGCCAGATAGGCCTTGATGCTGGCCTCGATGACGTCGGTGCTGGTACCGCGGCCGCGCTCAGAGCGCCCGCCGTGGCTTAAGCGAACGTCGGCCACACCCAAGGCATCCTGGCCTTCGGTGGCCGAGTGGATGCGATAGCTGTCCAGCGTGAAATCGCGGCCCACAAGCTTATCGATGGCCTTGAAGGCGGCGTCGATGGGGCCATCGCCGGTGGCCACCTGCTCCACAGGTTCTCCACAGCGCGTCACGCGCACGATGGCCGTGGAAGATATCGTGTTGCCGCTGTTGACGACGAAGCGGTCAAAGGCGTAGATCTGGCTGACGTTGCGGGCGTGGGGCTCCACAAGGGCCTCCAGGTCGCGGTCGTCGATGGTCTTCTTAAGGTCGGCCAGGCGCTTGAATTCGTCGGCGACCCTGGACATGGCTTCAGCGTCCATCTGATAGCCCATCTCCCGCAGGCGCTCCTCCAGCGCGTGGCGGCCGCTGTGCTTGCCCAGCACCATCTTGTTCTTCTGTATGCCCACGGTCTCGGGGCGCATGATTTCATAGGTGTCACGGTTGGCCAGCACGCCGTGCTGGTGTATGCCGGCCTCGTGGGCAAAGGCGTTGGCGCCCACGATGGCCTTGTTTGCCTGCACATCCTGGCCGATGATGGCGGACAGCAGCTTGCTGGTCGGATACAGCTGTGTGGTGTCCACGGCGCACACGGCGTCAAAGTAAGCTTTGCGCGTGTGCAGCGCCATAACGACCTCCTCCAGAGAGGCGTTGCCCGCCCGCTCGCCGATGCCGTTGACCGTGCACTCCACCTGCCCCGCGCCGGCCTGCACGGCGGCCAGCGTGTTGGCCACGGCCATGCCCAGGTCATCGTGGCAGTGGGTGCTCACCACGGCGCGCTCGATGCCGCGGGTGTGCTCGAAGAGATAGCGGATGTACGCTTGCATCTCGTCCGGCGTTGTATAGCCCACAGTGTCGGGGATGTTGACGACGCCGGCGCCGGCAGCGATGGCCCGCTCGATGACCTGGCACAGGAAATCCGGATCGCTGCGCAGCGCGTCCTCGGCGGAGAATTCCACGTCGTCGCACAGGTTGCGAGCCAGCGCCACCATGGCGGCGGTCTGCTCCAGCACTTGCTCGCGGCTCATCTTGAGCTTATACTGCATGTGCACGTCGCTGGTCGCGATGAACAGATGGATGCGGGGCCGCCGGGCGTCCTTGAGAGCCTCGGCGGAACGCTCGATATCACGGGGCAGCGCGCGGCTCAGGGAAGCCACGATGGGTTCCTTGACATGCATCGCCACCTGACGCACGCTTTCAAAGTCGCCGGGAGAGGAGATCGCGAAGCCGGCCTCCAGGATGTCCACCTTGAGCAGTTCCAGCTGGCGCGCAAGCTCGATCTTTTCCCGAATGTTCATGCTGCAACCCGGCGACTGTTCGCCGTCACGCAGTGTCGTGTCAAATACCTGAATGTTTCTTGGCATCGATAGCGCACCTCCTGAAAAATTTTGGATACAAAAAAACCTCGCTCCTATGTTGCCATAGAGACGAGGTTTCCCTCGCGGTACCACTCTACTTGCCCCCCACGGGGAGCCTCTTGTTCAGGTTCATGGTTCTGCGCCAGAAACCCTACGGCGATAACGGGCCGACCGTGCGCCCTACTGAAACAGTGGTCTGTTCAGGCGGCAGGCTCTGGAGCGAGTTGGAACGCTGTGCCCCGCCGGCTCGCACCATCCGCCGGCTCTCTGAAAGGGTTTTGTCGCGTTCCGTTCTCCATCATCGCCTTGTGACGCATAGTATAGCAGGCGGCCAAGACATTGACAACAGCGAATGTTGCGCCTGATTTCCGCTTTTTTGTCCACAATATCACTCGCGCCACTATTGGCTGTTTTTCTTCCAGAACTGCGTCATTCCAGCGCCCTGGCCGGCAGCGGGCCGGGCCTGAAAGCCATAACGCTGATAAAAGCCCTCCTTGCCTTCTGCGGCCATGAGCCCCACTACGGCGTTCTCGCAGGCGGCGCCGGCGATGTAGGCCATGACGCGTTCCATGAGCGCAGCACCGATGCCCTGCCCCTGGCACTCCGGGCGCACGATGACGTCCTGTATATAGAATACCGTGGCGCCATCGCCCACGACCCGCGCGCAGCCCACGGCTTGCAGGCCACGCCACGCCGTAACATGATACAGCGAAGCGCGCAGCGCCCGCGCGGTGGCCTCGTCATCGCGCCGGTGCCAGCCCATACAGCGGCGCAGCTCCTGTATGGCTTCCACAGGGGGTATGTCTTCGCGAAACTCGATGCCTTCCATGTTCGGCCGCCCCAAACCACTTTCTTTCAGATTCCTTATATTATATACACAGAACGCTACATATGGACAGGCCCGGAAACCGCAAGGTCTCCGGGCCCTCAGAATCAGCGGCAAAGCTACTATGAAGGCTTCCCCTGGAGGGGAAGCTGTCGCCGAAGGCGACTGATGAGGTGTAGACTTCTTTCCACGCTAAACACCTCATCCGGCGCTACGCGCCACCTTCCCCTCCAGGGGAAGGCATAGCTTACCAAAAAGCTCTACTCTTCGATGGCGGCCTTCCTTATATTGACGGCGCGGATGCGCGCGGCGTCATGCTTGGGCGCCCGCTCGTAAGTATACAGGCCGTTGACCTCCAGCTCCACGTCGGTCAACTGCGTATAGCAGAAGGCGCACATGCGCGGGTGGTTCAGCAGCGCCATGGTCAGCTTTTCGTAGCGGTCATAGAACTCCTCGTGGGACTTGGGCCGGTCGCCGTAGCCCCAGGACACGTCGTCGCTCTGGCTGGGGTTCCACCAGATGCCGCCGTACTCACTGACAAAGTAGGGCTGACCTTCATAGCTCTCCCGGGTCGGATAATTCACATAAGCGTCGCCGTTGTGCAGGCCCTCATAGCGCGCCGCGAAGGTCTCGGGGTTCTGGTCGTAGTCGTGCACATCGTAGATGTCGGTGATGACGTGCAGATAACCCGACGTGTCGATGACCGGGCGGGTGGAGTCGAAGGCCTTGGTCGCGGCGTACACCGTGGCCAAGATCGCATTGTCCTGTATCGTGCGGGCGTCGCCGGTTTCGTTGAAGGGGCACCAGCCCACAAGCGCCGGGTGGCTGTAGTCGCGCTGCAGCGTCTCCATCCACTCGGGCAGGAAGCGCTCCAGGCCGTTGGGGTTGGAAAGGTCCAGCCCCCAGTTGGCATGCTCACCCCACACCAGATAGCCCAGCTTGTCCGCCCAGTAAAGATAACGCTCCTCAAATATCTTCTGGTGCAGCCGCGCGCCGTTGAAGCCCATCTCCAGGCCCAGCTCGATGTCCCGGCGCAGCGCCTCGTCGCTGGGAGCTGTGTAGATGCCGTCGGGGTAGTAGCCCTGATCCAGTACCAGCCGCTGGAACACAGGCTTGCCGTTGAGGTATATCTTGCGGTCGTCGAAGCTGACCGAACGCAGGCCGAAGTAGCTATCCACGCCATCGGCGGTTTCACCGCCTTTGGTGAGATCTACACGGAGGTCATACAGGCATGGCGCGCCGGGCTCCCACAGGTGCTTCTCGTTCAGCGGCAGCGTCAGGCGGGCGGTGCGGCCGTCCACGGCCACGGTGGCGCTGCCCATGGGCGCGCCTTCAAAGCTTGCGCTCACGGCCAGCTCGTGCCCGCCGCCGTGGCCGCTCAGGCGGGCCTCCACGTGCAGAGCGCCGCCGGCGGCGTCGGGGGTCAGCAGCAGGCGCTGGATGTGCAGCTTGGGCACACTCTCCAACCACACAGTCTGCCAGATGCCTGTGGTGCGCGTATAAAGGCACGAAAAGGAGGCGTAGCGGTGGCTCTGTTTGCCCGTGGGCTGCAGGCCAGAGCGGGTGTTGTCCCGGGCGCACACGACCAGCGTATTCTCGCCGGCTTTCAGCGCCGCGGTGATATCAAAGGTAAAAGAGGAATACCCGCCGCGGTGGGTGCCCACGCTCTGGCCGTTGACCCATGCCTCGGTATCATAATCCACAGCGCCAAAGTGCAGCAGCACGCTCTGGTTCCAGCCCTGAGGCAGCGTGAACGTGCGGCGGTACCACACGGCGTTCATAAAGTCCAGATGGCCCACGCCACTCAGGGCGCTTTCGGGGCAGAAGGGCACCAGAATCTGGCTGCTCAATGCCTTGGCCTCGGGCAGGCCGCGCTCGCGGCCGGTGTCGGCGTCGTCGATTTCAAACTGCCAGGTGCCGTTCAGGTTGATCCAATCCGGCCGCACCATCTGCGGGCGGGGATATTCGCTGCGAGGGATCAAAACATCCGCCATGGTTTTTCCTCCTGTGAATAGTCGGTTTCTTGTATTATAATGCTATACAACTGGGCATTCCATGTGCTTATTACGCAAAAAAGTGAGGAATCTGCGCATGACCGAGGACATCACGAGCTTTATTCACGATTCCGCCGGCCAGCCCTTCTATCTGCAGATGGCCGGCATCTCCTACTGCGACGGCGCCTACCGCATCGAGCGCGCCCTGAGCGACGTCACGGTCATGGAATACATCCTGAGCGGTCAAGGAGACGTGTGGGTGGAAGACCAGAACTTCACCGCAGCGGCAGGCGATTTCTACGTGCTGCCCCAGGGCAGCCGGCACCGTTATCAGTCCGACAGTCGCAATCCCTGGGTCAAGATCTGGTTCAACGCCCGCGGGCCGCTGATGGATGCGCTGATGCGGACCTACCGGCTGCAGGGCATCTATCATGTGAAGGGCGCACCGCCGGAACTGGAGCCTTTGTTCCGCGCGCTGGTAGAGGACGCGCGCAGCCACCGCACCGACGCGGCGGCGGCTTTTGCCCAGGCGGCGCTGGACGCCCACGCCGTGGTGCAGGCGGTAAGCCTGCATCTGTATGGCGGCGGCGCACACGACGAAGCCCAGACGCTGAGGCGCTATCTGGACAGCCACGTGGGGCTGGAAGTGAGCCTTTCAGCGTTGTCCGCACTGATCCACCGCTCGCCTTCGCAAACAATACGCATCTTCCGCCGCGCCTTCCACACAACGCCCTACGACTACCTGATGCACAAGCGCGTGGAGACGGCGCGTTTGCTGCTGCAGAACACCAATCTGTCCGTTCGGGAAATCGCCATGAAGCTGCAATTCTCCGATGAGCATTACTTCAGCAATTACTTCAAAAAAAAGACCGGGATGTCTCCCACGCAGTTCCGGCGCGACAGTTTTCGCTAATATCGATACTTTGCTTTACCATTCATGCGCAAAAAAACACCATTTAGCGCATTTGCCCTTCTTTTTTAGGCAAAATCGCCTAAATCATGTTTAGCTTCTTTCCATTGTGGAATTTATCGTATGGTCTGCATATCCGATCTTTTTTTCTCACGCGCCTCGAATCGAAAAAGATTGCTCCACAGGAGGTCTTTATGTTCATCGTCCGCTGGTACAAGAAGCTCAACATCCCGCACTGGTTCAAAAAGCTCAGCCATCTCTTCAACTGGTACAAGAACCTCAACATCCTTCCAAAGCTGCTCAGCGGCTTTACATCGGTGGCGCTGGTGGCGCTGATCATCGGCCTTGTGGCCCTGGTCAGCCTGCAGCAGATCAGCCAGAAATATATGAATCTGTATGAGAAGAACGGCCGGGCGCAGGTGCTTACGTATCAGATTCAGGCGCAATTCCAATTTGCCCGAGGCAGCATGCGCGACGCGGTGCTGGGCATGCTGACCAGCGCCTATGACCTGAAAAAGCATCAGGACAACACCACCGCCGCCTGCGCCAAGATGGATGAGCTGCTGCCCCAATTGCAGCAGCTCCTGGACCAGGAGGATCAAATTCAATACAAAAAGCTGCTGGAGAATTACACCAGTTTCAAGGAAGGCAGCCTCGAAGTATACGCCACGATCATGAAAGGAAAGAACAAGGACTCCATCGACCTGATGAGGAAGCTGGATTCCACCTACGCGCAGAACGTCAATGATGCCGTCGGGTTTCTGGCGCAATACGGTGAGGAATCCGGCGCAAATGCCATGGTGAGCATCGCCAAATCCACCAGGACCACCGAGCTTGTCATCATAATAGTGACCGCGCTGCTGTTTCTGCTGACGCTGACCGTAGGCTATTTGCTGGCGGTGGCCATGTCCAAACCGCTGCGCGCCCTAAAGAACAACGCCCTCAAGCTGGCCCAGGGCGACTTCAACCTGCACATGGACATCCAGCGAAAGGACGAGGTCGGCGTGCTCTCCAAGGCGCTGGAAAGCGTCGTGGGCTCCATCCGGCGCTTGACGGTGGACATCTCGGGGCTCACCGAGGCCGCCGTGCAAGGCCGCCTGCAGGCCCGCGCCGATGTGGACGCCCACCAGGGGGAATACCGCCGCGTCATCGAGGGCGTCAACATAACGCTGGACGCAGTGGTGCTGCCGGTGGCCATGGCCGCCAACTATGTGGAGCGCATCTCCATGGGCGATATCCCCGAGCCCATCACCGATGAATACAACGGCGAATTCAACACGCTCAAGGACAACCTGAACACGTGCATCGCCGCGGTTAAGCGCCTGGTAGACGACGCCAACCACCTCTCCGAGGCCGCCGTGCGCGGCGAGCTGACCGTGCGCGCCGACGCCGGAGCCCATCAGGGCGACTTCCAGCGCGTGGTGGCAGGCTTCAACGACACGCTGGACGCCCTGGTGGGGCCGCTGACCGTGGCCGCCGACTATGTGGCGCGCATCTCCCTCGGCCACATACCCGAGCCCATCACAGAGGAATATCAGGGCGAGTTCAACACGCTCAAGGACAACCTGAATACGTGCATCGCCAGCATCAACCGCCTGGTGGATTCCGCACGGTCGCTCTCGGCGGCTGCAGTGCGCGGAGAGCTGGACATGCGCGCCGACACCAGCGGCATGCGCGGCGACTTCCGCCGCGTGATGGAAGGCGTAAACGCCACACTGGACGCGCTGGTGGGCCCGCTGACCATGGCCGCCGACACCATGGCGCGCATCTCCCACGGCGACATCCCCGAGCCCATCACAGGGGAATACAACGGCCAGTTCAACACGATCAAGGACAATCTGAACACGTGCATCGCCGCCGTCAACCGGCTGATCGACGACACCTACGCCCTAAGCTCCGCCACCGTGCGCGGTGAGCTGGACGTGCGCGCCGACGCCGAGGCCCACCAGGGGGACTTCCGCCGCGTCATCGAGGGCGTCAATGCCACGCTGGACGCTGTCATCAACCCCTTGGGCATGGCGGCAAGCTATGTGGAGCGCATCTCCCAGGGCGATCTGCCCGAGCTCATTACCGACGAATACCAAGGGCAGTTCAACACGATCAAGAACAACCTCAACACGTGCATCCGGAACATCCGCGCGCTGTGCAGCCAGACCGAGCAGCTCACAAGCGCCGCCCAGCAGGAGCTCTTCGACACCCGCGGCGACGCCAGCGCGTTTGCAGGTGCTTACGCTCAAATCGTTTCCGGCATCAACGCCACACTGGATGTCGTCGTGGAGCGCATTTTCTGGTATGAATCGCTGCTCAACAGCATACCGCTGCACATTTGTGCCACCGACAGCGACGAGCGGCTGATGTTTTTGAACGACGCCTTCATCGGCTCCTCATCGCTGCAGAACGTGGCCTACAAGGGATGCCCCCGCAGCGACTATGTGCAAAACGACAACCTGGAGCAGTTCCGCACCGGGCTCACCAGGACTCATCACGCCGACCAGGGCCGCCACTTTGTGACCGACGTGAGCGCCGTGCGCAGCCGCGACGGCCAGCAAACCGGCTATGTGGAAGTGATTCAGGACGTGACCGGCGACACCCGCCGCACCGAATACTTGCAGAGCGAAGTGGCCAAGCTGGGCCAGGATCTGGCGCTGCTGGCCCAGGGCAACCTGAGCATAGGCTACTCCGCCGCGGAAGGCGACGAATACACCCAGAGCGAGCGAGAGAGCTTCCGCTCCATCGAGCGCGACCTAGCCGCCGCCATGAGCACGCTGCGCGGCTATGTGGGCGAAATTGCACAGATGCTGGGAGCCATGGCCGAAGGCGACCTGTCCGGCCGGGAAGTGCCCGCCTATATGGGCGATTTCGGCGGCATCTCCGACGCTCTAAACAGCATCCTCACGTCCTTCAACACGCTGTTCACCGAGATGCGCGTGGCCGCCGACCAGGTGGCCACCGGCGCCCACCAGGTGTCCGACGGCAGCCAGGCGCTCAGCCAGGGCGCCACCGAGCAGGCCGGAGCCATCGAGATGCTCACGGCATCGCTGGGCGATGTGGCCACGCAGACCAAGCAGAACGCCATGGATGCCAGCCGCGCCAACGACCTGTCCTCCTCCGCCCGCGATCACGCGTTGGACGGCGACCGCCACATGAAGCAGATGCAGCAGTCCATGAAGGAGATCAACGCCTCCTCGGCCAGCATCTCCAGGGTCATAAAGGTCATCGACGACATCGCCTTCCAGACCAACCTGCTGGCGCTGAACGCCGCTGTGGAAGCAGCCCACGCCGGGCAGCACGGCAAGGGCTTTGCCGTGGTGGCCGAGGAAGTGCGCAACCTGGCCGTGCGCAGCGCCAACGCCGCCAAGGAGACCACGGCCATGATCGAAAACTCCATTCAGAAGGCCGCCGAGGGCACCCGCATCGCCGACAGCACCGCCCAGGCGCTGGCCCTAATCGTGACCGGCGTAGAGGAGGCCACCGGCATCGTGGGCGGCATCGCCGCGGCCAGCCGCGATCAGGCCACCGCCGTGGCCCAGATCAACCGCGGCGTGGAGCAGGTGAGCCAGGTGGTGCAGACCAACAGCGCCACCGCCGAGCAGAGCGCCGCCGCCAGCGAGGAGCTCTCCGGCCAGGCCGAAACGCTCAAGGCCATGGTGGCCCGCTTCCGCCTGCGTCACAGCGAGGAGCCCCGCAGCGCCGCGGCGCTGCCCGGCGGCCGCGAAGCCGCCAAGCCCGCCCGCCGTAAGATCTCGCTGAACGACAAGGAGTTCGGGAAATACTAAGCAAAGCAAGGAATCAAACACAGAGGGTGCGCTGTGCGGCGCGCCCTCTGTGTTATAGGGAAACAGCTTTCTTATTTGCTGGGCAAGAGCAGCGAAGACCGCCGCATACAACACAGCCCTATAAATTATGTCCGAACCCCAATGCCCATTACCGCCAACAATGCGGAAAAAGCAGGATTTGACCCGTGAACGACACCATAAACCGGCTGCGATTATGTAATGAAGTTGTAAGATTTTGCATACTAATGTTTAAAGTATTGACACGATAGGCCAAGGCGGTACAATAAAGACAAAGCGGGTGCGCGCGGCGCAACCGCGAGCAATTATACCAAAGAACCGAGGGAAATGGATGATCGATTTCAACTTCCTGCGCATACGGTGGCCCAAACTGGCCGCCATCGCCGCCGACGCCAGCCGGCTTGTGGAGGTTAGCCCGACCAGTGCCATCGGTACCATGCAAAACTTCTGCGAATGGGCCGCCGATATCGCTCTGGATTTTTACGACATCGACACGCCCAACGGTACCGCCCAACCCCAGAAGCTGGAAAGCCTGAAGGCCACCGGGCGCGTGCCTGCCGAAATCCTGGCCAAGTTCCACAACATCATGAACGGCGGCGCCGGCACAAGCAGCAGCTATCGCAGCTACCGCATGCACGACGACGTCGTGGAAGCCCGCCGCCTGATCGAGGACATGCACGAGGTGGCCCGCTGGCTGCACCGCGAGGCGGATCGCGCCGGCTGGTCGTCGCCTTCACCCTCCTCCAGCCGCGGCAGGGCCTCCCGTTCCACGCTGGGCCCAACCATGAGCGCGGGCACCGGGCGTGCGCCCTCCGGCGGTCTGCTGGCCTATCTGGAACCTTACATGCCCATCCTGATGATTGCCGGCGGCGTGATTCTGGTCGTGGGCCTGGGCATCGGCCTGGCGTTCGCGCTCAAGGGCCGCTCCAAGGACACCGTCAGCAAGACCAATCCGGTTTTCTCTGCCACGCCAATGACAAGCGGATCCGACAGTTCCGCCCTGCCCGGCGAACCCTCGCCGTCACCCACACCCAAGCCCGAGGAGTCGATATACCTGGAGGAGCTGGAACCCAGCGAAACGCCCAAAGCCGGCTTCCACAACAAGGTGTGGACCTTCAAGGAAGAGGACAGCGAATTCGCCATAGACACCCAGGAGTACCAGCACGGCATTGGCCTGTATGTGCCCTACAAGTCCATCACGAGCTCCAGCGGCGCATCGATCACGGTCAAGTATGAACTGAACGGCAAATACAGCAAGTTCAAGTTCGACCTGGGCGCCGACGCCAACCACGACTACGCCGAAAAGAACGGCAAGTTCCAGTTGCGCATCTACAACGGCGACGACACCGACCCCATCTATGACTCCAAGAAAAACGGTTATGACTTCACCGAAAAGGGCGTGACGGTGGACGTCAGCGGCGTGGACGAGCTGCGCATCCGGCTGACCCAGACCAAAGGCACCGGCGGGTCCACGCTGAACATCGTGCTGGGCAACGCGAAGCTCATCAAGGCCGGCACCGGCGCAGAACCTGATGATACCGGTGACGACGACGCGGACACCGACCCTGATGCTGACGCCTCCGCTTCGGCAAAGGTCAGCGCATCCCCGGATGCCGATGCCTCTGCGGATCCGGACGCCAGCGCTTCTGCCGGCAACGACGATACAGAGGATTAACGCAACGAAAGAAAACCCCCGCCTGGCAGACAGGCGGGGGTTTTCTTTTATCCTATAGTGGCGTTACCTCAAACAAGCACTGCTCATCGCCGCTTTTTACGCTGGAGACCAGTTGGACATCCACCGGCCGGCCGAAGGTTTCCTCGAACACCCGGCGAGTGAATTCCCGCGAGCACAGGCAATAGTCCACCGGCAGTTTTTGCGAGGCGTGCTTCACCAGCGAGCAATAGCATGTGGGGTAGCTTAAATAGAGCTTGCCTTCGCGCCAGTCGAAGCCCGCGGCAGCGCCCATCTGCTGGTTGCGGATGCGCACAAAGGCCGTCATGTCGCCGCCGCTTTTGCGCCAGGCGTCCCGCGATTCCTTCAGGTGCCCGGCGTTGGGACCACAGCAGCAGCCAGCCATGGCAGCCGGCAGCTCCTGCGGCGGCAGCTCCTGCTTCAGGCGGTTCACCGCCTGCGCCGCCCAGCGGGCCTTGGCCTCGGCCCCGGCAGAGGCGCTCACACCCTCGCCCACGATGCGCTGGGCCATCTCCTGGCCATAGCGCTGGGTGAGGCTTTCGTGCATGCGGCGGCAGAAGCTGTGGAGGCTGCTCATCCGTATTGCCTGACTTTCATCATTAAGTACTCGGTGATCCCTTCTCTGTACAGATCAGGCATCGTGCCCACTTGTATATAGCCAATCTCTTCATATAATTTCTTTGCCTTCGGATTGAAATCCGCTACCACCAGGAACAATTTTGAGTCTTCCAGAAAGCATGTATTCTCGAAAAACTCCAGCAGCTTTTTCCCAACGCCCCGGCTGCGATACTCTTGCTTCACCGCTATGATATGAAGATAGGGAAACGAATGAAAGGCTCCATTCAAAATATACCATATAAATCCTATGCATTCATCGCCATTCAGCGCAACATGGATTTCTTCTTTCCCGAAGCCCTCCTCCAACGCTCTTCTTGCGCTGCCCTTATTTGAGAAATACCGCTCACCCAATGTTGAGTTTTCCAGGGCCTGCTCACAATCTGCTATATATTCAATGCTTCCCTTTTTGATAGAGATTTCCATATTCTGCCCTGCCCCAATCATTTATTCAAATTGATGGGTATCGGTACACCTTATACGTTAAACCGGAACAGCACGACATCCCCGTCCTGGAACACATACTCCCGACCCTCGCTGCGTACCAGGCCCTTCTCCTTGGCGGCGTTGAAGCTGCCGCAGGCCATCAGCGCGTCATAGCTTACGATCTCGGCGCGGATGAAACCACGCTCAAAATCCGAATGGATGACGCCGGCGGCCTGGGGGGCCTTGGTGCCCCGCGGTATCGTCCATGCGCGCACTTCCTTCTCGCCGGCGGTCAGATAGCTCATGAGCCCCAGCAGCTCGTAGCTCTTCTTGATCAGGCGATTGAGCCCCGATTCCGCAAGACCCAGCTCCTGCAGGAACAGCGCGCCCTCCTCATCGTCCATGGAGGCGATCTCCTCCTCGATGCGAGCGCTGACGACGATGACTTCGGCGCCTTCGGCGGCGGCGATGCGCTTGAGGGCGGCCACCCGGGGCAGGCTGTCCTCAGGCTTACTCAGATCGTCCTCGGCGATGTTGGCGGCATAGATCACCGGCTTGAGCGTCAGCAGGCACATCTCCGCCGCCAGCGCCCGGCCGTCTTCGCTCAAGTCCTGGCGGCGGGCGGGCACGCCGCGCTCCAGAGCGGCGTTGATCTGCTGCAGCGTCTCGGCTTCGGCCAGCAGCTTTTTGTCGCCGGATTTGGCGGCCTTGCCCGTGCGGGCGATGCGCTTCTCCACCGTCTGCATGTCGGCGAAGATCAGCTCCAGGCCGATGGTCTCTGCGTCGCGCTCGGGGTTCACCGAACCGTCCACATGGGTCACATTGGTGTCGTCAAAGCAGCGTACGACCTGCACGATGGCATCCACCTCGCGGATGTGGGCCAGGAACTGGTTGCCCAGGCCCTCGCCGCGGCTGGCGCCGCGCACCAGACCCGCAATGTCCACAAACTCCACGATGGCGGGGGTGATCTTCTTGGGGTTGTAGATCTTAGCCAGCTCGTCCAGGCGGTGGTCGGGCACATCCACCACGCCGACGTTGGGCTCTATCGTGCAAAAGGGATAATTGGCAGCCTGCGCGCCGGCGCGGGTGATGGCGTTGAACAGCGTGCTCTTGCCGACGTTGGGCAGGCCTACGATGCCTAACTTCATGAAATCCTCCGAAAATTCTATCCGTTCATTCTTGTTCTAAAATAAATGGGGTCGCGCTCACTCATCGATCTGCGCGCCTAACAGTGTGCCGCCGGGCGCGGCCAGATAGCGCGGCACACGGCCCTGCATATAGGCTTCCCACGCCGGGTTCTGGCTGCGGAAGAAGTACCCCTTGATCAGCTCCAGATCGCGGTCATTCTTGGGCGTGCCGCCCTGAGCGAACCATTTCATGAGCAGCAGCCGGTCGGCGCTCATCACCCGGCAATGGGCATATTCCACAGCTCCCACACCAAAGAACCCGGCGTCCAGCCGATAAACGCTGCGGAACATCTCCACACCATCCACCAGCAGGCCCAGGTCTCCCCACATGTCCTTGCGCGCTTCGGGAAAGCGCGCCCACAGCGCCGCCAGATCATCGGCCCCGATGAGCAGATCGATGTCGTGGCCGTGCTCCCGCAGGCCGTAGTGTTCCATGGCCAGGCCGCCAAACACCAGCGGCTTGGCGCTCAGGGCAATGTCCAGCCGGTCCAGCTCGCCAGACACCAGCGCGTCGATTTGTTCGGGTGTCAACATAATAAGTATTCACTCCATACTATTTATCAAACGAGGCTAAGAATATCACATTTTGCGCGCTTGCACAAACCACCGCAGGCCAAGCGCGGGACGCTGTGCATCCTGCGAAGGGCATCTGCCTTCTGCCCCAGAGCGGAGCGGCATGCTCAGCGCAAAAGGTATCCTTCCGTCGCGGTCCCTTCGCCCGCGTCCAGAATTTTCACCGCCTCATCATATCGGGTCTGCGCCAGAATCTGTTGCAAAACGTCCTTGGCGTTCCAGCGTTTATACTGGCCGATGTAGAGCACAACCGGCCCGCTTTCGCCCTTATTGAGCATCTCATCCAGTTTGGTTAAGCCGTCCTCCAGGCTGAGAATCACGGCGTGTTCGTGGAGCACCATCTGTCTGGAGCCCAGCATGAGCTGGCTGATAACCTGATGATCCTTGAAGAGAAAGTAGCAATCGTACTTACCATACGCCCGCTCATAAGCCTGTACCTCCGCGGCGCTTTTGTTTTTCAAATACAGATAGGATATGTCATTGGGATAGGAAAGCGCCGTAAGCACCAAAAACAATCCCATCACGATTCCGCAGACCAGCTTTTGGTTCTTGATATACAGGCCCATCGCATGCCGGGCCAACAGGAAGAACAGAAGCATGACCAGCGGAAACACGCAGAAGATGTACCGGTCTGCCTTGTACGGGGCGATCTTGGCGACCATCAGGATGTAGCACAGCACAGGAACCGCGACCAGCGCCCAACGCGTATCACGGGCAGCCGGCGCAGCATCGCCTTTCTGTGCGAGAGACCTGTTTTTGATATAACGGTACCCATAAAAGCCGAGCAGCAGCACGGCAAGTATGGCCAACAAGGCGGCAAGGGAGCCGTGAAACATCTCTTTGCTCAAGATGCCGAAATTCGTCTGGATATCCTTTAGGTATCCATGGATATTCAGAAAGTTTGTAAAGGCTTCCTGGCCCCGTCCGCTCCTGGATATCTGCAGCAAGGAACTGGGAAAAACCAATACGCCGGCCAGAATCCCCGCGGCTGCGGCTCCGGCGTGGAGGAAAACCGCCTTGAACTGCCGCCTCCTGAGCAGCGGCGCAGCATAAGCCGCCCACAGAAAGAACGCGAAAATGATGAAATAATACTGTGTCAAAAACCCAAACAGATGGACGCCGAACAGCTGGAGCAGCTGCCATCGGGTGGGCTTGCCATCTCGGATGCCAAGGTATATATATACGCTGGCCAGCACCGAAAAGGTCAGCATCTCATACATACGGATGAATACGACGGCGCTGATGGCCCCGGCGCTGAAGCCCCAAATCGCGCAGGGAATCAGCGCCAACCATCGGTTGCCCAGCAGGCGGCGCGCAATCAGGTACAGCAGGAGATTGTTCAGTAGGAAGATAGCGAGGTTCAACCCGATGCCGATCCACTTGGATTCGCTGTCCAGAACGAACGAGGAGATCGTGTGCATCAAAACAAAATAAAGCGGTGGATGGATATCTTTCATTGCGTTGTAATATACAGAATCATAGGAGAACCGCTCATCGCCCTGCACCGTCGTATCGTCCAGAAAGTACGCTCTGTCCAGCTTTGTGTTGAGATGGTCGTCGTTGGAGTGAAGGAATGGCTTGAAATGGCCATTGGACAGCGTATACGTGAACCACTCGTCCACATGCAGGAAGCGCTTGCTGGCGCCGAAGTATATCATGACCGCAAGCTGGAGAACCAAAAGCAACGAGGCAGCCACTCTATGCCACAGCAATCGCCGGTTATCCACATTCCCCTCCCATTGCCGCAAAGGCGAATCAATGACACGTACATATGGAGTATATCATAAACCGTTCTCCCACAATAGGAGTCCGTTTTTGCTCATCACAGAAACAGCGCCGAGGCTCACTCTGTATTGAAGGCCTTCCTCCAAGCGATTATAATGATAGGACAAGCACATTGAGGGACGGGCCGTGCAGGAGAAGGATTACGACATCATCATCGTGGGAGCAGGAGCAGCCGGCGTAGCGGCGGCGCTGCAGGCGTCGGAGCACAATGCCCGCACGCTGCTCGTGGATGATGGCCCATGCCCCGGCGGCGACTTCGCATTGGGGCTCTTAAACCATTGGTCGGGCGAGAGCGCTTCGGCCGCCATGGAGGGCGTCCGCGCCTTCTCCCGGCGGGCGTGGGGCCGCTCCATCGTGGAACCCGAAGACATGGCCGCCCACTTGGCCGGCCTGCTGAGCCGCGCCCGCGTGGAAACCCTGTGGCGCGCCCGCACCGTAAAGTTGACCGGCAAAGGGCCGCGCATAAAGGGTATCTCGCTGGCCACGCCAGCAGGGCGGGTCAAGCTGGGCGCGTATTGCTTCATAGACGCCACCGAAGACAGCGCTTTGGCGAGGCTGCGGGGCTGCCCCTTCGACGAAACCCGCGAGCCGTCGCTGACGCTGCTGGCCCGCATCGGCGGCATCGACACCCGCACACCCGGCGTGTTCGACGGCGAGGCGCTGCGCCAGTATGCCGACCGGTTCCGCAGCGAGCAGGCCTGCGAGGAGCTGCCCACACCCATGAGCTACCCACAGCTGATTCCGTGCCCCCGGGGCGGCACCGCAATGCTCAATGCCGCTGCCCCCGGCCTGCGCCCGGCGGCCACGGCCTTTGAGCAGGCTGCCGCAGAAGCGCTGTGCCGCGAGCACGCCCATGCCGCCATCGGCTTTTTGCAGCGCAACGTGCCCGGCTATGAAAACTGCTATCTGATTCATTTTGCCCACCGGCCGCTGCTGGTGGACCGCCCCCGGGCGCTGCGCTGCCGCATGGCGGCGTCCATGGAGCCCGGCTCCATCGAGAATGCCGTAGTGCTGACCCAAAAGGCCGGCGGCAGCGTGCAGACCACACCGCTGGGTGCGCTGCTGTGCCGCGATGTGGAAAACCTGCTGATGGCCACGGATGAGCACACCCCGGCTGACAACCTGAGCCTTCAACTGCAGTTGGGGGCTGCTGTGGGCCGCGTGGCAGCCCTCAGCCTGCTTTATGACGGTGCGCTGCGCAAGATAGACCCCAACCGCCTGCGCCGGACTTTAGCAGAGGATGATGAGCACCGCATCGAGGCCGAGGTCTAAA
>JAEZSC010000004.1 GCA_023422005.1 Bacillota bacterium | reverse complement strand
ATTGTCGACAAGGCTGCCTCCAAGGGTGTCATACACAAAAACGCGGCCAACCGCAAGAAGGCCCAGCTCGCCCGCAAGCTCGCGAAGGTGTAAGCCACCATAACCCATCGAAGCAGACCGGCCCCATTGGGGCCGGTTTTTCGTTTGTATCCCTGCCCTGGCATTTTGCAATTCTGCTCCCGCTTTTTGTCAAGCCCTTTACGGCCCGTGGGGAGCAATTGTATAATCTGTATATCCATGGTCGCGGCCCCTAGCGCCGCAAAGGAGCGATTCCATGAGCACCAACGTTGAAAAGGCATATGCGCTGGCACAGGAGGCCTACGCTTCACTGGGCGTGTCCACCGAGCAGGCCATGCAGCGCTTGGATGCGCTGACACTGTCGCTGCACTGCTGGCAGGGCGACGACGTGGGCGGCTTTGAAAACCAGGGCCAGGGCCTAAGCGGCGGCATCGCTGCCACCGGCAACTATCCTGGCAAGGCTCGCACACCCGAAGAGTTGCGCGCCGACCTACAGGTCGCCATGTCCATGATCCCCGGCCCGCTGAAGGTGAACCTTCACGCCAGCTACGCCGAAATGGGCGGCGCCTTCGTGGACCGCGATGCGCTGTCCCCAAAGCAATTCGAGAACTGGGCTCAATGGGCGGTGGAGCGCCGCATCGGCCTGGATTTCAACCCGACCTATTTCAGCCACCCCAAGGCCGCCGACGGCACGCTGAGCCACCCAGACGCCGGCATCCGCCGGTTCTGGATCGACCATGGCAAGCAATGCCGCAAGATCAGCGAATATTTCGGGCGCACAACCGGCAAGACCAGCCTGATGAACATCTGGCTGCCCGACGGCGTCAAAGACCTGCCCGCCGACAGCGCCGCGCCACGGGAGCGCCTGATGGCCGCGCTGGATGATATGCTCTCCGAGAAGATCGACCCGCGCTTCCACAAGGACGCCGTGGAAAGCAAGCTGTTCGGCATTGGCAGCGAGGCCTACGTCGTGGGCTCTCACGAGTTCTACATGGGCTATGCGCTGAGCCGCAAGGTCATGCTGACGCTGGACGCCGGCCACTTCCACCCCACCGAGGTCATTTCGGCCAAGATCTCCGCGCTGCTGCTGTACATGGACGAACTGCTGCTGCACGTTTCCCGCCCGGTGCGTTGGGACAGTGACCATGTGGTGCTGTTGGACGATGAGACCCAGGCCATCATGAACGAGATCATCCGCGGCGGTTATGACAGCCGCGTACACGTCGCGCTGGACTATTTCGACGCTTCCATCAATCGCGTGGCTGCCTGGGCCATCGGCAGCCGCAACACCCGCAAGGCGCAGCTCAAGGCCATGCTGGAACCCACCGCAGCGCTGCGGGAGCTGGAGGCCTGCGGCGACCGCACCGCCGTTCTGGCACTCACCGAGGAATACAAATCCGCGCCGTGGGCTGCCGTGTGGGATTACTACTGCCTGACTCGCAACGTGCCCGTGGGCGCCGCCTGGCTGGATGCCGTGCGCCGCTATGAGGCCGAGGTTCTGACAGCCAGGGGCTAAATCAAGCAATACAATAAGCGGCCGGACGTGTGTTCGGCCGCTTTCGTTATATACTCCCATCCTCATGCATATATCAATAACGGTGATGAAAGTGAGCGATAGCAAGAGAGCCGGCAAGGCCATGCTTTTTTCTGAAGAGGGCGGCGCCGCTGTGGGCGCGGTCAGCTATGCCATAGGAACCAAGGGAGCTGACCTGACCGTAATGACACGACTGAACGCCCAACCCCAGCAGGCGGTGCTGCAGAAGGGCCCCGAGCGCGGCTACCGTTGCTTGAAGCCCATGGAACTGGGCGCAGCGCTGCATACCGATGAGGGCGATTTGGCCGCCGTGTGGGTGCTGTGCGCGGGCAAACCTGCGGCCTTCGCCCGGCTGGGCAGCGCTGCCTTTGACAAGACTCGCGCCCGCGAAGCGCTGGACGCCGCGCTGGCGCCTCCGCAACCCGCCCCTGTGCCAGCCAAACAGCCGCCCAGCGCCCGGTACGAGGCCCCTGTCGCTCCTGCGGTTATCCCCATAACGCCCCCCGTAGAATCGTCGGATACATCTCCGGAGGCACCACCCGAGGCGCTTGTCCAGACGGCTTCCGTTGCCCCGGATGTACCTGCCGCTTCCAAACCCGCCGGCTTCGACATGCAGCCAACCGTCGGCAGTGGGACAGCGCCTTCCTTTCGCGGCAGGCTGGCCCCCTATGGCCTTACCGAAGAACCCGACGCGCCGTCGAGCGCCTCGGCCCTCGATGCTGTGCAGCCGCTGCCTGCCGCTGAGCCTGCGGCTGCGCAACCGGAAGAGCAACCGGAAGTGCAACCGGAAGTGCAGCCGGAAGTGCAGGCGGTAGAAGCACAGCCGCAACCGGAGGTGACCATCTCATCGGCAGCCAAAACCGGCATCAAGATCAAGCGCGCGCAGCCGGTCTCCCTACCCAGGGACACACCGCTTTGGGCGGACATCCAGCCACAGGTGGAGGCCATGCTGGATGCACTGCCGTCGGCACAGCCCTTTGCCGCCGCCACAGACAGCGCCCGCTTCGCCGCACTTCCGCTGGAAGGCGCCGTACAGTGTTACATCGGGTCAGTCGTCGTAGGGGGCATAAAGGTGCTGCTGCAGGCGGTACCTGCCCGGCCTTTCCACCGCCCAGCGGGGTTCGATCATACGCTGGTTTCCAGGGATGGGGATTCTTTCTGGGTACGGTATGAAATAGAGGATATGCTCGGATAAATCAGTTATTGGAACAAAAACGGCTCTCATCAATCGATGGGAGCCGTTTAGTAACAAGGGAATGGGTTTCGCGCCTTACGTTGCGCGTTGCGCAGCTATCGGCTTGCTCTCACATCGACAGAGCCGACGTTGCCGCAAGCCGGGGCAGTGCCATCGGGCGCGACCAAAAGGCTTTCCGGTCGCCCTTTGGAAACCTTCGGACCCATTCATGATATATGTGGCTAATGTGAACCTGCTTGCCTATTGCCTGCCTACAACCAACTTGGTCTGCGCGCCGGCGTCGCACAGCAGCGCCGCAGGGGTTCCCTCCCCCTCGCCCAGCGGCAGGCTGAGCCTGAGCGCCGGGTTTCCCCGGGTGCGCATCGAAACGCCGCTCACAGTAAACTCGTTTCCCCGAAGCAGCCCGGCCAGCCAGCCGTCCAGCGTGCCGCCGTCGTCCAGCAGCGAGCCCTGCCCCGCACCGGGTGTAAGCTCCGGCAGATAGGCCAGGCCGCCGGCAAAGCGCACCGACGCCTGGGCGCTGTCCGGCGCAAGCGCGGGGTGCTCGATGGTGTAATCCCCCGCGCCGGCCTCCAAAACCCTTCGGCGGAACAGCAGCCGCTCGAAAGGCCCTTCGGCCACGGCCACGGCGCGCCGGCCGGCTTTGTGGGCCGCAGCAGCCACGGTGCCCGCGCCGCTGCAGGCATCCAGCACGATGCCGCCGGCGTGGGAGGACGAGCGCACGATGCGCTCGATGAGCGCTTCCGGCCGTTGGCCTTCCCAGCCGGTGCGCTCGGCATCGCGGGGTGTCAGCTCCGGGATGTCCGTCCATACGTCGCCCAGGCTCACGATGTCGTCCTCGAAGTATCGCAGCTCCCGCCCGCCTTTGACGCGGGCAAAGTACACGCGCCCTTGGGCGTCTACGCTGCGGCGCATGTGGTTGGTGGGCTCCGCGCCCCGGCGTCGGCCCGATGCCTCGGGGTTGAAGATGCCCGCTCCTTTGGCATAGAAAAGGATTGTGTCGTGTACACGGGTGAAATGGCCCCGGGGGCGCTTGCCGCTGCCGTGGGCCCAGACGATCTCGTTGCGGAAAGCGCCGCGGCCAAACACCTCATCGCACAGCAGCCGGGCCTGGGCGCTCAGTCGCGGGTCCGCGAACACATAAACCGCCGCGCGTTCCGCCAGCAGATCACGCACCCGCAGCAGCGTTTCCCGCAACATCAGCAGGGCTTCCTGCGGGCCGTCCATTCTGCTATGATGGAGCGTGAAGGTCAGGCTGGCGCGGTTATGCAGCCAGTCGTCGGCACCGGCGCGGGCCTGCAGCACCGTGTGGGCCGCCGTGGGCAGATCCACAATGGCCAGCTGCACCCCGCCCTGGTGCTCCCATAGCCGCGGGCTGCTCCAGCCGTCAACACATAAATGGCCTTCTCCAGTGCCCAGACGCTCAATCAATGGCTCGGTGTTTTCCATGACATCCTCCCGAAACAAGAGGTCGACGATGGTTAATAAACCCTTCTATGAACAGCTGTATGCGGTGATCGGCGAGCTTACGCCTTTGAAATCCGACTGCGGCCGGCTGTGCGGCGGCGCGTGCTGCGCCGTGGGCGCCGATCTGCCGGGCATGTATCTGTTTCCCGGTGAGGAGGCTGTGTATGCGAGTCTTCCAGGCTTTACCCTGCGCGGCGCGCATCTGCCCGGCTATGGGGTGATCCAGTTGTTGGATTGCGGCGGCGCCTGCGGCCGGTCATTGCGCCCGCTGAGCTGCCGGATTTTCCCTTTGGCTCCCAAGGTGCACTATGACACCGTAAACGCCCGGCTGGACCCAAGGGGCCGCCCGGTGTGCCCTTTGTGCCACCAAGGCCGCGGCGCGCTGTCGTCGGCCTTCGTGGCAGCGGTGCAGGCGGTGTTCGCGGAGCTGCTGCGTGAGCCGCAGACCGCGGACTTCCTGCGGGCTCTTTCCCGGGAGATCGACGCCTTTGAGCAGTCGCCACTTTAGATCAGATCTCTTTGAGTCCCTCCAGGATTCGCCCAACGCCCTCCTCCACTAGCGCTCGGCGGGTGGCAAGGTTCAGCCGCACAAAGCCCGGCGCGCCGTAGGGCTTGCCCATGGTCGGGAATACCCGGCAGCGTTGCACAAAGAAATCCAACAGCGCTGGCTCATCCAGCCCCAGCGCCGTGCAATCCACCCACAGCAGATAGGTGCCCTCGGGCTGCGTGGCCGAAATCCTGTCCTGGTCGCCCAGCACGCCCAGCGCCAGGTCGGCGTTGGCGGCGATGTAGATGTTCAGCGCATTCAGCCACGGCCCGCCGTGCTGCCAGGCGGCGTTCTGCGCCAGCATGCCGAAGAGGTTGGGTTCCGAATGGTTGCAGCGGTACAGCTCGCGCCGCAGCTTCTCGCGAATGCCCTCGTCGGCGGCGAAGGCCACGGAATTCTGCAACCCGGCCAGGTTGAAGCTCTTGGTCGTGGATGCACACGTGATCACGCGATCCTGCATGCCGGGCAGCGCGGCCAGCGCCGTGTGCCGCTGGCCCGGGCGCAGGATGTCGCAATGGATCTCATCGGACACCACGAGCACCTCATAGCGCTGGCACAGCGCCGCCAGCTCGGCCAGCTCCTGCGCCGTCCACACGCGGCCCACGGGGTTGTGGCTGCTGCACAGCAGCATGAAGCGCGCGCCGGCGCGGAAGTGCCCCTCCAGATCGTCCAAATCCATCAGCCAACGGCCGTTTTCGCAACGCAAAGGATTTCGCGCCACGCGCCGCCCCTCGTGGGCCGGCGCCAGCAGGAAGGGCGGATACACCGGCGTCTGCACGACCACGGCGTCGCCGGGAGCCGTGAAGGCTTGTATCGCGGCCTTGATCGAACACACGACGCCGGCGCTGAACACGACCCACTCGGGCCGCACATCGTGGCCGCAGTGCTGGCGCCGCCAGTCGCAGGCGATCTGCCTGGATTCCGGCGGCGGGCAGCTGTAGCCGAACACGCCGTGATCCACGCGATCCCGCAGGGCGTTTAAAACTTCCGGCGGCGCGGTGAAATCCATATCCGCGACCCACATGGGCAGCGCGTCCGGCGCGCCGGGGTAATTGTCCCACTTCTCACTGCAGGTGCAGCGGCGGTCTACGTTGGCATCAAAATCCCAGCTCATCAGTCAAACATCAGCTCGATGAGCCCGGCTGCCTTGCCCGGCGCGCAGGGCAGGCACTGGCCGCGGGTCTTGAGCGTCCTCTCCAGATTGCGCACATCTGCCTCGGGCAGCGTGCGCGCGCCGCCCAGCGCGATGGCCACCACCAGCGACTTGGCCTGGGCCTCCACCATCTCCAGCAGCTCCTGGGCGCGCTTGGCGCTCTCCACCGAGCACATCAGCGCGCCATGGTTCTGCATCAGGAAGCCGTTGCTGGTCTCGATGACGGCGTCAAAGGAGCAGGCCAGCTCTTCGCTCAGCGGCTCGGCATAGGGCACCAGCACCATGGGGCCTACTTCCAGCACCGGTTCGGGCAGATAGGGGCGCTTGAGCCAATCGCCGCCGTTGATGGCGAAGCCCGTGAGCACCGGCGGGTGGGCGTGCACGATTGCGCGGATGTCCGGCCGGCTCTTGAGGATGCGCAGGTGGAAGGGCAGCTCGCCGGTGGGCTTGCCGCCGTCGGGGGCATAAACGGTCTTGCCGTCCATGGTGACGACGCAGATGTCGTCGAACTGGATGTCGGCCTTGTTCATCTTCGTGGGTGTGATGAGCACCAGGTCCTCACCCACCCGCTGGCTCAAGTTGCCGCCCTGGCTCTGCACAAAGCCGACCTCGGCGCAGCGGTGGCACGCCTTCACCATCTCGGCGATTTCGGTTTCAAAACGCTTCTGGATGTCCGTCATGTGGTACGCTCCATCATTGCAAGTATTAGCGGCCGCCGCAGGCGGAAGGCCCCTTTCGATTGTAGCGCAATCGCCGGTGGCGTTCAATCAATCCGCCGGGATTTCCCGCAAATCTCAGCACAAAATGCCAAACGCTCTGTACCCAATGAAATGAAGGTAACAGATCGGTTTCATCTGATTATATTGTTTGCCGAAATCAAAAACTATATAATGCCTATAAATCCGGTTTCGAATGTATTTCATGGAGGGAGCCTGTAGAATGAACAGCCACTTGGAAGAGATAGCGAAGTCTTATGACAGAGGTATTGAGTTAGGACGAAAAGGCATTGGCTCTGATCCATACGGGGAAGATTTGCCAGAATATCTGAAAAATGATCCTGACTATACCGCTTTTCAAAGAGCCAGAGCAGAAGGGTTGGATTCGGATAGCGGACGCAGCGAAATCAAGGATTTTTTATCTCCAGCCTCAAATATGAACTTCGTTGATCTTGGTTGCTGTTTGAATCTGATGTTTAAGGGGTATGACGAATGGCCGTCGACTTATCACGGAGTGGACATAAGCAGTGAAACCATAAAACTTCTTAATGAATTTACAGAAAAAAACAATCTGAATGTAGGTGCGTTGTATTGCGGAAGTATACACGAGACCCCTTTTGCTGATCATTATTTTGATTTCGGGGCTTGTATCGGAGTACTTGAATACTTTGAAAAAGATTACGTCTCGAAGGCACTTGCGGAAGCTTATAGGATACTGAAACCCGGCGGCAAATTCGTTCTGGATATACCCGATAACGGTGGCAAAATGCGTCGGTTTATGAACCTGGTTGAAGTGTCTATGGGAAGACCAGATAAATTCGATATGTCGCCTCAAGAATTTGAAAACATGCTGCTCAACTTCTTTGAGGTGGAAAAGACGGAGACAATAGACGGTGTGGCTATGATTCAATACTTTTTAAGGCGTACAGCATAAGCATAATACGAGCTGGCAAATACAACCAAAGTGCGATAGGAGAAAACGAGCCCGCTGATTTTCCAGCGGGCTTGCTTATTCACTGCTATGGTTCCAGGCGGTTGATGTCTCTGGGATACAAACATGCCCGACGCACGTTGTCCAGCCCCAGCAGCCGTGCGGTCAGCCGCTCCAGCCCCAGGCCCAGGCCTCCATGGGGTGGCATGCCGGATTTGTGGATCAGCAGGTAGCTCTCGAAGGCGTCCACATCCATTCCCCGCTCCCGCATCTTTTCCACCTGGGCGTCGTAGTCGTGGATGCGCTGGCCGCCGGTGGTGACCTCCAGGCCCCGGAACAGCAGGTCGAAGCTCAGCGTGTAGCCGGGGTCCTCGGAGTCGTCCATGGCGTAGAAGGGCCGCTTGGACGACGGATAATGGGTCACGAACACGAAGTCGCTGCCGGTCTCCCGGCGGATGTAATCACACAGCGCGGTCTCCTCGGCGGGCTCGAAATCCTGCCAGTCGGTAACCTCGCGGCCGAGTTTATCCCGCAGCAGCTCCTTGGCTTCGCGGAACTTGAGCGCCGGGATGTGGCCCACATCGGGCACGGCTGCCTTGAGCTCGTTAAGCTCCGGCGCGTATTCGCGCTTCAAGTGCTCCATGGCGTGGCGGAGCATGGCGGTCTCCATGGCCATGACGTCGTGGAAGCCGTCGATGAAGCCCATCTCAAAGTCCACGCTGGTGTATTCGTTGAGGTGGCGGCTGGTGTCGTGCTTTTCGGCGCGGAACACCGGCGCGATCTCGTAGACGCGCTCGAACACGCCGACCATGGCCTGCTTGTAGAGCTGAGGGCTCTGGGCCAGATAGGCCTTGCGGCCGAAGTAGTCCAGCGCGAAGATGTTGCTGCCGCCCTCGGCCCCGGCGCTGACCAGCTTGGGCGTGCGGATGGCCGTAAAGCCGTTGGCGTCCAGGAAGTCCGCAAAGCCCTGGGCCAGACCGGCCTGCACCCGGAAGATGCAGCGCTCCCGGTGGTTGCGCAGGCATAGCGAGCGGTATTGCAGGTTGGTATCCAGCGGCAGACCCAGCTCCTTCTTGTTGATGACCAGCTCCGGCAGGGCGGCGGGACCGCTCAGGCGTTGCACGCTGCGCAGCACCAGGTCGTATCCGCCTTTGGCTCTGGGCTCCGGCCGCGCCTCGGCCTGCACAGTCACCTGGTCGCCTTCGGCGAAGGCCTCGCGGGGCGTGCCGCACTGGTCGGGGATGAAGATCGTCTGCACGAGCTCCCGGGCGGTGGATAGGATCACAAAGGCGAAGCCGCTCATGTCGCGGATGCGGTAGATTGCGCCGTGAAGCTCCACGAGTTCGCCGGGCGCGGGGTTTGCGGGCAGTTGGGGCAGCGCTTTGGCTGCCGGCGCGATGGTCTGCATACGTCCTTCCCTCCCCTTAATCGTCGCGGTTGCGCTTGCCGCTGATGGTGTCGATGTCCATTCGTACGATGTTTACAGCGTTCCAGTACCGCTCGATGACTTCATCCCGGCGGCCGATGCCCGGCGAGAAGCGCTCGCAGATCATAAGCAGCGCTCGCCTGCGTGCCGACTCATCGGTCATGACGGCGGCGCGGCCCTCAGCGAGCACGCTGTCATAATGGGTGATGAAACGCTCGGGCACGACCTGGACGGTGCCCACGACGGCCAACGACACGCGTGGGTTGGCACGCAGGTTGTCGAGCTTGCGGCCGGCGCGGGCGCAGTGGAAGTACAGCGCGCCTTCGGTCTCGTCGCAGACATAGTTGACGGGTACGCCGTAGGGCACGCCGGCGGCGTCGGCGGTGCTCAGCACACCGTAGTCGCCTTCGCGCAGCACCCGGCGGGCGTCGTCGGGGCTCATTCTTCTGTCGGGCATGGGTCATCCTCCTTATCTAAAACAAAAGTCCCGGAAGATTGCTCTTCCGGGACGGGTTCACATGCACCCGCGGTACCACCCGCGTTGGCGGCCATGCCGCCCACTCTACGCCGATAACGCCGGCTGCGGGGCGGTCTACCGCCCGCGGCACGCGCGGGCCTCTTCGCCCAACTCACGGGTGTCCTTCGCCGCGTATGAATCCCATGGGCGCGCTTTCAGCCGGTGGCGCGCCCTCTCTTTTCAAACGCCTGGATGGCGTTAAGCCCAACGGCACCGGAAGCGGCTTGCCGCTTCAGCCGACTGGATGTCGGCGAGACGCCGTGCAGGGTGGGATGTCCGCGGGTACTGCTCCCGATCTTCGTTTGGAGCATAATAGCACAGGACATAATCGAAGTCAATGCGGCATGGTGCAAGCTCCGCTCCTGAACCCAATAATATTGTAGAGTATGGCAGAAGCGCTGGAGTCCGGCGCTCAGGGCCTTATCATCCGTCGCGATACAGCCTCATCGTCAGGCACCGCAGGCTGCCGCCGCCCGCCAGCAGCGCATCGGGGTGGAATAAGATAAACTGTACGCCCTCACGCTCCAACAGATTGCGTGTTTCCGGGTCATGCGAGATGTCGTAGCAAATGAGAACCCCCGGTTTCAAGGGAACAAACGAGCTGCCCCAATGCTGCTGCTCCCTGTCCGACAGGGGAATGAGCTCAATTTGTCGTTCTTTCATCCAGGCCTTCAGGTCGATCTGGGTTCTTTTCTCCCTGGTGATATGGAACGTTAGGAGGAATGCCGGAGGATAGTAGACCATAAGATGATCCGTGATACGGTTAAGGACCATATCGGGATGCATAAATCTTCTGTCCTGAGGGATCTGTGCATAGAGGACCTCGTCGAAGTATTGCAGGATATATGCTATGAATTTTTTGATGGAGCTTCTGCTGTGGCGCTCGGTGTCCGCAACAAATACGGTCTTTGGCGAGAGCAGCAGGCAACCTTCGAACGCATCTCCCTCCGGCGGCTCATACAGTATGGGAACACCCAAATCGGTCAACGCTTCCCTGACGACAACCTCCTCATGACAGCGACCCCGGGATGACATCTTGGATAGGATTGCCCCATGGGAGCTCACAACCGCGATATCGTGCATATACGCCAGGTTGGGCAATCGCTCCAGCAAATCCCGGTTTCGGTGGACGTGATCCGACAAATAATGCACGCTGATCCCATGTTCCTGGAGCAGGGTGCAATACTGCTGATGCTCATCCAGATATCTGTCCACGTTGGGTACTTGATCGAAGAGAAAGAACTCTCTGTTCTCCTCGGTGATCTTGGATAGGGACTGATCCGGGCGATGCACCAGAACGGTCTTCAAACATCCGAGCTTCTCAATGCCATATTGAATATGCATAGGGTACACTCCTGTTGGCTTGTCCTTATAGCCTCCCCAGAAAAGCAAAAAACCTTGTAACCCTTTGACAGGTTACAAGGTTTTGGCTCATGGCAGGTTCTGCACGGTACTTACCGGGCCTACTTCAAGCCCTTCATGCTCAGGGAAATGCGTTTCTTCTGCGCGTCCACACTCAGCACCCGCACGCGCACCACATCGCCCACGTGTACAACCTCCATGGGGTTGCGCACGAAGCGGTCGGCCAGCTCGCTTACGTGCACCAGGCCGTCCTGATGCACGCCGATGTCCACGAAAGCGCCAAAGTCCGCCACGTTGCGCACGGTGCCCTGCAGCACCATGCCCGGCGTCAGGTCCTTCATTTCTAAAACATCAGAGCTTAATATGGGCTTGGGGATTTCGTCGCGGGGGTCGCGGCCGGGCTTGGCCAGCTCGGCCAGGATGTCCCTGAGCGTAGGCTCGCCCACGCCGATCTGTGCGGCCACCGTGGATAGGCCCATGGCCTCCACCCGCTGGGCCAGGTCATTGAGGCGGCGGGCAGCCACATCCTCGGCGGTGCGGCCGGTCAGCTTCAGCAGCTTGCCGGCGGCATCGTAGCTCTCGGGGTGCACGCCGGTGTTATCCAGAATGTTGTCGCCGCCGGGAATGCGTAGGAAGCCCGCGCACTGCTCGAATGCCTTGGCGCCCAGCTTTTTGACCTTGAGCAGCTCACGGCGGCTGCGGATGCGGCCCACCTCGCCGCGATAGGCCACGATGTTGGACGCCACCGTTCCGTTGATACCGGCCACGTGGCTCAGAAGCGATGGCGACGCGGTATTGACGTCCACACCCACGGCGTTGACGCAATCCTCCACGACACCGCCCAGCGCCGCTTCCAGGCGCTTTTGGTTCAGGTCGTGCTGGTATTGGCCCACGCCGATGGCCTTGGGGTCTATCTTGACCAGCTCGGCCAGCGGGTCCTGCAGGCGGCGGGCGATGGACACGGCACTGCGCAGCGACACGTCGAATTCCGGGAATTCCTCGGCGGCCAGCTTGCTGGCCGAATACACCGAAGCGCCGGCCTCGCTGACGACGACGTAGTGCACCTTCTGGGGGATGCTCTTGAGCACGCCGGCCACGAAGGCCTCGCTCTCGCGGCTGGCCGTGCCGTTGCCGATGGCCACAACCTCGATGCCGAACTTGGCGATGAGGTCTTTCATGACCCGCGCCGCCTCCTCCACCTTGCTCTGGGGCGGCGTGGGATAGATAACGCCGGTGTGGAGCACGTTGCCGATCTCATCCACGACGGCCAGCTTGCAGCCGGTGCGGAAGGCCGGGTCCAGCCCCAGCACCGCGTGCTTGCGGATGGGTGGCTGCATCAGCAGGCCCTTGAGGTTTTGGGCGAACACCTTGATGGCCTGCTCGCTGGCACGGTCGGTCAGGTCGTTGCGCACCTCGGTCTCGATGGAGGGCGCAATCAGCCGGTCATAGGCGTCCTCAATGGCAACCTCCACGGCTCTGGCCGCCGGAGAAGTGTTGAGCAGCGCGCGGCGCTTGACGATGCCAAGAATCAGCTCCCGCGGCGCTTCCAGCTTCACGCTGAGCCAGCCCTCGCGCTCGCCGCGGTCTATGGCGCTCACGCGGTGGGCGGCGATGCGCGCCACTTTCTCGCGGAAGTCGTAATACATGCGGTAGGCCGAGTCCTCCTTCTTCTTGGCGGAGGTCACGACCATGCCGTCGTTCACGGTCAGGTCGCGGGCCACACGGCGGTTGTCGGCGCTGTCGCTGATCAGCTCAGCTATGATGTCCTGGGCGCCCTGCAGCGCGTCCTCGGGCGTGGGTACGCCCTTTTCCTCGCTCACATAAGCCTTGGCTTCGTCCAGCGGCACGGTCTTGGGGTTCTGCAGCAGCAGAAGCGACGCCAGCGGCTCCAGGCCCCGCTCCTTGGCAATGGATGCACGGGTGCGCCGCTTGGGACGGAAGGGACGGTAGATATCGTCCAGCTCCGAGAGCGATTGTGCCTTATCCAGCGCAGCCCCGATCTCCGGTGTCAGCTGCCCCTGCTCGTGGATGAGCCGGCGCACCTCTTCGCGGCGGGCTTCCAAGCTGCGCAAATAAGCCAGGCGGTCACCCAGCTCGCGAAGCACCTGGTCGTCGATGCCGCCGGTGACTTCCTTGCGGTAGCGTGCGATGAAAGGGATTGTGTTGCCCTCGTCGATCAGGGCCACGGTGGCGGTCACTTGAGCCGGACGCAGGCTGAACTCCTGCGCCAGCCGGGATAGGATGTCGGCCATATGCTGTATTCACCTCAGTTATCCTTTGGGTTCCTATTATACGGCCATGGGCAAAAATGTAAAATGGTTTTCAGTTGTTCCGCTGGGAAAGCCCTGCGGCTCGCTCCCACACCTTGTCCGCCCAGCCAGCGTCGCGGGGGTCCAGCAGCACAACGGGGAAGCCGTACCGTTCGCCATAACCGCTGACCCTTTCGTCATCATCCACATGCAGGTCAATTCCGAACTTGATGGGCAGCTTCTTGGGTTTTTCCTTGTGTTTGTCCCATTGCACGGACTTCTCATGCTCGCAGCGGTTGACGATCAGCGCCAGCGAGATGCCATAGCGGGCAAAGAGCCCCCGGATGTACCATTTGGGCCGTATCGATTGGGTATAGACGCACACCTGCCACCCCGCATCCTGCAGCCGAGCGCACAGCGCCACAACGCCCAAACGCAGCCGCTCATGATAGAGCAGGCCCGCGGGCTTGGGCAGCGGGGGCTCGATCAACGGGCTGGTTTCCCGCAAGATGATCGTATCATCCAGGTCAAAGGAGATCTTCACAGGCATCACCTGTTCTAAAGCGTGCCCGACGGTACGGTCTTGCATTCACACATACGATTGCAAATGCCAAAGGAACCATTGAGACAAAATGGTTCAGCGGCCTTCATCAGTGCTTCTGCTTACGCGCTGCCACCCTATGTGCCTCTGTCCATACCTTGTCCGCCCAATCGGTATCGTGCTTGTCGACGAGTACGACACGGAAACCATAGGCTTCGCCATTCTGCTTGACGGTCAGATCATCATCCACATGCAGATCCATACCGAATCGGGAAGGCATCTTGGACGGCAAAATCTGTGCCCTGCCTCGCTGCACCATATCCTCGTGCTTCTGCAGGTTGACGACCTGCTCCAAGGCAATGCCATACAAGCCGAAGAGCCGGCGAATATAGGCTTCCGACCGCTGAGAGGTCGTATATATGGATACCTTCCACCCTGCCGCCCGCAGCCGGGCGCACAGCGCAACAGCACCCTGACGCAGCCGCTCCCGATAAAGCCACCGCAGCGGCGACCTCGGCAGCGGCTCCAGCCGGGCGTCCGCACCAGTCAGGATCAACGTATCATCCAAATCGAAAGAAATACGCATCGGCATATACTCCACAGCGGCGGTCATACCATGTCATCCGCCCAACATCGGAACTCAGCCTTCCCCCTCGATCATCTGGAACTGGCCGCTGTACAGCCGGTGATAGAACCCGCCCTGCGCCATGAGCTGGCTGTGGCTGCCGCGCTCGATGATCTGCCCGCGGTCGATGACCAGTATCTCGTCGGCGTCGCGGATCGTGGAAAGGCGGTGGGCGATGATGAAGCTCGTGCGCCCCTGGCGCAGGCGTATCATGGCCTGCTGCAGCGTCATCTCCGTGCGGGTGTCCACGGAGCTGGTAGCCTCGTCCAGTATCAGCACCGCCGGCTGGGCCAGCACAGCCCGGGCGATGGATAGCAGCTGGCGCTGCCCCTGGGAGAAGCCGCCGCCGCTCTCGCCCAGCTCGGTGTCATAGCCTTTTGGCAAACGGCGGATGAAGCCGTGGGCGCCAACGACGCGGGCGGCCTGCTCCACCTCCTCATCGGTGGCGTCCAGGCGGCCATAACGGATGTTCTCGCGAACGGTGCCGCTGAACAGGTGCGTGTCCTGCAGCACGATGCCGAAGCTGGGTCGCAGCGTGTCGCGGGTCCAATCCCGCAGGTCGCGCCCGTCCAGCGAAATGCCGCCGCTCTGGGGGTCGTAGAAGCGCACCAGCAGGTTCACGATGGTCGTCTTGCCGCTGCCGGTGGGCCCCACCAGCGCCACGGTGCGGCCCGGAGGCGCGTCCAGCGTGATGTCGCGCAGCACCGGCGCGTCGGGGTCATAGCCGAAGCTGACACCTTTGAAGGACACATGGCCGCTTGGACTCTGCAATTGCCGCGCGTCGGCGCGGTCGGGTTCCTCGGGCTGCTCGTCCATGAGCTCGAAGAGACGCTCGGCGCTGGCCTGGGCGCTCTGTATCGTGCTGTAGAGGTTGGCGATTTCGTTAAGAGGTCGGGTGAACTGGCGCGAGTAGTTGATGAAGCTGGCGATGACGCCCACGGTGATGATGTGGTTGACAGCGAAGGCGCCGCCGGCAGTGGCAATGATGACAAAGCCGATGTTGGTGACGACGTTGAGCATGGGCATCACCAGGCCGCTTAAGAGCTGCGCCTTGTAGCCGCTGTCCCTCAGGCGGGCGTTGATGGCGTCGAACTGCTCTATGACATGCTCCTCCTGCCCAAAAGCCTTCACGACGTTCTGACCCGATAGTATTTCCTCGATGTGACCGTTGAGGCTGGCCAGGTTGGCCTGCTGCTGTTTGAACATGGGCCGGGCGCGTTTGGCCACAATTCCGGAGATCGTCAGCGTCAGCGGTACCGTCAGCAGGCTTAAGGCCGTCAGCGCCGGCGAGAGCACCAGCATCATGACCAGAGAGCCGATGACCATGAGCACGCTGGCGAACAGCTGCGTCGTGGAGCTGGACAGCATGGTGCTCACGTTGTCGATGTCGTTGGTCAGTCGGCTCATGAGCTCGCCGTGAGTGTGGGTGTCGAAGAAGCGCAGCGGCAGCGTCTGTATGCGCTGGAACAGGCTGCGCCGCAGCAGCATCACGATGCGCTGCGCCACACCGGCGATCCACCACTCCTGCAGCCACGACAGCGCGCCCCCGGCGGCATAGGCCGCGCCCAGCAGCACGATGACGCCGTACAGGCGGCCAAAATCTACGCCCCCGGCGGCGGCCATGGCGTCCACACCCCGGCCGATGAGCCACGGCCCCAACAGGCCCACGGCGCTGCCCACCGTGGCGATCGCGAACACCGAAATCAGCTTCCACTTTTCCCGGCCAAAGAGGCTCCACAGCCGCGCCACGGTGGCGGCCATGTTCTTGGGCTTCTGCACCTCGCCGAAGCGCCCGCCGGGCATGAACATGCCCTGGCCCGGGCCGCGGCGGCCTTCGCGGTTCTGCCCCATGTCAGACCACCTCCTTGCCGGATGTGTCCATGCCCATCTGCGAGCGGTAGATGTCGCGGTAGATGGGGCTTGCGCGCAGCAGCTCGCCATGGGCGCCCTGGGCGGCGATGCGCCCGCCATCCATCACGAGGATCGTGTCAGCCTCCATGACCGAATGGATGCGCTGGGCGATCAACACCACCGTCATGCCGCGGCAAGCCTCCCTTAAGCCCCCGCGGATGCGCCGCTCGGTCTCCATGTCCACGGCGGACGTGCTGTCGTCCAGGATCAGCACGGCGGGGCGGCGCACCAGCGCCCGGGCGATGGCCATGCGCTGCTTCTGCCCGCCGGACAGGTTCACGCCGCCCTGGCCGATCCACGTGTCCAGCCCCTGAGGCATGCGGGCGATGAACTCCGCCGCCTGGGCAATGCCCGCGGCCCACAGCAGCTCCTCGTCGCCGGCGTCGGGCTTGCCCCAACGCAGGTTGTCGCGCACGGTGCCGGAGAACAGCACCGCCTGCTGCGGCACCACGGCGATGCGGGCTCGAAGCTCGTTCTGGGAGAACTCGCGCACGTCCGCGCCGTCCACCAGCACTTGTCCGGCGGAAACGTCATAAAACCGGGGAATCAGGTTCACAAGCGATGTCTTGCCCGAGCCGGTTGAGCCGATGATGGCCGCCGTCTGCCCAGGGGCCACAGCGAAGCTGATGTCCTCCAGCACCGGAGCCGCCTGACCGGGGTACGTGAATGCCACGTCCCTCATGCGGATCTCGCCCTTTGGCAGTGGTCTCAACGGTGACTCCGGGTCTGGCATGTCCTGAGGAGCGGCAAACACCTCGCCGATACGGTCCACCGACGTTTTGGCCCGCACACCGGCGGTGAAGAGCCACGAAACCATCGTCATGGACTGCAGGATCTGCAAAAAGTAATTGACGAATGCCACGATGTCGCCCACCTTCATGGAGCCGGCATTTACTTGGAAGCCGCCCAGCCACAGCACCAGCACCACGCTGCCGTTCATTAGGATAAACATCAGCGGCAGTATGCTGGCCATGGAGCGCGCGGCGGTGACACCCAGGCCGGTCAGGTTGGCGTTGGCGTCATCAAAGCGTTGGGCCTCATAGTCGAAGCGGTTGAACACCTTGACCACGCGCACGCCGGCCAGATATTCGCGCAGCACGCCGTTTACGCGGTCGATGGCGGCCTGCACCTTCTGGAACAGCGGGAAGCCCCGTTTGATGCGCAGATAGATGAGCCCGGCCATCAGCGGCAGCACTGCCACCAGGATCAGCGCCATGCGGGCGTTCAGTATGAAAGCCATCAGCATGCCGCCAATCAGCAGCAGCGGCGCGCGGATGAAGATGCGGGTCAGCATGAAACTTAAGTTCTGTATCTGCATGACGTCGTTTGTCAGCCGCGTGATCAGCGATGCCGAGCCGAAGCGCTGGGCCGCCGCCAGTGACATGGCCTGCGTCTTACGGAAGAGGTCCGCCCGCAGGTTGGTTCCCAGGTCCTGGCTGGCACGGGCGCTGAGCCAGTTGCGGGACATGCCCATCAACGACCCACCCAGCGCCATGGCCAGCATCAGGCCGCCCATGCGCAGGATGTAGCCCACATCCCCCCTGGGCAGGCCCTGGTTGATGATCACAGCCGTTAGGGTGGGCATGCTCAGGTCCACAAGAACCTCGACCAGCAGGCACAGCCACGCAGGCACTGCCAGCCGCAAGTAACGGGGCATGTACTTTTGCAGAAACTTCATCCAACGCTCCCCGAATAGATATGTATACGTTTTCAATCAAACGATAACCATTATAGTCTTCGAGACGCCGGGAGACAATGGCGGTTGGAAAATACGAATCGATTCTATGGTGTTGTCCTGGTGAAAAGAGGCAAGAAGAGTAATGAAAGAAGTTGGAATGTGTCATCAACGCGGGATTGTATACATAGATTTTCTGCGATAAAATCAGCGTAGTAACCAGGAGGTATCTGCTATGGCTGATCTCATCACCCGGCAGGGGTTCTTCTCCGAGGTGCGCCATGTCACGCTGAGGCCAATGAGCGAGGGCACCGTGCGCATTTTCCTGATACCGCCCCGCCGACGGCTGCTCTCCCGCGCACCAAGCGTGCTGATATTGAACGGCACCTACATACTGCCCCTGGGCTATGCCTGGGCGGTGCTGCTGGCGCTGTTCATCGACGAGTTGACGGCATTTGAGGATACCACCCCCGAGTCTATCGAAGAGACGGAATTTGATATGTTGATCGCCGCGGCGGCAGACAAGTGCCACCGCCGCTATCCCACGGTAAAAAAAGCGGTGCTGGAAGAAGATCTGCGGCGGATACTCTCAGTGATCACCGACGTGGCGGCAGGGCGGGAGCCATCGCTGCCCATCGGGGAGATGTCGCTACGGCAATACGCGCCCTATATGAGCGCGCCCCACCGCATGGACCTGCTGGTGAGCGCCATGACCCTAGACGGGAGCTGGAACTGCAATCAGAAGTGCCTGCACTGTTATGCCGCGGGTCAGCCAGCGGGGCAGGTACCGGAGCTGTCCACCGAGCAGTGGAAACAGATCATCGATCGCTACCGCAAGGTGGGCATACCGCAGCTGACCTTCACTGGCGGCGAGCCCACGATGCGGGCCGACCTGGTGGAGCTGATCGACCACGCCCGCTGGTTTGTCACGCGGCTGAACACCAACGGCGTGCTGCTGACGCCGCAACTTTGCCGTGAGTTGCGGGAGGCCAGCCTGGATAGCGTTCAGGTCACGCTATACTCCGCCGACGCGGCGGTGCACAACCGCCTGGTGGGAGCGCAGAACTTTGAAAAGACAGTGGCGGGGCTGCGTAACGCGCTGGCGGCAGGGCTGGATGTCAGCGTTAATACACCGCTGTGCAGCGTCAACGCCGACTATCTGTCCACGCTGGCGTTTTTGCGGCAGATGGGCGTGGGCTATGTGTCCTGCTCCGGGCTGATACTGACTGGCAACGCTGCCGCCGGAGCATCGGCTGATACGCGCCTGACCGGGGAGGCAATCGCCGCGATACTGGAGCAGGCGTCGGCTTACTGCGCTGCAAATGGCATGGATTTGAACTTCACCTCGCCGGGATGGGTGCCTCCGCAGCGGCTGCGAAAGATGAAACTGGCCATACCCGCGTGCGGCGCCTGTCTTTCCAACATGGCCACGGCGCCGGATGGAGCGGTGGTGCCCTGCCAGAGCTGGCTGTCGCAGGGCGCTGGTCTGGGCAACGCGCTTCGGGACCCCTGGGCGGACATCTGGAACCACCCCACCGCCAAACGCATCCGCGGCATGAACGAGGAGCAGGCCTGCGCCTGCCCCCTGAAGGAGGCGGCGATATGCGTAGAATAATCGCCGCCGCGGTGGCATTCTTACTGTTGGCCTTCGCGGCGGTACCGGCATATGCTGCGCCGCTGGACGAGATACAGAGCATCACCATCGACGCGCAGACCACCGCCGACGGCGTGGTGACGCTGCGGTATGAAATCGCCTGGAAGGTGCTGGATTCCACCAGCGAGGGCCCGCTGTCCTGGGTGCAGATCGGTGTGCCCAACGACGCTTATGAGATCACGGGCTTCGGTGGTGACGCCGTCAGCGCGCAGCCCTATAATCTGAACGGTGAGAGCAAGGTACGGCTGGATTTAGCCCAGGAGTTTGAAGCCGGTCAGACCGCCAACTTCCACTTCACGATACGCCAGTATAATCTGCTGCGGAGGGCGGCCAACGAAGTCCGCTGCGACTTTGTCCCCGGCTGGTTCGACGACATCGCCGTGAAGCAAATGACGGTGCGCTGGCAACCGGGCAACGTCACCCGCGCCAACAGAACGCAGGACGGCGTATACACCTGGAGCGGCAGCTTGGCCGCCGGAGAGCATTTCCAGACTGTCACGACCTATTACAGTGTCAACATGGCGCTGGCCGCCGCTCCGATGCCCGCGAAGGACGACTATAACCCTTCCGCCAATGACGCGAATTACAGCAATACTTATACGGAGGAAACGTCTTCCGGCAGTCTGGGCAGTATATTGTCCGGCTTCGGCGCACTGTGCTTTATCTTGCCAATAGCCATTGTGCTGGCAATATTCCGCGGCGCCCGCGGGTATCGAGGCGGGCGCGGCTTTGGCGGTCGGCGGGGCTTCTGGGGCGGCGGTTCCCACGGCGGCGGTGGCTGCGCCTGCGCCGGGTGCGCCTGTGCCTGTGCCTGTGCCGGCGGCGGCCGCGCCGGCTGCGCACGCAAGGATTTTACCGCCTTTGCTCATGAATATGAGGATGGATCTTCTGGCGGGCCCTCGGCGGATGAATCTACGAGTTCGCTGGATTTACCAGAATAGCTCTGCCAGCGGTGGCGTGGCCTTACAACAATTTCCCGTCTCGAAGCACCATCTGGCCGTTGACGAAGACGTGCCGTATGCCAAGCGGGGCATATCCTCCTGGATGAAAGAGAATTTCGTGATGGAGAGGCTATAGGCCTTCGCCGGGGTTAATGTTGTTCTTACGTGTTGTACCACTATGTGTATACTACTCGTTATAATATACACATAAGCAATGATGTGGAGGGTGTGTTTTTTGGAGCATTATCCCATGTACCTTTTCAGTCCTATATTGGGCAAGATGGAATTTTCCATGGATTATGCCTATTTGTTCGGCAAAGTCCCTGTACCTGAACGGGAAGCAGACTTCTGGATTCAAATCGATGAGGTGTTTAACCACAAGCTTATTCAAATAGCAAGCACCGATGATGAATACGCACCAGAATCCTTGAAGTTTGTTAATCATGTGATTGATCTAGCCATCCGCACCTACCATTGGCTAATGGAACACGAAGCATTATGTAGAGAGAATGCTGCGAGAAGCTTTCTGCTAGAGAAGAAACGACCGAATGATGCCCTTAATGCACTTTGCGTAGAGAATCAAGACGACTTCCCTACCGCACTTTTCCCAGGGGATCTAGACAACCTCCCGATGCTCCCCGAAACTGGTAAAACACATGAGGTTGAACTGATTCAACCTACATTTGATCGCGACGAAGTCAAAGCGCTCATGCCTCGCTTGAGCCTGGCTGAAATTCGCTTTTATTATGATGGCAAATCGTGCGTTATCTACGAACGTGACAACAACGTAAATGATTATACTTCCGTGCTATACGACGAAATGTTTGATTTTTCCATAGAATGATGTTCAACGTGCATCTTTACACTTGCTGATTTTATATAGGTAGCTCGTGGGTTTGTTAACACCAGTATTATATCATTTTCTTGGTTAGTATTATGATAGTTGCTTCCAGCATATCTAAATCAATTTAAGCCCTTTGGGCTTGTTTATCTCGTTCGTCCCGTTCACGGACCACTGTCTCGATTGGCCGGATGGTACAGGAAAAGGCAATGCTGATGGCTGAGATGAGCACGCAAACGACAAAAAGAGGTACATAGCCAAACTTTTGGATGATCAATCCCGCAGCATAGCTCGAAAACGTAGCAGGCAATGTTACCAAGCTCACCAGCACAAGGCAGGCCGGACGGGACGTCGGGCGCACCACCTGCACGGTATAGAGGTAAGAACAGGTCCATACTCCACCATTCACTCCCGCGAGGAACATTGCCGGAAGTATGAAGAGCAGTGGGCTTACACCAGTAAAAACGATCGCTAACAATGGTAAGGTTGAAATCAGCAATATGTTTACTCCAGCGAACTTGATACCGGTCTTGCAGCCCATACGATCACAAACCTGCCCCCAGAGCCATCCGCCCATTGGTGTACCGATTGATTGTGCAATAATAAGCTGTGCGCCCACTCCCGCTGGAAGTTTAAGCATCTCTGTTGAAAATAGAATCACAAATGGAATACTCATCCCCGCCACCATCAGCAGAAACTGGACAATGAGCATGCGCGTATTGTCTTTTTCCTTGAATAAATAACCCGGGAGTTCACGGTAATATTCCCTAAAACGAACCTTTCCCTTTGTGCTATCATGCGCAGCGTTCTGGGTAAATGCCATAGCGAAGCACGAAGCTATGAGCAGCAACGCACCTATAAGAAAAACAAACCCGAAAGCCATGTGGGTATCAAGTGTCGGATCATTAAAAAATACGTTTACAAGCAGACCGGCACCAATGGATGCCGCCCCGCCGATGAGCATCTGCAGACCTAGCAGCCTGCCGTGTCGCTCACCATCTACCGTATTGGCGAGCACTTCCGACCAAGATGGTACGACAAAGCCGTCCGCAAGCCAAAAGATGGAATAGGTTACCACAAGCACGAAAACCGAAACGGAATAATACCGGAAAAAGATAAAAAGAGGGACTAGCATTATCAGCGGACGACAGATAAACATAATTGCCGTTGCAAAACGGGCATGGTCTTTAACGTGGGGTACGAATGGGCCGATAAGCAGTCGCCCAAAGTATGTAAAAAAAGATCCTAGCGCGAGAGTAAGGCCTACAAGTTCTTTAGAATGGGTAATCATGTTAATAAAAACAGGTACAACCGTGGACGAATTAATAAAACCAATCCCACCCATAAAAAGGGAACCTTCCAGAACGAGTAGCAGATAGTTATGCTTATACCGTGATACTTTGAACTGCTGCATTGATTGCTGCCCTTTCTTACGGATGCCGAACTCCTACTAAACGTTGAAGTCATTGCAATGATTGCATGATTTTATTCTATAATGATGCAGAATGCAACTAACAACACGTATCCTCTGCTGCTAAAACCAGTTGGCCACTGCGCTGATAACACGCAATTGAGGTCCCCCGTCTCTACGTCAAGTGCACACCTCAATCCATTACTCGTAAGCGCGAGGGGTAGAGTAATACGAAGTTGGGCTCCCCCTACTACTTGTAGAAAGAGTCCACCACAATGCTCATAATCTCACTACGAAATGCTGCCAAAACCGGTGGTCACATCTGGAACGATGATAATACCGCTGCCCACCCGCACGTTGTCCTGGATGATTACGGGGGAGTACATATGGCCCTCTCCAGGTGCATCGGCCCCTTCTTACATTCTTGACACAAGATAATTTCACGTATATTATGAATGAACGGTTCATTGAGGTGTGTATGGCTGGTTCAAGGTTACATAGCATTTACTTTCATGCAGGCAGACTGTTCAATACTAAACGGTATGCCAATACCAAGGTAAACGAAATCGCCGCTGCCGCCGGCATCGCCACGGGCACAATCTATAATCTGTTCACCAGCAAGAAGGCTATCTTAACCTTTGTCATACGCGCGTCGCTGGATAAAGAGTATCTCGACAGTGATATCGCATTGCCCATCGAAGAAACCGATATGAAACTGCTGTTGGCTCTCTGGTCTGGCGTTAGCGACAGGGTGAGCCGCATCATTCGAGTTACCGACGCCAATGGGGTCATCATAAAACCTTTCTCGCAAATGATTTCTGAATTCTTTGACTTTCATGCCGATGTACTTTTGGGCACCAACAATATCGAGCACAACGCCGATATCCTGCGCGAATTGGCCAATGTCTATTTCCCCGCGAGGGCAGCTTTTTTTGATGATTTGGCGAAGGTCCTGAATCTTTATATGGAATCCGGCGAGATCCGTCAGTTGGAGCACCTGCGGGTCCATGTACAAAGCATCATGGATATCCTGACCTGGTGGGCGATGAACGCCTACATCGCCATGCCGGAGGTTTCGGTGCCCAGAGAGACGGCACAAAAAATCGCCGTCGAAATATTGGAAAGGGCTTATTTGTCGGATCATCATAGAATAGGATAAAGCAATGACCGGCACGCGGAAGCGTGCCATAAAAAATGAATGAAAACGAGTGAACGGTTCATTCATAGGAGGTTCTGCTTAATGGGCATATGCATCCGGCCAGATACGCAAGACACTGCCAGCCCAAAGGCGGCGCAGGTCGTCCGCCGTTATTTAGCCACCAACCGGCGGTATACGCCCACGCTTTTGCTGACCATACTGTTCTCGCTGCTGTCGTCGGCAGTGCTGGGCGTCATGTCACAATGCTTGCAATCGCTGATTGACACCTTCGGCACCACGGGCAGCATTGTCAACATGCAAACGGCGTTGCTGCTGATCTCGCTGGCCGCGCTAATTCCGTCACAGTATTTGCAACAATTCCTGGGCATTCAGTACAGCGAACAGTGCGATCGCAATCTGCGCAATCAAACGTTTGCCATCGTATCCACCGTCGATATGCAAGTGCTGGACGCCCAGCGCACGGGCGATATCATATCACGTGCCAATAGCGATTTGAATCAAATCAATTGGTCGTTGCAGAATTATTTCTCCGTGCTTCTGCCGCAACAAATCATCGGTGTCGTGGCGCTGGCTGTGTCGATGGCCATAAATTGGCAGTTAACATTATTTTCGCTGGCCATCGTGCCGGTATTGGCGTTTTTGCAGATCAGGATCACGGCCCCCTTGACCAGCTTTGTCCGCCGGCGGCAGCAGGCGGTGGGCGAGTCGCTGTCCATCGCGAACAATTTGATGGGCGGCTACGAGGTGGCCAAGGCGTTCAATATGGGTGATACGCTGCGCCGGCGCTATGACACGGCGGTGGACAGCGCCGCGGAAAACGCCATTAACGCCAACCACGCGACACTACTAACATCGCCGCTGGGCCAAGTATTGTTCTTCCTGCCCCAAATCATCATCTGCGGATTCGGTGTGTACCTGGCCAGCGTGAAGCAGATCACGCCTGGCAGTATCATTGCGGTGTTGATGCTGAGCGCCTTCATACGCAATCCACTGTCGGATTTCTCCACGGTGTTGTCTAGCATCAAGACCGCACGGGGCTGCGCCTCCCGGGTGTTTGAGCTGTGGGACATGGCGCCGGAACACAAGGGCGGCGCGGAAACACTGCCCCAATCGGGCTCAATACGGTTCTCCGACGTTGTGTTTTCCTATCCCGATAAGCCGCCTGTTCTCAATGGACTATCCTTCGAAATCAAACAGGGCGAGCGCGTGGCACTGGTGGGCGCCAGCGGCTGCGGCAAGTCCACGGTGCTCAAGCTGATGATGGCGCTGTACCACAAAAATACAGGCTGCATCACGATGTTCGGCCACGCCATAGAGGATTGGTCGGTGGACGCGTTGCGCGCTCAGATCTCCTATGTCGGGCAGGAGCCATACCTGTTCCCCGGCAGCATTTGGGACAATGTGGCTATGGGCAGGCCGGGTCCGACCGACGCTCAAATACAACAGGCGATCGACGCCGCACTGCTGACAGACATCGACGTGCGCAGGGAGATCGGCGAGCGCGGGATTCGCTTGTCCGGCGGGCAGCGGCAGCGGGTGGCCATCGCCCGCGCTATGCTCAAGGACGCGCCGCTTTTGCTGCTCGATGAGCCAACCTCCGCGCTGGATACCCAAAGTGAAGCGCTGGTATCCGAAGCGTTGCAGCGGCTGATGGCCGGGCGCACCACGGTGATCATCGCCCACAGGCTGTCGGCCCTGCGCAACATCGACCATATTCTTTGCGTGGAGGACGGCCGAATCGCCCAAAGCGGCACCCATGAACAGTTATTTGCGCTGCGCGGCGTATATTATCGCCTGTATCAATCTCAGGAGGACATTGGCAATGAAAGCGGTGTTTGACAGCATCCGGCACACCTTCCACATGATGGCTTGGTCCTGGCGGTTCATACGCCCTTGGCGGATGCGCTTTTTGCTTTGCTCTGTGTTCAGTGTGATGCAAAACGCGTGGATGTCCATCACCTCCGCTTATCTGATCGGTCAGACGACGGCCCACGCCGCCACAGGCAATTTCACTGCCATGTTCGGCACTGCCGGCCTTGTCGCTGCGATCGCCGCCGCGGGCATCATAACCATCACAATCACCGATTATCAAACGGGAAACATCAATACCCTTGGATTGGCGCAGCTTCGCAAAGCGCTGTTTGCCAAGCTTTGTGCCCTGCCCACTGCGGACGCGGAGGGGCAATTGTCCGGTGATTTATCCACGCGGATGAGCATGGACGCGGAGCGTACCGCCGCGTTCTTCAGCTCCATGATGACCGGTAACCGGAGCCTGTTCGCAATCCCCATCAGCATACTTATCTCCATCTCCATCAGCATTGCCGCGTTGCCCGCCATAGGCATACCCAACCTCATGTTCCTTCTCATTAGCATCTATGCCAACCTCGCCTGCATTCGCCGGGAATACACGGCCCACGCAAAGCGCATGGGCGTGATGTCCGCCTTGACACAGCATATGGTCGATATCCTGTCAGGCAGCGTTGTGGCGCGCATGTTCAATCTTGTGGGCCAAAGGCAAGCCCTGTATGGCGCCGATTCTGACAAGGCCTACGCTCACGCAATCCACGGCGCGAAGTACAACGCACTGCGCTCGACGCTGAGTTCCGCCATACAGTGGGGATCGATCATATGCTCGCTGGTCGCGGGGGGCGTTTTCGTGCATATGGGCGTCACCGATCTGGGTACGGTAGTATTCATCGTGCTGATGCAATCGCAGATCAACAACGATGTGCTGCTGATGACAAATTCGTATCATCGGCTGCAATACGCCACCGTGGCCGCCGCGCGGGTGAAGGAAATTTTGGACCAACCAGATGAACACCTACGCGACGACGCGGAGAAACCGGACTTAGGCTGCGATGTAGCAGTTGATCTACGAGATGTCACAGTATCCTATGACAACGATGCGCCGGTGCTCAACGCGGTATCCCTCACCGTGAAGAACGGCGAGAAGCTGGCGATTGTCGGCGGCAGCGGCGGCGGTAAGACCACGCTGATCAAGTATATCATGGAGTTCGCAGCAGCCGATTGCGGCTTCATGCGACTGTACGGCCACCCGCGAGAACGGTATTCTCAGCAGACCGTACGGGGGCTTATCGCGTATGTGCCCCAGAATTGCTACCTGTTGGACGGTACGATACGGGAAAACATCTCCTGGGGCAATCCGTCCGCCACCAAGGAGAGCATATGGAGCGCCATATGCGACGCGGGCTTAAAGGAATTGATCGACAGCCTGCCCGACGGCATCGATACACCCGTGGGCGAAAGAGGCGTGCAACTTTCCGGCGGGCAGCGCCAGCGTATCGCCATCGCCCGCGCCATGATCAAAAACGCACCGCTGCTGCTGCTGGATGAGGCAACCTCCGCGCTGGACGGCGAATCGGAACAGGCGATACAGCAGGCATTGGAACGCCTGATGCGGGGGCGCACCGCCATCGTGGTTGCCCACCGCCTGTCTACGATCAAAACCGCCAGCCGCATCATCGTCATGGAACATGGCCGGCTGGTGGAAGAAGGTCAGCACGATGCTTTGCTGGCGAAGTCTGGGCGGTATGCTCAGTTATATCATATGCAGTACAGATGATGTGATCCGTTGGCTAAAGATATTATCATTGTCCATATCCGACAACGTTAATAACATCCAGCCAAAAAATATCGGAAGCCAGTATACTAACATGAAGCTCCCGCCCCCTCTTCAGCCAGCCATTTCTGCTAATAACACGCATTTGAGGCCCATCTTAAAAAGGGAGAGAACCCAATTATTATAGAAGAAAGGCATACAACGAAGATAAGATGGCTGAGATGGTTCGCTCTGTCGAGAAAAGCGGCGTTATCGTACCTATCATCATCTGGCCTAATCCTTACGGAAACGGATATGAAATCATATCTGGGCACAACCGCGTGGTAGCCAGCTGGCGCTGCCGAATCACCACTGACTGGTGTAGCATGCATAACGTCATATAATAGTATAAACAAGAGAGCCACCCGAAAGGCCTGGGTGTACTCAGGTTGCGACCAAAAAAAGGATCAACAACACGAGCATGGTGGCATCGTTTTGCATGCTCAGCTATAGCGTGTCGTTCCCAACACGTACAGGCAGCCGCAAGGTGACAGTTGTGCTTTCCAGATATACGCTGGAGATGTCAACTCCATAAGCTTCGCCAAAATGCAGCCGGATGCGCTGATTGACGTTGTACAAACCAAAACCTCTTGATTTAGAATCCTTCTCTAAAGATCGTGTCAATTCCTCCACTTTATCACCAGTCATGCCGATACCATTATCCGTTACGGAGATGAACAGGTCTCCCTGTGCTTCATGACACGAAATGCGGATGCATCCCGTCTGGTCGGGACGATTGGATATTCCGTGGGCGATGGCGTTCTCCACAAGGGGCTGGAGAATGAACTTAAGCGTCAGTAAGGCTTTGGCGTCCACATCAACGTCAAAAACCGTGTCGATCTGGCCATCGAAGCGCTTTTTCATAATCTCCAGATACAACCGCACATGCTCGAGCTCATCATACAGTGGTATGATCTGATTGCCACGGCTCAACCCCAGACGGAAAAAGCGGCCGAGTATCGTCACCATCGCGGATATTTCTGTGGCCTGATACTTGATGGCCAGCCAGTTGATGGAATCCAGGCAGTTGTATAGAAAGTGCGGGTTGATCTGTTCCTGAAGGATGTCAAAGTCGGCTTCCTTGCTGCGCTTGAGCGCCTCCTTTTCCTTGCGGACAGATTCTCGCGCGGTGCGCAGCATTTGGTTGAAGCTGGTCTCGATGATCGTCAGCTCGTCCTGCAGCTCTTCGTGGACGTATTCGTCGGAATTGATGTCCACCGAAGACATGAAATTGGCGGTGCGGCGGATACGCCTTACGAGCGAGGAAGTATAGAGCATAACAAAGACAAACGCCAGTATGATGGCGCCCAGATAAATGAACACGATCTCATAGGAGATGCGACGGATCTCTGCACGCAGACCCTGATGGGGCAGGCTGGCATAGATCGTCCAATCGTTGGAGAGTTTGCGGCTGATGATCAGTTGTCCGGCTTCATCGGTGCCCGTTGTGGATTTGTCGCGCGTATTCATGGAATCATCCAGATGGCGATCCAGTATCAGCCGGGAAAAGGCGGCGCCATCGGCGCCTTGGGTCAATACGACCTGGTTGAAATCATCGATCAGGCAAATGTTCCCTTCCGTCGTGCCGATCACGTTGTTGAGCACGCCGGTGAGAACGTTCAGGTTCAGAACGGCTTCCACAAACCCACAGTCGCTTTGGGCAAGGTCATAGCGCATGATGGCGCGAACGCAGCTGATTTCGCCACCGTCATGGCTCCACACGGACGCCCCGCCCACAAACAGCGCACGCTCATACCACTTTTCCTTCTCGGCATCGGAAACATGGTAAAATCGGTTCTTTTCCCGGGCATAGATGGATTTGTTAACGAAGTACAGCTGTATGCGCCCGATGCTGTCGTTGAAGCTGGACATCGTGATGTATCTGGAAAGGTACGCATAGTCGTCCAGTTGCTCGCTCAGCGTGTAGCTCTCGGATTCCGAACGCAGCAATATGCTCTCCAGCGTTTCGTTGAGCACGACGGATTTGCCGGTATCCTCCACGCGGGATATGATGTTGTCCAAACTGATCTGGGTTTGCTTCATCAGCTCCAGAAAGTTCTTGGTGCGGTCCTCCTGCACATAGGCGGTGGTCCGCATATAGTAGTAGATGCTGATGGACAGCGGCGCCAGTATGATGATGGCCATGATGCTGATGAGGATTTTCAGGCGTATGCTCAGCTTGGCATAATGCCGGCGAGCAAATTGTATCATGCGGCGCATCAACTTTTACCCCCGTCATTCGCTGGTATATTCCGACGGTATCACGCCCGTTGCCCGTTTGAAAACCCTGCTGAAGTATTTAACGTCCTTGTATCCGACCATCGGAGCGATTTCGTAAAGCTTGTAGTTGCCGGACAGCAGCATGTTTTTCGCCTTGTCAACGCGTTGCTTGGTGATATACTCATTGATCGTCATGCCGGTCCTTTGCTTGAAGATCGTGCAGATGTATTGAGGCGTCAGAAAGATCTGTTTGGACAGATCGTTGATTGTCACATTCTCCGTGAGGCGGCTATTGAGGATCTTCTTGATCTCCGTGATGATGCGGGCGCCGGGGTCCTGCTGGCTTTGTGACAGAACGCGCCTCAACTCGCTCATCAGCTCTGCCATGATCTCATGCACCGAGGTGATGGTATCGCACAGATACAGCTTGTCCGCACAATGGGTCAGCAGATCGATGCATTCCCTGGACACTTCGTCACCGGGCATGCTGTAGATCAGATGGCCGGCGATGAAAAGAAAGATGCCCCGCAGATGCTCCTTACACAGATAGCGCTTCTGGCGGATATCCACCAGCAGCTTCTCGGCTGTTTGTGCAAAATGAGACTCGTCGTGGGCGCGCAGCTGCTCGCAAAGGTCTGCGAGCAGCTTCTTATCGATGGTAACCTCATCCGCCTCAACGCAGGCTTCCTCATCGTAATAATAGATGCCGGCTTTCTCGTCATAAAAACGCCGCAGAAGCAGATATATCGCATTCTGGTAGGATTCGTTGATGTTGAAAAGGCCGTCCACCGGTGACCCCACGAGAACGGACACGCTCTGGGTCAGATACACGCTGAGCGCTTTGCGGATGGAATCCAGCAGCTTGTCCAGCTCGGCGCGGCTCTCGGAGTGATAGGGGACGATGCATACGAACTTGTTGCCGTCCCGAAGATGAAAGGAATAGCCGCCGTTTCCGCTCTCCAGCAATTCCTGCAGGATGTTCTCCACCCCGAAGGAGACCAGCTCTCTGTCCCGCGTGTTGATGGTCTCGTATTCGTCCAGCAATACGACCAGTGCCAGATAACCTTCGTGTATGTTCAGAGGAATGCTCCAGAAACGCAGTTTTTCTTCCATCTCTGAAACGCTGTTGTAACTCCCCTCCACCAGCCTGGATAGAAACCCGCGGATGAAAAAGGGTTGGCTTTGCTGTATCTTCTGCTCCATGTGCAGCCAAAGCCTGCGCAGGCCGGCATTCTCCGTACACAGGCGCACCGCTTTTTCAATGGCGGCTTTCAATTCATCCAGTATCACGGGCTTGAGGATATAATCCACGGCGTTGTTGTGAAACGCGTTCTTGATATACTCGATGTCCTGATATCCTGTCAGGTATATGATTTTGATGTCGCTGTCCAGCTTGCGGATTTCGTTGGTCAGCGAGATTCCATCCATAAGAGGCATCCTGATATCCGTCAGCAGGATATCAGGATGCTCTTTGTGATACAATTCCAGCGCGTCTATTCCGTTGCGCGCCTCAAACGGGGGATCAATGCCGTAGTCGCTCCAGGGGACGTCGTGCACCAACCCATGCCGTATGATCTTTTCATCGTCGACAATCAGTACTTTCACGCCATCGTCCCCTTATATCCTGTTATGATATCGCAACGGGCTACAAAATAACAGACCCTCCGGCCTTCATCGCGGCGCGAAGCCTGGCGGTGTCCGTCTCCCAGACGGGCAGCCCGGTATCGACGGCCTGGTACGCCGCCACGCCGGCAGCCTCGCCCAGCTGGTTGAGATTGACCATAACGCGGATCGCGCCGAAGGCGTCGCGATCGGAATGGATCATGCGCCCGGCCATGATCAGATTGGGCACCTGGCGCTGCACCAGCGAGCGAAAGGGGACCTGATAATAGCGGGCGTAGTCGTCGCCGGTCCGCCAGAGGCGGTGGATCGCCGGGCTTGTCCTGTCGTTGAAGATATCTTCATGCCCGTCCAGAGTCCTAAAGGTGATGCCCGCGCCGTTGCCGTGGTGAATGTCCACGCGGTAAGTACCATAGGCGATGGCGTCCGGGAAGGACGTACCGTGCAGAAGATCCTCCGCGTTCATCTGATAATCACTCTCAAAATGCCGGGAATCCCGGATGCCTATCGTGGAGCCGATCGCTGCGATTCGCACATCCGCCGCTACAGGCGCGCAGGTATTGATCGCATCGATGACGGCGCGGATCTGCAGGCGGCCCTCGATCTCCGCGGCGGTCAGGTCAGAGGCAACGGAGCAGTCCACGTTGAAGACATGGGTGTCCGCCCGGAAGGAGAGCAGCGGCGCGCCGGGGATCGGGCCGCCCCATCCCCAATCCTCAGGAAGCCCGAACCTTGCGCCATATTCCTGCAGTATGGCGTCGATTCTGAACTTGCTGATGTCTCCCAACAGCTTGAACCCCGGCGAGGGTGGCTGCAGATGCTCGTGGCGGTAGCTCTTGAGGCCCATATCGCGGGCCACGTCCCCGTCGCCCGACGCGTCGATGACGAATTTCGCCAGTATGACCTGCCGGCCATCCTTGTTCTCGATGATGATTCCTTTGAGCTGCCCGTCCTCGCGGTAGGGCGCGCAATACATCGTGTGGAAAAAAACGTCCAGCTTGCTCTCCACGGCCAGCGCGTCCAGCTCGATTTTGAGCTCCTCGGTGTCCAGCCGGTAGGCAATGTTGACGTTGTTGTTATACATGACCGCGCGTCTGCGCTGCAGCCTTTGGATTATTTCATCGGTCAATCCCGCGATGATCTGCTGTTTGCCGTCCACATCATGCAAGCTGTGCCACACGTTGACTAGCCCCGCCGTCGCCGTGCCGCCAAAGCAATTCTGCTTTTCCACAATGGCGACGCGCGCGCCCAAGCGGGCCGCCCGCACCGCAGCGAACAGCCCCGTGCAGCTGCCGCCCACAACACAGATGTCCGTCTCCAGCGCGACCGTCAACTCTCTGCCGGGCTCCAATACCTTCTTCATGACATCGTCTCCTCGGTTTTATTCTGAGCCATAAGCGGCCCCCGGGCAGGCTTGCGCCCGCTGCCAACATCATTATATATTCGCTATTTTGAAATACCATAGGCAAATGGCAACACTGGAATATCATCATACCAAGACTTTATTTTTGTCTACTTTCAATAATTCGCGACCGACAATATAATCAATTTAACAAAATGACGCGGAGGGAACACGGGTGCCTAGCCCAATTGTGACAAAACAGAAGCGCGGGCTGCTGCAGGGCCATAGCGCGATGGTGGTAAATCCAAAACGCAAGCTGCTGCAGGATATGGTGAACGACTGGGATCTTTATTTGATGCTCCTATTTCCGCTTGGGTTTTTATTGGTCTTCAAATACCTGCCCATGGTCGGGCTTACGATGGCGTTTCAGCAGTATGACATTTTTGAGGGATACGGCGGCAGCCCATGGGTAGGCCTGGAGAACTTCGCCAAGCTGTTTTCCTCGATGGAATTCCCCGTGGTGCTGCGCAATACGCTGCTGATCAGCTGGTACAAGATCCTGTTCTTCTTCCCGATTCCCATTGTGGTGGCCATCATGCTCAATGAGATCACCCACTCGGGGTATAAGCGGACGTTACAGACGATCATCTATCTGCCGCACTTCCTGTCCTGGGTCATCGTCGCGGGCCTCGTGTTCGATATGTTCTCCAACACCGGGGGCATCAACCAGGTCCTATCGATGCTGGGCGGGGAAAAGCGGCGCTTCATGATGGAGCCGTCCCTCTTCCGCTCCCTGGTCGTGGGCAGCGCTGTGTGGAAGGAAGCGGGGTACAGCGCCATCGTCTTTCTGGCCGGCATCACAGCCATAGACCCCACGCTCTATGAGGCTGCCGTTGTGGACGGGGCCAGCCGCATCAAACAGATCATCCATGTGACGATTCCGGGCATTCTGCCGATCATCGTGATCACGCTGCTGCTGCGCGTGGGAACCGTCATGGATGCCAACGTGGAGCAGATCATGGCGATGTACAACCCCACGGTCTATGCCACCGGCGACGTCATCGGCACCTATATCTACAGGACAGGTTTGAGCAACATGGAATACAGCTATGCCTCGGCCGCCGGCCTTTTCAATTCGGTCATATCATTCACACTGGTTGTCGCCGCGAATGCCGCGAGCCGAAAGCTCGTATCGCGCAGCCTGTGGTAGGAGGGGTGGCTATGAGGATTTCCAAGACACGGGAAGAAAAAGTGATTGCAGTCATCGTGTACATCGCGCTGGGGCTGTTTGCACTGAGCACGTTGTATCCCTTTATCAACATCCTGGCAAAAGCGTTCAGCAGCTATGAGGCGAACATCACCGGTAGGATATTCATGATTCCCGAAGGCTTCCAGGTGCAGACGATGAAGAACGTTGTGCTCAAACAGCAGTTCTGGAAAGCGCTATGGGTATCCCTTCGCATCGCAGTGGGCGGCACGGCGCTCTCCCTGCTGCTGTCGGGCATGGCCGCCTATGCGCTATCCCGCGCGCGGCTGCATGGCAGGTCCTTTTTCACCGTCGCCTTTGTATTCACGATGATGTTCTCCGGCGGCATGGTGCCAACCTACATCGTCGTCAGGGAATTGGGCCTGCTCAACAAGCTATGGGCGGTCATTTTGCCCAACGCCATCAGCGTGTACAACATGCTGATCATGAAGAGCGCCTTTGAGAGCGTATCACCCTCGCTGGAGGAGAGCGCGAAGATCGACGGCGCATCCAATTTCACCGTGTTCTGGCGGATCATGCTGCCTGTCGTTATGCCGACCATTGCGGCGGTGTCGCTGTTCTTTGCGGTGGGCTTCTGGAATGAATACTGGAGCGCCATGCTGTATATCACGAAAAACGACTTGAAGCCCATTCAGCTCTATCTGTTGGATATCGTGAACTTCGCCATGGACACGTCCAACATCAACTCCGCCGAGGGCCTTATGGCGCTCACCGACGCGCCGCAGGCCACCAGGGCGGCCACGATCATCGCCGCGACCATCCCAGTGCTTCTGGTCTACCCCTTCGTGCAAAAATACTTTGTCAAAGGAGTCATGATAGGCTCCGTAAAAGAATAAGGAGGAGAAACCATGTCGAAACCGTTCCCTCGCATCATCCCCATCGTGCTGGCATGCTGCCTGCTGTTGGCAGCTTGCGCCCCCAACAATGCTCCCGCCACTTCAGCGGAGCAATCCTCAACCGCCGCCAGCGCGACGCCCGCTGAAGCTTCGGCAGCGCCGTCTGCCTCGGCTCCCGCACAAGACGACGGGAAGCTGATCAACGAAGGCGACCCGATCCACATCCTGGTCGGATACGCGCCCTTCGACGCAAAGACCGATCATTCCGTCGTGGTGCTGGAAGAGGTCACCCATTATGACATCGATTATGACATGCTGCCCGAACAGAACGCGCTGGACAAGCTGAACCTGATCTTCTCCAGCGGCGACATCCCCTATGACCTGATCAACATCGGCGCCAGCGACAACGACAAGAGCGTATACGCGACATACGCGAAGAAGAACCTGCTCCTGGATTTGACCGATGAACTGCCCAAATACCCCAACCTGAGCAAGCTGGACCCCCTGGGAGCGGATGCCGTTCGCGTGAACGGACGCATCTTCGCCATCGGCAGCACCGGCATGCCCTATTCGTCCGATACCATCTCCGTCCGTATGGATTGGCTGGAAAAGCTGGGCCTGTCCGTTCCGACAACGCGGGATGAGTTCTACAACATGCTGGTCCAATTCCAGCAGAAGGATCCCGGCGGCATCGGCGCGGACTTCATTCCCTTCATCGCCGGCCCCGGCACCATGGTTTCCACAGTGGCCACGACCTTCGGTATCCTTTACGACTATCAGGACGTCGAAGGAAAGCTCGCCGACATGCGCCTCACGCAGGAATACAAGGCTTACCTGACGTTCATGAACAAGCTGTACAGTGAGAAGCTTATGGATCAGGACATGCCAGTGAACACGGGCACCACGATCAGCGAAAAGGTCGCAGCCGGCCGCGTTGGCGCTTTCAGCGGCGGCACGGACCAACCCCGCTTCCTGTGGGTCGCGGCCAAGGAGAAGAACAAGGACATCGCCGCGCCCATGGACATCATCGCTCCCTTCAAGGACGACAAGGGCGTGCAGCGCTCCCGGTCGTTGAGCGGTCTGTTCCGCATCGGCATGGTTCCCAAGAGCTCCACGAAGCTGGAGACCACGCTGAAATTCCTGGACGCCTTCCGCGACGACAAAAACTATGAATACATCATCCACGGCGACGAGGGCGTGGACTTCAAGATGGTGGATGGTGAGCCCACGCCGTTGATTCCGGCATTCGACCAGAACCGCGGCAATCTGTATCACCTCTCCCCCCTGCAGGATGGCCCGTTCTACTTCCCGCTGTGGAAGATGCGCACCCGCAAGACTGCCGAGGGCGGATATCTGTTTGCCAAAACCTTCGAAAAAGCCGGCGACTTCCTGGTGGTCAATCCGCTGGCCGCCGCCCCCGCGTTTGACAGCGTGTCTCAGGACATCAAGGTTGTCACCGAGTACGCCGCGCAGGAAGCCACAAAGTTCATCGCCGGCGCCCGCAGCCTGGACGAATTCGATCAGTTCGTCACGGAGATGAAGTCCAAGGGCGCGGACAAGATCGTGGAAGCCTACAACGAATGGTACAAGGGAACAAAATGAAAAGCCTAACTGGGAAGGAGCGGTTGACGCGCATCTTCAACCGCCAGGAGATCGACAGGATTCCCGTCTGGATGCTGTTCCCGGGCAAGCCGTGGAATCTGGCGGCCAACGTGTTTGAAAGCCCGTCCTACGCCCAGGTCAATCAAGTGATTTATTCGCAGACGGATATCATCGACAGGCTGAATTACCCGAGCCGCCTCTTCCTGAACGCCCATCCCTCCGTTGTGGAACGCCGGGAAGGCGCGCGCCGCAGCGTCACCTACAAGGACAAGACCTTCCAATCCGACACGGTCATGGAGAACGGGCGCAAGGTCGTCGTGCCTCTGTGCAAGAGCATCGAGGACCTGGAAACGATATTGGAGTTTCCGTTCCAGCTGGACGTGCCCGACACCTCCTCCTACGACGCCGATGTGGCAGCGCTGGGCGACCGGGGCATCCCCTGCATCATGGAGCCCGGACCGCTGACCTTTACCCACAGCGTATTTGACGAAACGGAGTATGCCATCGTCAACTACACCGAGCGGGAGCGCATGAAGGCATGCATGGACGAGCTGCAGCGGCGGTGCCTGGCGTATTACAAGCTGTTCCTGGAGCGCGGCCTGGGCGATATTTATTGGATTGACGGCTGCGAATACATCCTGCCGCCCACGCTGGGTCCGCAGTTCTTCTCCTACTACGCCACGGAATACTACAAGCAGCTTGTGGATTTGGTCAGAAGCTACGGCAAGAAGAGCATGATCCACAGCCACGGATGCGTGGGGTCCGTACTCAAGGAATTCAAGGAGATTGGCATGGACTCCATCCATCCGCTGGAGCCACCGCCGATGGGAGACGTAACCTTGGCCCAGGCGCGGGAAGGCCTCGGACCGGACACGATATTCGTTGGCAACATCGAGTACAGCGATCTGTTCCATGGCTACACCGAGGATGAGATCGCCCAGAAGACGCTGGACATCATCGAGGAGAGCAGGAAAGGGCCCATCATTCTGGCAATATCCGCCTCGCCCATCGTCGAAGAGCTCCCGCCCAACGCCGCGCGCAACTATCTGCGCATCATCGAAACCTGCCTGACACAGGGACGGTACTGACACAACATGCCGAAACCTCCCGGCCTGGGCAACTTGCCCGGGCCTGGAGGTATATTCTACCTTCCTTTGCGTGTAAACAGTCTCAGCCTTACTCATCAAACGCAAGGGATGTTGTTAACGAGGGCATTCAATCAAAAAGCCAGGCTCTTTGCTTAGCGTTGAGCCTGGCTTGTTGACCTGTTAGGCTACAGCCCCTCTACAAACCGATCTACGACCAGCTGGCGGAACTCCGGCGATAGCGTGGCAAAGTAGGCGGTAAAGCCTGTCACCCGAACCACCAGGTCCGGATGGGCCATAGGGTCCCTGTGGGCAGCCATCAGCTTGTCCCGGTCCAGCACGTTGATGTTGACCAGCGTACCGCCCAGGTCCACATGGGTGCGGATGAGCTGAGCCACGCGATCGATGCCCCCCTCTTCCTTGGATAGATGGGGGTCGAACTCCAGTTGCAGCGGCGCCGGGTTGCCGTAACCCGGCTGGATCTGGGCGATGCCCAAGGCCATGGCCGTGGCGGCGCCATCCTTGCGGAAGCCGGGGTTAGGGTTAGCGCCGTGGGTTACCGGCGTAAAGGCATGGCGGCCATCGGGCGTGGCGCCCACCTGGCGGCCGAAGGCTATGGTGCTGGACCAGGAGAACCAGCCGGGCACAAGCGTGCGGCCCTGGGGCATGGGCTGCGATTTGACCAGCCGTGTCAACAGGTCGCTGACGCGCTTGGCCCACTTATCCCCTAACGATGCTCCTTGACAATAGCGTTCCGAGGCCTTGAGCATCAGCCGCAGCCGCTCGTTGTCGCGGAAATCCTCCTGCAACGCCTGATACACCTGCTGCCAGGTGACGCGCCCCTCCTGCATCACCCGTTGCTCCAGCGCGGCGAAGGAATCGGCCACGGTACCCAACCCAACGCCATCGATGCCCACGGTGAACAGTTCTGCGCATTGGGTGATGTCCAGCCCGTCCTCGATGGTGTGGCGCATGAACAGGTTCATCACCAATTCCGGCATGACATTATGTTGGTGGTCTATGTGCAGGTTGATGCCGGCGGCGGTGACCTCCACAGCCCGGCGCAGGTGGTGCTCCAACAGTTCGAAGAGCCGTTCGGTGGAGGGCTGCCCCTCGTCCATCATCTGGTGCAGTGCTACCTCAAATACTTTGGCCACATTGATCTTCACACAGTCATTCATCGGGTATTCCCGGCCGGGTACCGCCATCCAGTTGCAACCCACGGCGATACGTTCCAACGCCGTATCCATATCAGCCCCGGCGTTGCGGGCATAGCCCACCAGGCCCTTGTTGCCGGAAAAACGAGGCCAACCATTGCGGTCGGTAAACAGGTACTCCACAGCCTTGCGGTAGAAGGCCGGGTCGATGCCGTCGTGCACGCGGACAGTCAGGTTGTTGGAGGTATTGAGCCAATGGGCGCCCTCCAGTATCAGCCAGGATACCGGATTGGTGCGGTCGCTGCCTTCGGTTGTCACGCCAGAGAGCTGATAATAATGAGTCTCAATGAGCAGCAGGTTGGCCAGTATGAACGTGGCTTCCTCGTCATCCAGACGCCCCGCTGCCTTGTCCCGCAAATAAAAGGGCAGCAGCACCGTATCCAACATGCATCCGGCACCGTCGCGGTCGTAGATGCGAGAGGCACAGGCAAAGAAAGCGATCCACTGGCAGGCCTCCAGGAAGGTCTGCGGTGGCTGGCTGACGATATTGCGGTTGCATTCCAGCATACGCCGCAGCGTCGCGGCAATCTCGGGACGGGTCTCCCCGTCCAGCAGTTCCTCGATGCGGGCAATATGGCGTTGGATCCAGCCTTGTATGGCAAGTATCACTGTCTCCTCAGCGTCGTAAAACGCCTGCTTATCCTCCTCATGCGTCGCCCTGAAGCGGCGAACCTTCTCCAGAATGCCACCAAAGCCCAGATCCAGGCCGATGCTGTAATCACAGGCAAAGTGAGCGTCGGCGCCGATGCCGCTGTTGATGCCGTAGAGCTGCTGCTCGGCCTTTAACTCGTCGTAGGGGAACAGGTCCTCCGGCCAGCCCTTACGCCACAACGGCAGCATGGCCGCCCAGCGGCCGCAGAGTATCTCCAGCGGGTCCACATACACCGGATGCACCGCCATCAACGCCGCGTAGTTGCGGGACCATCCATCCAGGCCATAAAACCCGCCGTTGGGGTGATTGGGCGCGGCCTCGTAGTGAAACTCCTCCGGCAGCGGCACAGTGCCATAGTCGTCTCCATCCATATAGCCGTTACGCCGGGTCTTTTCCAGCGTGTGTTGTATCTTCTTCTCCCGTAGCAGGCGCACTCGCTGCCGATAGGTCAGCTCACTCATGTTCTCCCTCCCGTTTCTGTGTCACCGACGTGTTGGCCAATCGGACCTCCACGCCTTCCTCCATGGCCGCCTGGGCCAAGTCCATCATCCGGTCCGCGGACGGTTTTGCAAACTCTGTGGCCTGCCATCCTTCCAACTGTCCCTTGGATAACCCCAGGGGATGGTATGGCAGCAGCTCATAACAAACCAAGGTATTCAATCCCTTGGCAAAGCGCGCGATGGCGCGTATTTCCTCTTCCCGGTCATTCACGCCGGGGATCACCGGCGTGCGTAGCAGCACCGGCAGCCCGGCGTCCGCTGCCCGCAGCAGGTTTGCCTTGATCTCCCTGTTGCTCTGGCCTGTCCAGCGCCGGTGCTCCTCTAGGTCCCAAAGTTTCAGGTCCGCCATCAGCAGATCGCAATATTGCAACACGCTCCAGGCCACTTCCCACGGCAGGGTCATGTTGCTCTCCACCGCCGTGCGCACCCCCGCCGCCCGGCAGGCGGCCAGCAGCGCGGCGGTGAACTGCATCTGGCAAAGCGGCTCTCCACCGGACACGGTGACACCGCCGTCGGTGCCGTAGAAAGGTGCATCCAGAAGCACATCCCGCAGCACATCGTCCACCGTGCGTTCCACGCCGCAAAGCACCCGGGCACCGGAGAAGCAGCCATCCTCACACCCGCCGCAGCCGATGCACTTTTCCGGGCGCAGCAGCACCTGGGGTTGGAAGGAAATGGTCTCCGGGTTGTGGCACCAGGCGCAGCGCAGGTTGCAGCCCTTCAGAAATACCGTCGTGCGGATGCCCGGCCCGTCGTGCAGGCTGAACCGCTGGATATCGGCGATCATGCCGCGCAATTCCCCTTCTCCCATCAGCAATACTCCTGGGCCGCGTCGAAGAAAGCCAGCAGGTTTTCAAAGGAGACGTCCCGGGAAAACACCTGTGACGGCCCCAGAATGTATCCGCTGCCCGGCGAAAGCTGCTCCAGCCGCAGCCGCACCTCCCGGCGGATGTCCACGGGTGTGCCCAGGGCGATGGCGTTGATCTGATCCACACCGCCGTCGAAGGCCAGCCGGTCACCAAAATTCGCTTTCATGGCCGCCGGATCGCCACAGCGCACATAGGGCGGCAGCGGGTTGAGCACGTCGGCACCCATGTCGATGAAATCCGGCACGATATCCCAGCAGAACCCGCAGGAATGCAGCCACACCCGCGCACCGTTCTCATGGCAGAGGGAGAAGAGCTCCGCCCACAGGGGCTTGTACCAGCGACGCCACAGGGCGGGGCTGATAAGCATGTTAAGTTGCCCACCCACATCCTCATCGGCGCGGATGATGTCGATCAGGCCGCCGGCCTCCCGGAACAACGCCCGGAAGTAACGCAGAAGGAATTCACGGTTGCGGCCCATGTACTCCTCCATCCAGGCGTCGTCCAACACATCGAACAACGCATGGTCATAACCGCGCATCTGAACATGGTGCAGCCAACCCGCCCCAGCGTGGCCGCTGGCGGCGGTCATATCCATCTGGCGAACAAGAGAGAGCTCCTCTTTCAGTGAGGAAAAGTCGAAATCCTCCACCCGGGGCCAGTGGTAATCATTCAGGTTCCGCCCGGCCAGCGGATAGACAACTTCACCAACTTTGCCCCAGGCGCCATAGGTAGCGTCACGGGCCTGCGACCCGGGCCGTTCCGGACCGACATAGGTCGGAGTGACAGCCGGCCATTGCCACACAGAGAAGGCCTCGATACCCGTCTTGGCATAGAGCTCCCCAATGTTCCCGATGCCATAATGGGTGAGAGTCTTCTGCATCAGTTCCTCGCTGCAGATATCAAAGCCCACAGGAACCTTATCCACTGGTTCATGGGCAATGGCAGCCAAAATTCGTTCCCTGCGATTCACAGTCGAAGCTCCTCATACATGCACAGCGGGTCATCGATCTCGATGCGCCCGATCTGGCAGTCACTCAAGCCGGTGTAGAGCTCTGCCCGTCCCCCCCGGCGGACAATGCCGGCGGTGAAGGTAACGTCCCGCACCCGGGGTTGCGACGCCGGCCCGTCGGCAAAACACTCCCGGGCGCAGATGACTCGAGGTTCGGTGAACCGGTGGCTGACCGGGTCCAACGCGAAGGCCATGCTGTAGTAGTGCAGCATATGTTCTCCCCCGATGTGCTCTCCCCAGGCCTTATGGCCGACGACGCCCAGCAGGCCGTTGTCCAGCAGATAAACCTGATTGGCCCCGCCCCACTCGCCAGGCAGGAAAAGGCCCTGTAAGTAAGGCGCCGCCTCGATGCCCTCGGCGGTGATGTCCTGCAGACTGCCGAACACGGTAAAGCCGATCTGGGCGATGCAGCCGTACCGGTCCAGCATTTTCTGGCCCTGAGGGCGGGAGAACACGCCGATGCGGCCGTCGCTCAATTCTACAAGACGGATGTCCTTCATATGCCATGGCCCTGTGAACAGATGCCGCAGCGAATGGATGCTTTGACCCATATAGAAATCGGTAACCCATGAGGTTACGGAGCCGTTTTCCACGATAACGCGCACGCCGCCCAGCACTAGCTGGCCAGCAACGCAGGTGACAAAGGGGTCTTCCAACGCAAGCGTCTGCGCGCCGGGGATGGGCCGCCAGGCGTCGACCTGCCATTGGCAAAACACGGTGTGCGAGGATGGCTGCGGGCCGCCGGCATCCGCCCGGACGGCCAGAACCTCGATGCCATCACTTAGGAAGGGAATTGATGGATTGGTGACCATCGGGCAATCGATGCCCGCAATGGGCACAATGACACCGCCAGTTGGCATACCGCGAGCGCGCAATTCTTCCAGTTGGGCACGGGCGAGCGTAGGTGTGACCTGTTCAAAGAGCACCGGAAGCCTCCTTTTATGGGAATGGAAACAGCGCAGGCTGTTTCCATTCCCTGGTGCGTTTCTATTGTCATGAACGGTTAAGCGGTTACTGACCCTGATAGGGATTGGTCTTCAGGAATTCGCCGAATTGTTTGATGACCTCGTCGCGCAGCGTCTGATAACCGGCTTGGTCATATTGCTTCTGGATCTTGGTGACCTCGCCGTCGATGTCGGCAATGACGCCGTTAGCTAGCGCGCGTGACAGGGCAGTTAGGTCGTTGAGCTTGGCCACCTCGGTCTTAACCGGGTCGGTTATGAAGGAGAACCCTGCGGTCGGCAGCTTGTAGTAGTAGTTGGTGTCGCCCAGCTTCTTCATGATTGCCACGATCTCATCGGGCATCTGTGAGTCAAACCGCTGCATCGTGGGCGCCCAGGTCAGGATGTAACCGGGGAAGTTGTACGCCTGAGCCGGGTCGGTGCCGTCGGGCAGTTTGTACTTGTCGGGACCGTCGGCCACCCAATGCGTGCCCTCGATGCCCAGTTCGAACAGGTCATGGTGGGCCTGGTCAGCAAAGATCCAGTCGAAGATTGCCATCACCCGGTCGTTGTACTTGGAGTTGACGGGCAGGCTGGCGAAGTTCCATACCTTGAAGTCGCTGCCCTCAATCTTGTCCATACCATAGCGGATGCCAGGTTGGATAACCCAGTATCCGAGCTTGGCGCCGGGTATCGAGGTTCCCAGGCGGGTCTTGATGGCAGAGAAGGTATCCACACCTCGCATGTAAGAGGCTGCCTTGCCGGCCATAAATTGGCCCTCATGATCCTTTTGGTTCAGGTTGTCCTTCTCAATGTAGCCCTTTACATACCACTCGCGGGCCATCTTGACGGATGCCAGCGGGTCGATCGCCGCCTCGATGGGGTTCATCAGCGCCTTGTATTCAGGGTCCAGCGCAGGGATAAATGTCTTGGCGGCATAGACGGTGCCGTCATCCCTAATGGCGACGTTGATGCCGTTGATGCCAACGGTATTGTGTTTGCCCGTAACCGGCGGGATTACCAGCGGCTTCAGCCAGTCGGACAACAAGTCGTTGGAACCCAGGAACGTGAAGGGCGTCATGCCCTTTTCGTTGGCCAGTATTGCATCGAAGTACTTGTAGAGGTCATCATTGGAAGCGATTGTGGAGATGCCGTATTTATCAGCCAGGTCCTTGCGGTAATAGATGGCGCTGCCGCCGATGAAGCTGTGGCCGAAGGGGACGGCATAAACGTGGTATTCGTTGTTGGCGTCGGCGAAGCTGTTGTTTCGTAGGAAGTCCTGCGTGAAAGCCTTATTGAGCCCAGGATAATTCGTCGGATCGGTGAAGTACTTGTCCAGATTTACCAGCATGCCCTTGGAAACCATCTGCATTACCGATGGGTTGGTCCACTGGGCGGTGAACGCGCAATCCAATGCCTCGCCGGCGGACAGCTTCAGCGAGACCTTCTGGCCGATGTCGTCAAAACCGGTGAAAGTGTAATGGATGTCTGCGTTGATCGTGGAAGCCGTCTGCTTTGCGAACTCAGCCAGGACAGCGTCAAAGCCGTTGACGGCAGTCACCGGTGAGGGCGCAATGAACTCCAGTGTGACATGCTCAGGCGGCTGCGGGGCTGACGGCGCCGCGCTTGCGGTCTCTTCAACAGTAGTGCTGGCGGCTGGCGCTTCGGATTGTGCGGGCGCGGCGCTTGCCGGAGCGGTTGTCGCAGCAGGAGACGGGGTGCACGCGGCCAGCGAGGCCAGCAACATGGAAAGTGCAACCAGAATCGCCAATGGTTTTAGCGCTTTTCGGGACATTCTTCTTCCTCCTTTTTTATGTGCGTTATCTGTGGTGTTTGCCGTCGGGCTCATCCTTTTACGGCGCCCACCATGATTCCCTTGATAAAATAGCGCTGCAGGAACGGGTAGAGCAATATAATCGGCCCTATGGATACCATCGCGGTGGACAGGCGGATGCTGATCGTTGGCACCGCCAGGTTGCCCATGGAGTTGCGGGCCGCCGTATTCAAAGACGACGTCAGGAAGTCCACCTGCTGCTGCAGGCGCATTATCAGGTACTGCAGCGTAAAGAGCTTGGAATTATCAATATAGAGCAACACCCGGAACCACTCATTCCAGTAGCCCATGGCGGAAAACAGAGCGATCGTTGCGATGATGGGCTTGGCCAGAGGAAGGATGATCCGAAAGAAGATATAGATGTCGCTGGCGCCATCGATCTTGGCCGATTCCGACATACTGTCGGGTATTGTCGAGAAATAATTCTTCATCAGGAACATGTTGTAGGCGTTGAGCGCACCGGGCACGATCAGCACCCACAGCGTGTTGCCCATATGCAACAGACGCGTCGTCAGTATGTAGGTGGGTACCAAGCCGCCATTGAACAGCATTGTCGCGTAGGCGAACAGCGACATCGCATTGCGGTAACGCAGAGCCGGTACCGTCAGCGGATAAGCCAGCGAACTCGTCAACAGCACCGTGAGCCCAGCACCGCAAGCGGTCGTGAGGATCGTAACGCCGTACGCGTTCAACACGGAAGATGTACCTGTGAAGATCAGCCGGTAGGCAGTCAGGTCGAATTGGTTGATCCACAGGCTGTAACCGTCATGCACAAGTTTGGTCTCGTTGGAAAACGACGCTACGAGCGCCACCCACAAGGGTAACAGACAGATCAGCGCAAACCCGCCCGTAACAATGTAGAACACTGCCACTAGAATACGATCACCAAAGGTTTTGTATCTCATATTGCATCCTCCGTCTTCTAGAAGAGAGCCGAGTCCTGATCGAGTTTACGCGTAATCGCGTTTGCGGTAATGACCATGACAAAACCGATAGCGGATTGGAACAGGCCCACCGCGGAGGACATGCCGTAATCGTTGTTCAGCCGCAATGCCCGGTAGACAAAGGTATCGATAACGTCGGTGGTGCCGCGCAGCAGTGGGTTGTCTCCCACCAGGGCGTAGATCATGCCGAAATCCCCGTAAAATATGCCACCGATAGACAGTATCAGCAGCATAACCGTCGTCGAGCGCAACAGCGGCAACGTGATGCGCGTGATGCACTGCAGTCGGGATGCGCCGTCGATGATTGCGGCCTCGTAGAGTTCCTGATTGATGCTGGAGATCGTGGAAAGATAGATGACGGTACCAAAGCCCGCACCCTTCCACAGCCGCAGTGCAATCAACAGCGGCGGCCATACCGCGGCGTTCTGATAAAAATCGATCGTAGGAAGGCCAAAGGTTCTCAGAATGTTGTTGAAAAGCCCACTGTCCGAAGAAAATAGCGCAATGGAAAACACGGATACAACAGTCCACGAGAGAAAATTCGGCAGGTACATCAGCGTCTGAGCCGTGCGCTTGAAGGGCCGGCTGGCAAGCTCGTTGAGCCCCACGGCCATGAATATCTGCACAACCAGTCCGGTGGATATGAACAGCGCGTTGAGGAACAGCGTATTGAATGTTACGAACAGCCAGTCATTGGAAGTGAAGAAGAACTTGAAGTTGAACAGCCCAACAAACTTGCTGGCAAACCCAAAAAGGCCGGCTATGGGATTGTAATCGATGAAGGCAATATAGAGGCCGACCATTGGCAGATAATTAAAGATCAAAAAGAAAAGCAAACCCGGCAATGCCAGCAAATACAGATAGCGGTTCTTCACCAGTTCGATTAAGAAACCATGGCGTTTCTTTCTCTGCGGTTGCTTATTGGTCTGCTGGATTGTCTGTATGCTCATACCTTCCTCCTGATGGCATTTGCGTTACCTGCATCGCTTCGGATGAGCAGAATATATCTTTGTTAAGTGATGTTGTCCATTCAGATTTCTAACTATTTGGGCATTCTTTATAAATTGAAGTAGCTCATATAGGCAATTGTATAGCCTGCGTGAGAAAAAACCGCCACATGCGCCCGATGACAGCTTGTGGCGGGATGCAGCGCTTAACAAGCGAGACTTTGTTACTCTCCGGTTTGAGGCTCTCCCCGTTGGCGCCGGCTCTTGCGATATTCCGCCGGCGTCATGCCCATGGAGTTCTTAAATGCCGAGTAAAAGTAGCTGCCTTCCGGGAAGCCCACCATGGCTGCGATCTGGCCAATGGTCGTGTCGGTGTCAGCCAGCAGCTGTGCCGCCCGCCTGAAACGCAGCTCGTTGAGGAAATGGGACACCGTCATGCCGGTGTGGTCCTTGTACAGCGTACGCATATAGTTGGGCGACAGGCCCACATGGTCGGCTATGCGTTCAACCGACAGCGCCGGGTCGCCGAAGTGCTCCTCAATGTAGTGTTGTATGCTGGTGACAGTCTCCTGATAACGGGAGTTGCGCCGGGCGCGGATCACGGCAACGCATTGCTCATAATAATTAACCAACCACCGGCGCACATCCTGCAGCGTTTCGGCGCAGCGGATGGTGCGATCCACCTCCCGGATGTCCTCGGCAATGCCTGCCTCCTGCATGTGGGTGACCTCCAACTGAGCTTTAAGCGTGCGGATCAAAATGAAGGCCATCTGGCTGAAGGCCAGCAGGATTTCGTTGTAGTTATAACTCTCGATGCAGCCGGCGAAGGCGTTCAGCGTCGCGGCGAAGCGCTCGGGATCGGCCGACTTGGCCGCGTCCAGCAGTTCCTTCTCCATCTCCAGAGGGTACCGGTACTTCATCTGCCGGCTGACCGCCTCGGCGGTGAAATCCACCACGGCGCCGCGGCCATAGAGCAGGCGATAGGCGGTGGCCTCCATGGCCGTGCGTTGCGACAGCGCGATGCCAGCTGCGGCCTCCTCCACCGTACCGATGCCCACTGTGAAGGACAGGTTCAGCGCCTTGGAGCAGGCTTCCTGAGCATTTTTGATCATGCGGAACAGATCATAGGGCTTTTCCGGCACACCGAAGACCAGGCTGATACAGCCGTCGGCGCTCTCGACTGCCTCGGCGCTCAGGGACGCGAAGTTCTGTGCGATGAGGCCGCGGGCCGTGTACATAAGCAGCGGCAGATCCGGCCCAGCCACCTCCCCCGCCCGGTCAAGACGGAACACGACGACGCGGTATTGTGGGCTGTCCAGCGCGATGCCCAGCGCCACTTCCTGTTGGCCAACGCCTCGGGCCGCTGCCGCGTCGCCATGCACAAGGCGGTACAGACAATCCTGCCGCAGCAGTTGGTGACTGTTGTTCTTATAGCGATTCAGACTCTCGATGTCCTGCACCAGATTGCCGTAGACGTCACCCAAATATTCAATCTCGCTCATCTTGGCCGGTTCAAAGGGGCTGCGGGAACGCATAATACCGATCAGACGATAGAACGGCCGGAACAGGTTGCCCCAGAACACCACGGCAATGGTGATGGCCGCCAGCACAAACAACGAGGTGATAAGCAGCACGCTTAGCTGCAGCTGCCGAAGGCTGCCCAGCAGCACATCATAATCGGCGGTCCTGACAAAAATCCAATCCAGTGTCTCCCAGTTGTTCCACGCCCCAAAGGTGATCAAGCTCCTGCGGCCATCGACATCGTCGGTGAAGCACCCCGAATCAGAGCCGGAATCCAGCACGCGGCGTACATAGGGCTCTTGGGACAGGTTCTGGAAAATGAGGTCCGGCTGAGCGTCGGAAATCACGACGCCCTCCCGGTTCAAAATCAGCATACTCTGGCCCTTGGGTGCGTTGCGGGGCACGACCAGGTTCTGCAGCAGCTCCTGATCAAGGTTGAAGATCAGCGCCGTTCGCAGATCGTCGGAGCTGAAGATCACGGTGATAGCATTCTTGGCTACATCCAGAGACCCGTAGACATACCGCATCTTGCGGTAGACGATGGCGCAATCCGATGTTTTGGAGATCTGTATGTTGCCGTCGCGCAGCAAACCCACGATATCAGGGTCATAGAAGGAATCACAGGATGTGGCGGTCCCGAAGTTGCTGAACACGGTATCAGCAATGGAGTTGTACAGATACACCGATTCGATAGCACTGGTCGTGTTGACAATGCCTTCCAGCACGGTCTCGATACGACTGGAGGGAATTGGGCTGTAGGCATCCAGATTCAAGCCTTCAATCATCACCGAGTCGGTCTGGAATTCCCGATTCATTGTCAGATACAGCGATGTCCATAACCGGTCGAAGGTATTCATAGACTGATACAGGCCATCCATGGAAGTCTGGTTGATCTGCTGGATGCTTGTAGAGGAGAACTTGCCATACAGCACAACCGACATCGATGCAATCAGTAGCGAGCCGATGGCGATATAGGCCAGCAGCGTTTTGAGCAGTACAGATTTTCTGCCCGGAAGCAACGCCAGTCTCAGGTTCTCGAGACCACCGTGTCGGCGTTCTGCCACAAAACGCGCCCTCCTTTTTGGATGATGTAAGTTTCGTTACCCATTATAGCTTCTAAATTAAGTAACAACAATTGTTCTTTTCATATTGTTTTGTTATAGTAGGAAGCAAACCACCGTAAGCCGGGAGCTCACCCATGCAAAAGAAGAACCGGGTCACCATGCAGATGATCGCCGACAAACTGGGCATCACTAAGGTATCCGTATCCAAGGCGATAAACAACCAGCCCGGTGTTGGCAGCAATCTAAAGAAGAAGGTACTGGCCACCGCCCGCGAAATGGGATATGACGCCGACGCAAAGACAGCACGTCTCGCCGCCAAGCGGTTTGAGCTATTCATCCCCAAACGCTTTTTTCTGGAGAGTGACCGTTTCTATACGGTCATTTACTACGCCATCTCCAAGCTTTGCAAGGAACAGGGCATCCGCTTATCACTCAACGTCATTGGTAATTCCGAAGAGATGATGCTAACGCTGCCCGCCGTATGCTTTGACGATCCGCCGGATGGCATCTTTCTATGCGGTGAGTTGACCGCGGAGTATACGGCCACTGTTCTGGGTCTGAATATCCCCACTATCTGCATCGACTTCTGCCACCCAGGTTTGCCGGTGGACTCCATCGTTATCGACAACTACTACGCCGCTTTTTGTGCAACAAACTATCTGCTTACGCAGGGACATCAGCAGATCGGCTTTGTCGGCGACATCTCTCATACCCACAGCATTCTGGACCGATATTTAGGCTATACAAAAGCTCTGCACTTAAAGGGACTGCCGGTCGTGGAAGCCTATCATGTAGTCAACAACGACAGAGCCGGGCGTTATGATCCACAACATCCGCTGCCGTCTCCTTTGCCCACTGCCTTCCTGTGCCATTGCGACATGGCGGCGTATCATCTGGCCATGCGCTTAAAGGCCGAAGGTATACCGTTACCAGAGCAGGTGTCATTACTAAGCTTTGACAACACGGATCTGTGCAAGAGATGCGTGCCGGCGCTTACTACCGTGGACATCAATAAAGAGCTGCTAGCGAAGGCCGCTTTTGATCGGTTGCTTAAACGATTTAATCATCCCGATGCTCCGGGCAGCAGGTTTGTGTTGGAGACATCTCTAATCATACGAGACTCGATACGTTTCATCGAAACTCCTGAGTCCAATCAGTAAGCCATAGTACGCGGTAAAGACGCACGTACGGGGGTCTGCCTGATCTGGATTATCAAAGGAATATCCCAGTTAATCCATGTGGTTAATTGATTAGATGTCTCTAATTTTTATTGATTTTCAAAAGGTTTGTTAGAGATTGTGTGAAAACGCCCGCATTTGACACAAAGCATATGAGCGACCTGATATAATTACAGTATCTTCTACCGAGGTAGCGAAAGATGAGAAGATACATGGCCGGTAATGACAGAAACCAACTGGGACTGCAGCCGATGTGTCTGGATGAGCTTATCCCAGAGAACTGCGAAGTAAGGGCACTGGATGCAATCGTAGAGAACATGGGCATCCCTACCCTGGGGTTTATCCATGCCGAAACCAAGGAAACGGGTAGAAAACCTTACGACCCAGTGGATCTGTTCAAATTGTACGTCTACAGTTACTTCAACGGTATTCGCTCTTCCCGAAAGATCGAGCGTGAGTGCCACAGAAACATGGAGGTCATGTGGCTGGTCAATGGACTGAGACCCGACTTCAAAACCATCGCGGACTTCAGGAAGGATAACAAAAAGGCCATTAAGCAGGCCTTCCGTAAGTTCAGCATGATCTGCGATGAGTTGGGTCTGGTGGGCAAAGAAATGGTTGCCATCGACGGCAGCAAGTTCAGGGCCAGCAACAGCCGATTGGCATATCACAACGAGAAGAAGATTCAGAAGAAAATAGAGCACTACAATAAGTTGGCCGATCAATACCTGACACTCCTGGATATTTGCGACCAGCAGGAGAAGGATGACCAGGCTGCACCTCCAGACAAGGCGGAAATACAAACCAAAATCAGCAGCATCAACCGGCGCCTGGCGGAACTCGACGAGCTAAGGGAGCATGTACATGAACATGGCACTGTCTATTCCACCGATCCTGACGCCCGAATGATGCAGATGAACAATAAGGGCTGCGACATTTGCCACAATGTCCAGATCGCCGTGGATGAAAAGGCTCATATTGTAGTGGCAGTGGACGTTACCAGCGAACCAGTAGATAAAGAACAGCTTCACAACATGTCCCTACAGGCCAAAGAGGAACTGGCCGTAGATACCATCACTGTCATTGCGGATAAGGGTTACTATTCGGCTTTACAGTTTGCCAAATGCAAAAAAGACAACATTGTTCCCATCGTATCCAAAGCCGATCACTCCCACAAGGCGGCCACCAGGGGATACGGCAAACAGCATTTCACATACGACGAGGCCGCCGATGGCTACATCTGTCCCGAAGGGCATCTATTGAGCCCGTGCCGACCAACGAAAGAGAATCCCAAATACAAGGGCATTCGTCGTTACCGAAATGTTGAAGCTTGTGCGCAATGCAAGTCGAGAGACAAGTGCAGCTCAGGCGTCGAAGGCCGAACGAACAAGACCGAGAATTCCAACGGATTGCCGACGAAGTAGACCGACGCAGAGAAGCACACCCAGAAATGTACCAGCAACGGAAGCAGATGGCGGAGCATCCCTTCGGTACTGTGAAGCGCTCCTGGGGTTACTCCTACTTCCTCACCCGAAGAACCGCCAGTGTGCGGGTGGAATCGCTACTCCACTTCCTGACTTACAATATGAAGCGCGCGATTCATATCGTTGGTGTAAAGGAACTGGTGCTGAGAATGCAGGGATGATGCTCTTGTTTTCCTTATTTTCGGGTGTCTAGTCCGGTTAGAATAGTTAAGTTGCCGACCCGAACCCTGTCTGATGCTCATATCCATCACGTTTTCACACGGCTTGGTTAATAACACGAACCTCCTGGCCCCTCTCCGGCGGACACCAGGTGTTAATAACATGCAACTCAGATTACCATTCCAGTTGGCCCTGCAATATCTTTATCCTTCCGCTCCCCTGCTTCTCTTCAATGTCCGCCCTAAGCAGAACCAGGTAAATAGACTGTTCTGTCCCTATTTCGTAGGCGACAATTACCGTTGTCAAACAAGTCTTGGATGTCTCGCATTAAAACATTGGAATCACCAATAATTCATGTATTGGTAGATCGCCAAAGTTCAGGATCGTTTTCAGATAAATATTTAACAAGATCGTCATTTGTCTTTACTACTTGCGGCAGATATATACCACCGCAACCCAAATCCTCATATTCATGGAAATCACTGCCAGCCAACATTTTCAACTGATGAGCTTTGGCGGCTTTAAATGCATAGTCATTGTGCGATTCGTGCCGCTTATTTCCATTGAAAACTTCAATACCATCTATATACTCAGGATTTTGAAGTTGACATTTTCCTCTAAAAGGATGTGCCTGATACATTTGATAACCGCCATATTTTATCAGCTTGTAGAATTGAGCTATATTACTATCAAATATATCTCCGCAATTCTTAACGAAATTTTCCGTTATTCCGTATATCAAATATTCGTTTTCGCTTTCATTAAGTGTGATTTCAATTCCCAAAAATACATTTAATCCGATTTTTTGCCCCATTTCGGCGACAACTTGATAGCCCTCAAGCCATAAATTCAAAGCTACAGTTCTGTTGCGGGACAACTTTTTCAAATATTTATCTGTAAAGTGGTCAGTAACGACAATATTTCCATAACCGCACCTTTTGTATAAAGCTGGAATTTCCCGAGCCGATACATTTCCACATGGACTGACTTCTTTTGTGTGCAAGTGCATTTCAGATAATACCATTGTCTTAACCTATTGTACCATTTGGATTTAGTAATTGATTGTAAATATTGCTTATGTATTGAAGTTTTAATGCGCGAATTTCCATACTGCAAGCACGCTCACCAGGAATTTCGAAATTGAACAAGCCATCGTAACCAATTGCCAGTAGACTGGTTATAACTTTGTAAAAATCTATCCTTCCAAGCCCAAAAGGCATCAAGTGTTGATCTCCACTACCGTCATTATCAGCAATGTGAAGTGCTCGCAGATGTTCTCCAGCTTTTTCGATAAAAGTAGTTTGGTTTTTGTCAGATAAGTTAAGATGTCCTGTATCTAAACAAATACCGATGTTTTTACTATCTACTTGCCTTACAATGGCTAAAAGCTGATCGACATTATCCACAATTGAACCGCCAAATAAATTCTCAAGGCAAATCACCAAATCCGTATCTTTAATGTAATCGGTCAGTATTTTTAATGCATTGATGTTAGCAAGCGTTTTATCTTTACTGCTTGTCCCCTCTGGGAACGATACGCTGTCACAGTGCAGCACTGCATTTTTTACGCCAATTGCCACAAACAAATCTAACCAATTTTTAAGTATATCAGTAGATTTCTTTCCGTCGAAACTCCCGCATAACATGCAGTTAAGCATAAGATGACCTTGCGTGAATTTAAAGTTGTGTTTGTCAGCAAATTCTTTGAACTGTTTACCGACTTCTACTGGGTTTCCTCTTTGCAATAAAACATTAGCATGTTCGTCAGAAAGTTCGCAATAATTATAACCATTTTTTACAAATTCCAGCACCATTTCTTCGGGTGTAGAAAAAAGATAATAAGCTGACCATACACTGAGGTGCATAGTATCATCTCCATATTTTTATCATTAAGCATTTATATGTTACTACTAAAGATGATCAATGTCAAACAATTGGTTAGCTAGGACAACCGGATAGTCCACCAATTAAGATTGCTATATCTTTATCTTCCGCTCCTCTGTTTCTCTTCAATGTCCGCCCTACCATGTCCCAGCCATATTTACCCGTGACTGTGATTGTTGCATCGTCGCCTAAAAAGTCATACGTAAAGACCATCGGGAAAGCCTGCAAATCAAAAACATCAGGCCCGATGCAACTCATCCTGATATGCGTAAACCAATCGGGACTCAGGAAAAGCTCGCCATTTTCGCAGATGATTGTAGCGTCTCCATGCACGCCAGGCTAATTGTATTCGAACACTCCGACATAGCGCTCCGGTTGGTCAACTGGATGAAGCTCACGACGAAAGTGCCGTATACCCAAAAAGTCACAAATCTGCTTGTGATAGGCATCCCAGGCTTCACCAGTTGTGTCAACAGCCAGCTTCTTACCCCAGTAGCCGGCGAATTTGCTGCGGGCCAGCGTCTGGTAGTTCGTCTCGTCGGCAAAGTCATAATTCTCGGCCGAGCTGGTGATTCATCTCCTCGTGCAACCACTCGTGAGGAATACCGTTGCATGTATATTGGTACGACACGTTCTGTGATGTTGTCGACCTACCGCAGCCACTCATGCCGCATATGATAACTAGTCTTGGTTCTATCATTTTGACATCGCCACTGCTCTCAAACAGATATGTTTTATTAAGCACATCATAATCATAATCTCCTCAACGAACAATCCAAGGCTGCTAGGCCTCAGCTAAGTGCCCCCGCACACCACAACGACGCACAACGGCGACATCACTGTGCGGCCGCCTACAGCGTTCCGTGGGATTGCTAGTACAGTTGGCAGAAGAGAAAGTTCAATGCCCTCTCTATTTGGTGTGTTAGAGGCTGTGTGAAAACACTGGGCCACACTTTACAGCCTACTTAAAGTGGAGGAAGCCAGCCATATTTGGCCTCATTTCACACTAATCCATCAGCATTGAGGCGTTTCTATAGCCCGATGTGGAGGATGCTAATTTCAGGTTTTCGTTTTCACACGGCTTGGTTAATAACATGAAATCTAGCAGAGCAGGCTTATGGCCTGCTCTGCTAACAATACGCTGCTCGTGCTCTGAAAGCCGCTCAACTGGGTATAACGGCCCACCGACAGCCTGGCAACACCAGCTCCATCAATGAGGATTGTATTAATTCCCAGGTATATTCCTCCTGACACTTTGCTTATTGAGGCCGGTGCATATCCAGCCAAACATGAATGCTTGAAAGAACCTTTATTGTTACAGCAGACCCACTGGGCAGGATCATGTCAAAGGCGTGATCAGTAAATGGAAGCTCCAGAATAGCGGTATCTGCACCCATTTCTTTCAAATCTTCAAACATACCCCTTGTGGGCTCAATCGGTGTCATACTGTCGTGAGCGCCCTGAATAAAGAGCGTCGGTGGAGCTTCAGGACTTAAAAACCTGTTGGGTGAGCTGATCTCATAAAGGTGTTTGAAAGTACCCTCATCCGGACCACCGCCCAAAAGCATTTTCATAACCATCAAGTGGGATTGGCGAATGGACTTAGCCCCGTTGACGTCCTGCATACTAAAAATAGAATCCCCTAACCTGTCTAGAATACTTCTATCCTTTTCTGTTTTTTCGGTGAAATAATCGTAGTTGTATATCATATCTACCACGGGATAGAACGCTATAACGCCATCTACTACTGCCAAATCGGCTGGCAATCCGTCAGAAGCATAATCGGGGCAGCTCGAAGCATATGCAGTCAGCAGTGCCAAATTGGCTCCTGCCGAACCTCCTGAAAGGTAAAGGTGCCCGATGCAGTACTCCCTTGAATTTTCCTTTAGGAAAGCGACTTTCGCCCGTATGTCTTGGATCATTCCTACAATATCCGTGTCGAGCCTTGTTTTTCCAGTAAAAACCACGACTCCGTATCCATGCCGCGTCAGGTCGTCGACGAGATAATCCACACTTTTTTCATCGGTTGCGAGCCAATTTCCATAGGCCAGGTACATAACGACATCTCTAGGCGTCTTGCTGCCGTCGGGCAAATAAAGCTTGAAGACTTTAGGACGCTGGTTCTTCACAACTTGAGCGAGATCGATGCAAATTCTGTCCTCCGGGCGAAACAAAGTACCGACTCCATCCGACTGGGGTACAGGGTGGTTGAGGGTGTATTCAACCTTCGTGGTTCCGAGTATCCCGAGATACACCAGACTGCTGGACAGGGAAAACAACAAAGTGACAAGAAAGATACACATGACTGTTTTGACAAAGACACTATGCAGAAAATGCCTGTAGTGATTCAGAAGAAAAACGGCCGCGATCACAGCAAATAAGACAGCATAAAGAATGGCGGCCTTATTTGCAAGGTTGGGGTACACAAGCTTTGGTATTGTCATCAGGGCGCTGGCCGGCGGCGGGAGACGTATCCATATCGCCGTGCCAAAGAGCAGCAGGAGAATTTCAACGGGGACAAAAAGAACCATCAACAGGACTTTCCCAACATTTTTCAGAATAGCTTTCATAATTGTCCTCCATTTTACTGAAGACTCAAACCCATATCCTGATAAGCTCATGGGCTGATCCGCGGCCACCTAACCTAGCTCCATCCGCCTTACCGTGACGCTTGCTCCTTTCGCTTGCAGCAAAGCGACCGAGCGTTCGGCGGTAAAACGGACATTCCCCGTCCAAGAAAATAGCAAACTCTATCTTTCGTTCCATGCGTTCCCTTCCTTGGCAGAAACCACCAGCCCATATCTGCTATTTTTGCTGGAAGAACTGAACACCCAGACCGTCCGGATCTTTTATGCAGAAAAACTTGAAGCCAGGCGTTTCGAATGGGCCGCTATGTACAGGGATGTTCTTGCCCTTCACCGTTTCCAGCATCACATCCACAGAGTCGACGGCGAAACCCATGGAGATAAATTCGCTGAAACCGATTGTGCCGATGCTGCTGTCTGCCAGCAGTTCAACCAGCGTCTCGTTGTCTGTGCCGTTGCCCAAAAAAGCAATTTCCACTCCCGGTCCCGCAGGGAAACGCTTGAGCAATCTGAGCCCCACCAGTTCGGTATAAAAGGTTACCGATTCGTCCAGGTTTTCCACGTTGATCGTTGTCCAAAGATACTTCATAGCTGACTTCCTCCTAAAAATATTGGTGAATTGTTCGTTGGTAATATCGTAAAACAAGATTTATAATACAAATAGGAGCCAGTTTATACTGGTATAAATAGTATCAGGCAGGATGATGTCCGTTGAATCAGGAAGAACATCGATACAGGGAACTGGCGGATTTTTTGAAAACGCGCAGAGCAAAAATATCTGCGTCGCAGGCGGGGCTTTCCTCAGAAACGCGCCGCCGTACCCCCGGCCTCAGAAGAGAGGAAGTCGCGCAGTTGGCCGGCGTCGGGCTGACATGGTATACATGGCTGGAACAGGGTAGGACCATTCATGTTTCTGCGCAGGTGATAGAAAGCCTTTCGCGCGCCTTGTTGCTCGATAAGCAGGAGCGCATACACCTATACCGGTTGGCAAACCAACCGCTTCCAGCAGATATCCCGGAGCAGCTGGAAAGAGTAAACCCGATATTGCAGCACGTTCTGGACAGTTTGGCCCTCTGCCCATCCTTTATCGCCGATCAACGGTGGAATGTGGTAGCATGGAACAAGGCGGCGTGCATATTGCTGGGTGATTTCGAAAAAATGAACTCGCTGCAACGCAATGTTGTTTGGGCGATGTTCACCGATGGTTATTTCAAACGGTTGTATCACAATTGGGAGTTCTATGCGAAAAGTCTGCTTGGCCGTTTCCGCTTAACATGCGGAAAATATATCGAAGACCCTTGGCTTGTAGAGTTTATTGAAGACCTCAAGTCACACAGTACTGAATTCGCCGAATGGTGGCCTTTGCACGAGATCATCGACGACAGCAGTATATATAAACATTTTAACCACCCTGTCGCCGGGGAATTGGACTTTGAAAGCAGTTGTTTTGATGTCCCCGACAATTCCGGCCTAAGATTGTTTACCCATGTACCTGTACCAGGATCGGATACTGAAGCTAGAATAAGATCACTATTGGATAAATGAGCAAGGAAATTGCAGTACGAGCAGCTCTGAAACCAATGGTGAAGTCCAAAGGTTGTTAATAACACGCAACTCAGATTACCATTCCAGTTGGCCTCTACGCTGATAACACGCAATTGAGGCCCCTGTCTCTACGTCGGGGGCCTCAATCGTTATCTGCTCTCCAGCGGGTATGTGTTTTGCTTATACTCTTCCTAAAATAAAACGCACAGCGTATAGATTGATTTCAATGAAAAACATCTTTTGGCACTGATCAAATTAAGATGGAGCACATAGAACTCATCTAGCCCAAACCCACATGTAATCATTATCGTCAATAACAATTGTTTTATCATACGCGCTATCATGATACCTTTTTGTGGCTACTTCTGCCTTGGTTGTATTATCAAATCCATACATAAGGTCAGCGATGGACTGAAGGTGAACGCCCCTGTCCTGGAGGATTGCCCAGTGAACATCGAGTGCACCGTGGTCGGTTCCATCCGTACAGGTTCCCACGAGATGTTCGCCGGCAAGATCGAGCACATCCATGGGATGAGCGATATTTATTGGAGAACGGCGACATCAATTTCGCCGCCATTGAGCTACTGTTAGTGTCAATCCTGACAAAGGCCTGATCGGGTAACCCAGATCCGGCCTTTGCGCTATGAGCGCAGAGTATTCTCATAGCAAAAAACTGAAAAAGCTCTCTCAAAAGTTGTTGACATATGCCCGTTACGGGTGTACCATGCGGGTAGATAGCATATGTCACAAACTCAAGGGAGGTGAACGGATTGCCCGGTAGAGATGGTACCGGCCCACAGGGGCTCGGAACAATGACAGGCAGAGGCCTGGGGCCATGTGCCGGCTCCCAATCGGTGGGACGGGGTTGCGGGTTGGGTCTTGGCCTAGGCCGCAGGAATGGCTTCCGGGGTGGCTTTGGCAGGGCATCTGCCGGCTGGCAGAGCTTGAACCAAAGAGAGACGCTGCTGGAGCAGAAAGAACTCCTGCAGCGGCGCATTGCACTCATTGACAAACAACTGACTGACGAATAACGTGCCGGGGAATGACCGGAGGACGCTCCGGTGGTTCCCTGCGACAATGGGGGAAAGAATGCCAAGACCCAGAAAATGGAGAAAAGTCTGCTCCCTGCCCGAGCAAAACCGCTTTGGCCCCCTCGGCGGGATGGACGACGGGGAAAGCGTCAACATGATGGTTGACGAATACGAGACCATCCGGCTCATTGACCTGGAGGGATTTACCCAGGAGGAATGTGCCGCGCACATGAACATCGCGCGCACAACCGTACAGGGCATCTACGACGCGGCGAGAAAGAAGCTGGCCAATTCCCTGGTGAATGGGAAAATGCTATGGATTGAAGGCGGGGAATATAGGCTCTGCGACGGCATGGGGCCCGGCTGCAGCGGCAGAGGCTGCCACAGGCACCGGCGCGGCAGAGGGCACATGGACAATATGGAGGAATATAGCCCCAGAAATGGAGAGGGTTCATGAAAATCGCATTGCCGGTCGATGAGAACAACGACAAGACGGCGGTCTGTCCGTCGTTTGGGCGGGCGCCTTATTTTCTTATATACCAGACCGATTCCGAACAGAGCGTGTTTATCGATAACAGTGCCGCGGCAAGCCAAGGCGGTGCCGGGGTCAAGGCGGCCCAGAACATCGTTGACCAAGATGCCGAGGTGTTGCTGACGCCCCGCTGCGGTGAGAACGCTGAGGCCGTGCTTGCTGCCGCAGGCATACGGATATGCAAAACGGAGCCTGGAACGGCCATGGACAACATTCGCGCGTACCTCGCCGGTCAACTCTCCCCGTTAGGCGAAATCCACGCCGGGTTCCACCACCATGGGGGGCAAGCGTGAGAATCGCGGTACTCAGCGGCAAAGGCGGGACGGGGAAAACGCTGGTCTCGGTCAATCTGGCTGCGGCAGCAGGAGAGGCTACCTACATCGACTGCGATGTGGAGGAACCGAACGGGCATTTGTTTTTTCGGCCGGAGATGGTTCACACGCAAGAGGTCTTCATCCCCATCCCCATGGTGGATGCCGGGCGGTGCAGCGGCTGCCGCAAATGCACCAACTTCTGCAAATTCAATGCGCTGGCCTATGCCCGAAACAAGGTGCTGGTATTTGAGGAAGTGTGCCATTCCTGCGGTGGGTGTGTGCTGCTTTGCCCGGAGGGTGCCATCACTGAGAGGGAGAAGTCGATCGGGAGCATTCAAACGGGCCTCTCCGGCTCGGTGACCGTGTGCACGGGCATGATGAACGTCGGCGAAGCATCGGGCGTTGGGGTCATCCGCCGCTTGCTAGAAGGCAGTGTGTCCGACGCTCCCCTCACCTTCATCGATTGTCCGCCCGGCAGTGCCTGCACCGTTATGGAGAGCATTCGGGACACGGACTATTGCGTTCTGGTAGCCGAGCCGACGGTGTTTGGCGTCCATAACCTGGCGATGGTTTGTGACTTGGTGGCTCTCTTCCATATACCATACGGCGTAATCCTGAACAAGTGCCTGGATCAGCCGAATCCGGCAGAGGCGTTCTGCATCGTGCGTGGCATCCCAATCCTTGGCAGCATTCCCTATGACAGCGAACTCGGCAACCTGAACGCAAGCGCACAGATCGCGGCTCGGGAAAGCGACCGGTATCGGGCGCTCTTCTCCACCCTGCTGCAAACCGTCGCAAAGGAGGCGCAACATGAAGCAGCTTGTCATCCTTAGCGGCAAAGGCGGCACCGGGAAAACGACAGTTGCCAGCGCCTTCATCCGCCTAGCCAATGCCAAGGCCTATGCGGACTGCGACGTGGACGCCCCCAACCTCCATCTGGTCATGAAGCATCCCGATGCGCCTGAACGCACAGCGTATGACGGGCTGTCCAAGGCGGTCATTGACTCCGCATCCTGCACGCTCTGCGGGCTTTGCGCGCAACACTGTCGTTTTGGTGCAATCTTGCAGGAGGTGGGGTACCGCGTGGACGCGTCTGCCTGCGAGGGCTGTGGGGTCTGCGAGGCCGTATGCCCCGCGGGAGCCGTTTCGATGCAACCCTCCGTCGCCGGGGAGCTTGCTCTATATAAGAGCGGCGACGCGATCTTCTCCACGGCGAGGCAGAAAACCGGTGCGGGAACATCGGGGAAGCTGGTGTCTGAGGTGAAGAATCGAATGAATGCCGCCGCGCGGAACGTAGATCTCGCCGTCATTGATGGTTCACCCGGCATTGGCTGCCCGGTCATCGCTTCCATGAGCGGCGCGGATATGGTTTTGGTCGTCACCGAGCCGTCCATTTCGGGCATCAGCGACATGGCACGCATTCTGAGAACCGCCGGAATTTTCCGAACCAAGGCGGCGGTCTGCGTCAACAAGGCCGATGCGAGCCCCGCGATCACCGACCAGATCGAGGCACTGTGCCGGGAACAGGCAATTCCATTCGTCGGGAGAATCCCGTTTGACCCCGATGCGGTCAAAGCTACCAACGCCGGACAGTCCATCGTAGACAGGGACTGCGCTTCGGGTCGGGCGGTGAGGGGCGTCTTCGGCGCAACGATGGAACTCCTGTTCCCAGAAGGCAATGGGTGCGGCAGATGATCATCAGGGTACTGGTGGAGAATACGTCGAACATACCCGAACTGGGCAGCGAGCACGGCTTGTGCCTCTACATCGAAACACAGCGGCACAAGTTGCTCTTCGATACCGGCGCGAGTGAACTCTTTGTGCAAAACGCGACCAAGCTGGATGTGGGTTTGTCGGCCGTCGATGCGGTTGTCATCTCTCATGGCCATTATGACCACGGCGGTGGGCTAAAGGCGTTCCTGGGTGTCAACGAGAAGGCCCGGATATACCTGAACCGTGCGGCGTTTGGGGAGCACTACTCCCAACGGGCTAATGGTGAAACACGCTACATCGGATTGGAGCCGTCCCTACTTGCCAGCGAACGCTTAGTATTTGCTGGCAAACACTTGGTCATTGACGAGGAGCTGGAGCTGTTTGCCGGGGTGGAGTGCGGTGGTTATTTCGCACCTGCCGCAAACCAAGGGTTGTTGATGCGGCACGGAGGCACCCTGCTCCCCGACCCTTTTGCGCACGAGCAGAACCTCATCCTCCGCGAATACGGAAACGCAGTGCTGCTGTCGGGCTGCGCACATGCCGGCATCGTCAACATCCTTCAACGCTTCCAGGAGCTTGCAGGCCGCCTGCCAGACTGTGTGATCGGCGGCTTTCACTTGGTTCGCGGTTCGGCCGGCCTTAACGAGCCCCCCGCCCTGATCCATGCGCTCGGCCACCGCCTTGCCGGCACGCGGGCAATGTTCTATACCTGCCACTGCACCGGCGTCCAACCTTACCTTCTGTTGAAGGAGGAGATGGGCGAATCGATCCAATCCCTATCCACGGGAGATCAAATTACGATATAGCAAAAGGAGAAAAACCAATGAGTGAAACTTGCAACCACGATTGTGGCAGCTGCGGGGAGAGTTGTGCTGAACGGAGCCGGGAAGAGAACGACTTTTCTGAGAAGCTCAATGAGCTCAGTAGTGTGAAAAAGGTCATCGGCGTCATGAGCGGCAAGGGCGGCGTCGGCAAGTCCCTGGTCACATCCATGCTTGCTGTGGCGATGAACCGCAGAGGGCACCGTACCGCCATACTTGACGCGGACGTGACTGGCCCCTCCATCCCTAAGGCATTTGGCATTTGGGCGAAGGCCCAAGGCAGTGAGTTCGGCCTCTTCCCCGCCCAGAGCAAAACCGGCATCGAGATCATGTCGATCAACCTGCTGCTGGAGAACGACACCGACCCCGTGATCTGGCGCGGGCCGATCCTCGCGGGCACGGTTAAGCAATTCTGGACGGACGTGATCTGGAACGAGGTGGACTTCCTGTTCATCGACATGCCTCCGGGCACCGGTGATGTGCCGCTGACGGTGTTTCAATCCATCCCCGTGGATGGCATCGTCGTGGTGACTTCCCCGCAGGAGCTCGTTTCGATGATCGTCGCCAAGGCTGTGAAGATGGCAGAGATGATGAACATTCCGATCCTTGGCCTGGTGGAGAACATGTCCTACTTCCACTGCCCGGACAACGGGAAGGACTACCCAATCTTTGGCGACAGCCACATTGAGGAGATTGCCGAAAAGCATCATCTCAATGTACTGGCCAAGCTGCCGATTGATCCCAAACTCGCCACAGCCTGTGACAAAGGCATGATTGAGTTGTATGAGGGTGATTGGTTTGACAACGTGGCAGACCTACTGGAAGCCGATGCCGGAGGCAAGCCGCAATGAGCCGCCATTGCGATAGGGCCAGGGAGCTGTTTGAGCAGGGCTACAACTGTGCGCAGTCAGTCTTCGCCGCGTTCTGCGACGAAACGGAGATGGACTTCGAGACCGCTCTCAAGCTTTCCTCTTCCTTCGGCGGCGGCATGGGCAGGCTTCGCGAGGTTTGCGGGGCGGTCAGCGGCATGCTGATGGCGGCTGGCCTACTCTATGGGTATGCGGACCCGGAAGACGACGAGGCCAAGGCGGAGCACTACCGGCTTGTTCAGACATTGGCTCTGCGCTTCAAGGCCGAGAACGACTCGCTGATCTGCCGGGACTTATTGGGCTTGACCGTGGAGCACGATGACCCCACCCCTGAGAAAAGGACGGAAGGCTATTATCAAAAACGACCGTGTGCCGAGTACGTCGCGTGCGCGGCCCAGATACTGGACGAATACATCGAACACAAGGAGGAAAGGTCCATGATCGTAGCGGTAGCAAGTGAAGGAACCCAGGTGACAGAGCATTTCGGGCATTGCGAGGGGTTCCGCCTGTACCACGTGGAAAACAACCGGATTGTGCGGAGCGAATCCATCGCCAACCCTGGCCACCGGCCTGGCTTCCTGCCAAACTTCCTGCATGACAAGGGCGTTAACGTCATCATCTCGGGCGGGATGGGCGGCGGTGCCATCGACATCTTCAGCGAAAAGAACATTGAGGTCATCGTGAGCGCGATCGGCAGTGCCGATGAGGCGGTGGAATCCTACCTGCGCGGAACACTAAAATCCACTGGGTCGGTGTGCCATCAGCATCAGCATCACGACGAGTGCGATGAATAAACAGCACGGAGGACCCGCAAGGTTTGCTCTCGACGATCTTACGGGTCCCTCTAATGTGTTCGTGTCCCACAATCTCAGTTTATCAAGAGGACAAGTGTTCATGAGAAAACCGACGATCTTGTCGCAATTCGGAAGAATATGAATGGTGAAATTTCTGGTCTACTCTGTTAATAACATGCAACTCAAGTGCCTACCTTAAGGTCAAGGATCACTGATAACACGCAATTGAGGCCCCCGCCTCTACTGTAATGGCCTCGACTTATACGATGCCAGGTTCGCTCTCCAGGGTGCTGTTATGGGTTACCAACAAGACAAAACATCTTTTAGAAAGGCAGTGTGGCAAGGCAGTAGAGGGACGTCCCCACCACATAGCCGTAAATCAGAGCCGGCGGGGCGATGGCAAATGTCATCCACTTCTTTAGTCGTGTCCGGTTGATGCCTATGCAGATCATCACCGCACTGATTGCAAGCTTTACAACTACAAAACCCCACGGGCTGCGCTCATACAGAGCAACAATCGCGGGATTCGTCTCGATGCTCGTGCCGTACCGGGTCATGAAGATCGCGGTGCAGAGGAGGTCCAGGGCGTTGAGGAGAGCCAGCGCAAAAAACAACCATCTCGCAATCGCCTGGTATCCTCTTGGTCTATCCATGCGAAGGTCTCCTTTCGCTGAGAGACTTGGATCTGGTATAGCATATTCAGATGAGCCGTTTCCAAGTCTCCGGGCCGACGATTCCATCGACTATCAGCAAATCACCCTCTTCACAACAGGCTTTCTGCACTCCCGGAAGGTCTGCAGCCCGCAGCCGCGCGTATTAGAGATTTCTCAATAATGCGAAGTTGGTTCCCTTCCCTGTCATCATCCACAAATAATCTTATACATAAAAAAATTAGGCCACGTGGGGTACGTGGTCTATCGCAGGGTAGAGCGTAATTGTCATGGGATTGCGAGTTCCATATAAATTATTTCCGTGTACAACCTGACTTAATCTAAAGAAATTACATTATTCTCTAGTATGCTGGGATACATGAGAGTTTGTTAATAACACGCAACTCATAACAGCCCATCTAGCAGGTTGCAGGAATTAATAACAAGCGATTGAAGCCCCTGCTATAAAGCAGGGGCAGTTTATTACGCAATACAATAATTGATGAACTGAATGAACATAGTGTTCAACATACTTTGATCGCTTTTAGCCCTCAACCAGAAGCCTGACCAATTTCTCCGAGATCACATCACCCTGCTGTGTCACAAGGCCGAAGTCCATGGCCTTGTAGCTCCACAGCGCGTAGCCTATGCCGTGCTCCCGGCAGAAGTCCAGCACGTCGGATATCCACGCGTCCCGGCTGGCCTCATCCACACCCTCAATCACGCCGAACTCCCCTAGATACACCGTCCTCTTGTGCTGTTGCTGGAACTGTGCAGCGTCTTCCAATTGCGCGAACATCGTTGCGCGGTTCATCGGCAGGTCCTGCAGAGCCCGGGCGTATTCGTATTGCGGGAACTTCTCGATGAACTCCGCGATGCCGGCAACAACGCCGGGATAGCTCAGCGCTGTGTCGTAGTCTCGCAGGATGTCTACCCATTTAATGCGCTGGTGCGTGAATACATAGGGTTCATAGAAGTGGACTGTGTAAGCGACACGCACATCGTCCACCAGTGTCAAGTTCTTCAACTCCGCGGCGGCACTGTATCGGTTGCAGCCGACGACGATCACGCGGTGTGGGTCGATGCGGCGGATCGCCTCGATGACCCTCGGATACAGTGCGTTCCACCTGCTGCTGTCCGGTTCCACGACTTCATTGAGCAGTTCGAACCGCACACTGCCACCCAGCGAGCGGTATCTCAGAGCAATGACCTGCCACAGCGCCACAAAGCGCTGCTGCATTGCCGGGTCGTCAAAAAGCGTATTCTGGTTGGCGAAAAAATAGTATCCCGGTGCGGCGTGCATATCCAGTATCACGTTAAGCCCTGCATCGGCGCACCACTGCAGGCAGTTGTCGATGTGGACAAAGCCATCTTCCTTATACTGCCCCGGCGCGGCATCGTCCTCAACCAGCTGGCAATCAAAGGGCAGGCGGATATGGTCGAACCCCCAAGCCGCGATGCGCTGGATATCACCCTCGTTGATAAAGGTACCGTAGTGCTCCTCCGTGTGTGGACACTGCGACAGCCATCCGCCGATGTTTAAGCCCTTGCAAAATTGCTGATCCATTGATATCCCTCCGCATGTCTTGTTTCAATTCTGTTCGTTGTTCCTTGCACCATAGAGCTGCGCGTACATCTCATCGCGTCGGGCTTTCGTGCGCAGCGGATAAAACCACATCGCGGCGATGGACAACAGTCCAAACAGCACCGGTAGTGCGAATAGCACAATGCCCAGGCCGTTGAATAGCGAATCCGGGATGGACGACGCATTTTGATACCGCTGCGCGTCATACCCCACGGCAATCAACACAGCGCCGGTCACTGTGCTGGAAATCGCCGACTGCAACTTCATCACAAATGTGCCCGTGGTACTGACCAACCCCTCCATGCTCTTGCCCATCTTGTATTTGTTATAGTCCATACACTCCATGCCGATGAGGGAACCGGGGATGTAGCCCATGCCGGTTCCGATGACCGACAGGAACAGCAAAGAATACAATACGACCGCATTGTGAATGGGCCCTGCCAGGCTGATGAGCCACAGCACCGCCAGCGGCACAATGCCGATGGATGTAGCGATGATGGAACACTGACCTGGTGTGGCCCTCTTTTGAACGGCCTGGGCCAGGAATGTACCGGCCAGAATGCCCAACAGCATCACACCGCCCCACACCGCGCTCTGGGTGCCAAGGTTCTCCGCGCCGAACGCGTATTTTATGTAGTAGGTGATCGCGGCCATCAGAAAGTTGAAGATGAAGCCTCCGAAGAGACCGGAAAGCAAGGAAATGAGCAGAGGTTTGTTCGCGCCATACATCCGCAGGATGTCCCGCAGCACGACCTTCTCCTCCTGGGCGTCAGCGCGGCCTTCCTTGATCGCCACGATGCCCAGCAGCGACACGATGCCCACCGGCAGGCAGAACAGCAGCACAGCAAGGCCGATGTTGGGCGTGCCGCCATGGCCTAGCATCGTGGCAATGGCTAGGAAAAATGACACCGGTATGGCGATCAGCATGTTGCCAATCCTCGGGTAGATCAACAACTTCGTGCGCACCTGCTCATCGTCTGAAAGCGAGATCGTCAGCGGTTGCATAGGCATCAGCGAGAATGCGATCTCGAACACGATGTAGACCACGTAGAGCCAGACGACCTTCTGCATGTCGCCCAACCCGCTGGGAATGTTGAACAGCAGTATGATCAGCACCGTGGCGGCCAGCGTGCCGCCGAACATAAAGGGCTTGAACTTGCCCCAGCGGGTGCGGGGGCTGCGGTCCATCAAATAGCCGAACAGAGGGTCGTTGAACGTATCCCACAGGCGGCCGACCAGCAGCAATACCGTGGCAATCTGCGCTGCCTTGCCGGCGATGCCCGTATACAGACCGGAATAGTCGGTCACATACAGCATCAGCATCGCAGTCATCAGTGAGTTGGCGACGGTCTGCAAAAAGCCCATCGTCGTGACGCCGAACAGTGTCTTGAAATTCAAGGGGTACTGCGCCTTGGTTCTCCTCATGCCCTTTCTCCTCCCTGTGATTGCCTGTGTTCGCGACGGCTAATACGTTCCCTTAGCCCTTATCTTGCAGCAATTCGTGGGTTCCCGCGGTCAGTTGGCTACGCCTTCCATCGGGCAGTACCATTGTCGCAACGGTGTTCGCCGGTATCGTCACCGTGTAGCGGGTGATACCGCCGTCCTTCTCCCACCGGCAGCACACCTGCCCATAGACGCTGTCATAGCAGGCCTGCGCCCAAGTCAGCGTGCCGCCCGGCTGCGGCTCGAGTATGAACTCGTTCTCCCCGTTAATACGGATACCGCAGGCCGTGTCAAACAGCCACTCGCATACCGCCCCCGGCGAATAGTGGTTGCGGCTGGCGGAGCCGTCCCAGTTCTCCCATACTGTCGTGGCGCCTTGCTTTACCTCATAGAGCCAACCGGGCATCTCCTCTTGCTCCAGCATCTTGTAAGCCACATCCGCATGCCCCAGTTCCGTCAGCACCGGCAGTATCAACGGCGTGGAAAGAAAACCAGTGCCGATGCGGTAGCCGCGCTTTTCCGCGGCGCACACCAGCCTCTGGCCCACGTTGCTGCGGGTCTCATCATCCAACAGTCCCAGCGCCAGCGGCCGCACCAGCTTGGCCTGTCGGTCGGTGTCGATGGTGCCCTCCGGCGCAAAAAGATGGTTGTATGCCCTCTTTGCACCATCACGGTACTCGGCAAAGAGCAGTGCGTCTTCCGGTTTATCAAGCTCACCTGCTATTTCACAAAGCAGGGCCATCGTATAAGAGAGATACGCCGTGCCCTCCTCCGGCCGGGGGCGGGCCAGGTCTCCCCAGATCGTCTCGACGTACATGTCCCGGGGCTCCAGCCACTCGCCAAAGGCTTGACCGGAATTGTAAGTGTACCTTTTGTCCGGCCCTTTCACAGGCTTTCCCAGCAACCCCGTGCGATTCGTGCGGCCTATCATAAACTTGGCGTACCGCCGCATCCCCGGATAGCAATCCTGCAGGAGCTGCCTATCACCGTAGCGCTTCCAGTAACGATAAGGGATGTAGACCGCAGCGTCGGCCCAACCCACGGAGCCGTCCATGCGTGAGATGTACATTTCGTTGCCCACCGTCGGCGTGATGCAGTGCACCTTGCCGTCGCGGGTTTGCCGGTCGAAGACATCCTTCATCCACTTGCGGAAGAAGGGAGCGGTATTCATCAGATAGCTTCCCGTACCAAAGAAAATCTGTGCGTCGCCGGTCCATGCGGCCCGTTCGCGGGTGGGGCAGTCGGTGGGCACATCCAGAAAGTTGCCCTTCATGCTCCAAAGGGTGTTCTCCACAAAGCGGTTGATGCGCGCATTGGAACAGGTGAAGCTGCCGGTCTGCTCCATTGCCGAATAGATGGCAATCGCCGTGAAATCCTCTGGAACAAAGGGAACGTCGGTCTGCACAAGCACATACTGGAAACCGAATACAGCAAACCGGGTTTTGTATCTGTTTTCGCCGTCCTGGCAGAAATACTCTACCTGCTGCAGGGGCGTCAGTTGCCGGCGGTTTTTGCACTGTATGTTGGTCTGCGTAAACTCGCCGTTCTCGTCGAGGATCTCGCCAAACCGCAGGAAAATCCGTTGTCCCTGGGTGGCATGCAGCGAGAATTCTACAATGCCTGCAATGTTCTGCCCGAAGTCCAACAGCTTTTGACCGTTGGGAGTGACGATGAGCGTGGGCTTGATACGCTCTTGCTCGCAGACCGGTACGTTGTTGGACGCCGTCGGCACAACAGGGTGCGCTGTCACTTTGGCCTTATCGGCATAAGAAGGCCGCCGCAGAGCGTCAACGGTCTCGCCGTCCTTCAGGTCGGCAAAGCGTACCGGTCCGTCATTGCTCCACGCAAAGCTGCCGTCGGAGGCGACCGTCTGAGCGCTGCCGTCGGCATATCGAATTTCCAACTGGCACAGAAGCTTTGTCTCTTTGCCGAAAACGTGGGTGAACCCAAATGCGCCCAGGCTGCCGCGATACCATCCGTCGGCCAGCTCAACTTGCAGCGTGTTTTCGCCACAGGCTAGCATCCCCGTTACATCATACGTTTGGTACTGTACGCGCTGTCGGTAATCGGTATAGCCGGGCGTAAACCGCTGATCGCCCACAGGCTGCCCGTTGAGCCACGCTTCATACAGACCACAGGCGGTGATATACAACCTGGCTGCCGCGATATCCATGCCCGCAGAAAAGGTCTTGCTGAAACAATCCACCGGATACCGCCGGCGCCTGGAAGGTCTATAGTTGCCGCTAATCCATCTGGCTGTCCAGTCAGTGCCATGCAACAAGCCCATTTCAAAACTGGCAGGCTGGCTCCAGTCGCCCGATTCGCCATTCTCATCCCATAAACACACCTTCCACAGTATGCGATCGCGGCTGCCCAGCGTTTTGCCCTCATAGGGAATGTGCGTCATACGATCGCTCTCCACGCGGCCACTGTCCCAGACTTCCCGGCCCAGCGCATCCTGCGCCACAATGCGGTAAGCTGTTTGCCGCAGCCCGCCGTCGCAGTTCCAGTATAGCCTGGGTATCGGGATGTCGATGCCAAGGGGGTCAAGCAAATACTCTGTTTTCGGCCGGATTGCATTCATTGCGCACCTCTGCTTCATATTGATGTCGCATGTTGCTTTCTTTCTGACGCCTATTAGTATAGGGATTTTTCAATACTTTTATCTTGTAATATAGTCTGTAAAATTGTAATATCAGAAATAAAAGGCACGGGCATAGCAAAGTGGACTACGAATATCTCTGTGAAAACCTGGGGCATCTGTCAGGACTGCAGACCCGCGTATATGAAGGGAATACACTTCTGTATTGCTATCGAAACGTCGAGTTCTCCCCGGATCCGGTGCAATCGGTGCTGGAGAGAATCTATGCATGTACCCGCACTCTCTATTATACCGATACAGCGCATCTCTATTTTGGTGCACTGAAGATCCCCGCGGACAATCGCATGCTTATCATCGGGCCATCGTTTCGCATACAGCCCAGCCGTGAACAAAAACTTGCCATACTGCATGAGCTGGGGGAGCCCCAGAGACGCCTGCCCGAGCTGACCGGCTACCTGGAAAGTACGCCGGGTTATCCGCTGGAGAGCTTTTTAGAGATCCTGTGTTTCTTAAACTACGCGCTCAACGGTGAAAAGATCACGGTGTTGGATTTACTGCAACAGGATATGGCTTCTCCAATACCTTTGCCGCTCCCTCAGCCGGTGCCTATCGAAGAGGAGTTCTCCGGCGCAGACATACACAACACCTTTTTGATGGAGAAGAAGTTGTTATCTCACATCGCAGCTGGTCAGGTGCAGGCCCTGCAGCAGATGTTCGCCCAACCGCCCACCGGCCGAGCCGGGCGAATCGCCCACGACGACGTGCGCCAGGCCAAGAACACGCTGATCTGCACGGCCACGCTGGCCAGCCGCGCCGCCATCGAAGGTGGCCTTTCACAACATACTGCCTTCTCGCTGAGCGATCTTTACATCCAGAAAGCGGAGCTGCTCAACGATACCAACACGCTTTCCGTGCTGGGTATGCGGATGCTGCTGGACTTTGCCACCCGCGTGGAAGGGATGAAGTGCGCAGGGAAGTCAAAACTTGTTACATCGGTCATGCGTTACATCAACGCCAACCTGGATAAAAAGCTTACAACCGGCGAGATTGCTTCCGCATTGGGAATGAACCGTACGTATCTGTGCAAGGTATTTCAGCAGAAAAGTGGCAGGACGCTGGTTGACTTCATCACCGACTTGAAACTGGAGGAAGCGAAGCGGCTGCTCCATATCACCGACAAGCCCGTCGCACGAATCAGCGACGATCTGGCCTTTTCCTCGCAGAGTTATTTCCAAAACGTGTTCAAGAAACAGACCGGTATGACACCCAAACAGTATCGTGAAACATAATTGTGAAGTGACCCAAGTGTGTTAATAACATGCAATTCAGATTACCATTCCAGATGGCCACTGCGCTGATAACACGCAATTGAGGCCCCCGTCTCTACGTCGGGGGCCTCAATCTTCGGGTATGTGTTATGCTTATACTGCAAGCCCGAATACAGTGAAAACAAGTACTGCTCCAATTATCAAAGATACTGTTTTCCCAACTCTGGCTCCAAGATCATTTTTATTTTTTACTGCTACAATAAAGGCAGATATGTAAAATATCAGAGAATAATAAACCGTAAGATGTATACCGTCAGTTCCATTTGACCATGCCTTAAGACCCAAATAGCCCAGCACATTATCACCAAGACAAACGCCTCTAAAGCCTCCCAATGAAATAGACCACAAGATACCCAAGATGATCAAAAGTAATGATATAGTTCCTAATCCAATCCTTCTTGCCATCATGTTTTTCGCCGCCTTACAAAACTAAAATATTCGGCAGTTCAAAACTTCATGTTATAGGCATTCTATAATATTGCCAACGGTTCATCAAGTGACCGCTCAATATTCAGAGGTTGTTAGAGATTGTGTGAAAACATCCGTATTCGACACAATGCATATGATCGACCTGATATAATTATAGTATCTTCTTCCGAGGTAACAAAAGATGAGAAGATACATAACCGGCGAAGATAGAAACCAGCTGGAACTACAGCCAATGTGTCTGGATGAGCTGATCCCAGAGAACTGCGAAGTCAGGGCACTAGATGCAATCGTGGAGAACATGGGTATCCCGACCATGGGGTTTATCCATGCCGAAACCAAGGAAACGGGTAGAAAGCCTTACGACCCAGTGGATCTATTCAAATTGTATGTCTACAGCTACTTTAATGGGATTCGCTCTTCCCGAAAGATCGAGCGGGAATGCCACAGAAACATGGAGGTTATGTGGCTGGTCAATGGGTTGAGACCCGATTTCAAAACGATCGCTGACTTCAGGAAGGATAACAAAAAGGCTATTAAGCAGGCATTCCGAAAGTTCAGCATGATCTGCGATGAGCTGGGTCTGGTGGGCAAAGAAATGGTCGCCATCGACGGCAGCAAGTTCAGAGCCAGCAACAGCCGATTGGCATATCACAGCGAGAAGAAGATACAGAAGAAAATAGAGCACTACAATAAGTTGGCCGAACAATACCTGACACTCCTGGACAGTTGCGACCATCAGGAGAAGGATGAACAGGCCGCACCCCTAGACAAGACCGAAATACAATCCAAAATCAACAGCATCAACCGACGCCTGACGGAACTCGACGGGTTTAAGGAACATGTACAGGAGCATGGCACCGTCTATTCCACCGATCCTGACGCCCGAATGATGCAGATGAACAATAAAGGCTGCGACATCTGCCACAATGTCCAGATCGCCGTGGATGAAAAGGCTCATATTGTTGTGGCGGTGGACGTTACAAGCGAACCAGTAGATAAAGAGCAGCTTCACAGCATGTCCCTGCAGGCCAAAGAGGAACTGGCCGTAGATACCATCACCGTCATTGCGGATAAGGGTTACTATTCAGCTTTACAGTTTGCCAAGTGCAAAGATGACAACATCATTCCCATCGTCTCCAAAGCCGATCACTCCCACATGGCGGCTACCAGGGGATACGGCAAGCAGCACTTCACATACGACGAGGCCGCCGATGGCTACATTTGTCCCGAAGGGCATCTGTTGAGACCTTATCAGCCTAAGAAAGAGAATCCCAAGTACAAGGGAATTCGTCGGTACCGCAACTATGAAGCCTGTGCGCACTGCAAGTCCAGAGACAAGTGTAGCTTGGGAGCCGAAGGCCGAACGATACAAGACCGAGAGTTCCAGCGGATTGCTGACGAAGTGGACCGGCGAAGAGAAGCACATCCCGAAATGTATCAGCAACGAAAGCAGATGGCGGAGCATCCATTCGGTACTGTGAAGCGCTCCTGGGGATACTCCTACTTCCTCACCCGAAGAACTGCCAGTGTCCGGGTGGAATCGCTGCTACACTTCCTGACTTACAATATGAAGCGGGCTATTCATATTGTTGGTGTACGGGAATTCGTGCTGAGGATGCAGGAATGATACCCTCTTCTTCTTTGTTTTTGGGCGTCAAGTCCGTTGAAGCAGCGTGAATTGTCAGCTCGAACCCAGTTTGAGGCTCATATCCACCCACGTTTTCACACGGCTTGGTTAATAGAACTAAACTGCTGCCGCAGTGGCCTAGACAGGCCGACGTTATCAGGTAATCAGCAATTATAATAGCACACCCGTAGATTGAAAAGTTGGCCCCCCTTTAAAATGGAACCCACCCATTTTTAAAGGAGGATACCCCATGACCCAGGAGCAAGTACTGGAAAAGCTCATCAAAGATATGCAACTACGGGGAATGAGCGACGACACCAAACAGGGTTATTGCTCAAGAGCAAAGCAGTTCATGCAGCACTACGGCAAATCCGCGGTAGAACTTGGCGTGCAGGACATCCGAGAATTCTTGTTCTTCCTTTCCAATGAAAAAAAGCTGTCGCCCGGATCGGTCAACACCGTCAATAGCGCCTTGCGGTTTCTTTACGAAATCACATTGGAACAGAATATCAACTACAAACGCATACCCCGGTTGAGAGACCCTGTTCACCTTACCCGTTGCATGACAATCGAGGATATCAAGCGTTTCTTCAATTCCATCGACAACTTGAAACACAGAGCCATCTTCATGACCATCTACGGTTCAGGTCTCCGGCTGTGCGAAGCCGGCCGGCTGAAGATCGCAGATGTGGACAGCAAGCGCATGCGCCTGCTCATTCTACAGTCAAAGGGCAAGAAGGACAGGTATGCCGTCCTTTCCCAAGCCTGCCTGGACGTATTGCGTGAGTATTGGAAACAATACAAGCCCCGGCACCCGGAAGGATATTTGTTTCTGAACCGCCAGGGAACTACCCATATCACCGGAAGGGGCATCGAAGACGCCTTCGCAAAGTATCGGGAAAAGTCCGGCATCTCACCTCATGCGACCGTGCACACCTTGCGACATTCATACGCCACGCATCTTCTGGAAGCGGGAACCAGCCTCCTCTACATTCAGCAATTGCTTGGGCATTCCGCGCTGTGGAGCACAATGCGGTATCTTCATGTCGCCCAGACCGATGTACTGCAGACACCCAGCCCATTGGATACCATGAATACCAATCCCGAGAAGTCTCGTCAGCAGGTGTTCGCCAATGCTTGAGCTTCAGGACATATTTCTAGCCCATGGAGATTCTTACCGGCAGGAACACAAGTTATCACCGGAACAGCGCAAGGTCATATCCGCCATTGAATCGTGCAGAACCGCAGCCCTGGGCGGTCATACCGACACCTGCAATGAATGTGGATACACGAAAATCTCCTACAACTCCTGCCGCAACCGCCACTGTCCCAAATGCCAGACCCTGGCCAAAGAGCGGTGGATTGACAACCAGAAAAACAATCTGTTGGATGTCGGCTACTTTCATGTGGTGTTTACCTTGCCCAGTGAGCTCAATGGTATTGTCTACCAAAACCAGACCGCGCTGTACAATCTGTTGTTCAAAGCGTCCGCCGAAACCCTTTCAGAATTAGCCTTGGATAAGAAGTACCTCGGCGCCAGAATCGGCTTCACCAGTGTGCTGCACACCTGGGGGCAGAACCTAATGCACCACCCGCACGTCCATTGCATTGTGCCCGGTGGCGGCCAGAATGCCCTGGGCCAATGGGTTAACAGCCGGGAAAAGTTCTTCATCCCATTCAAGGTACTCTCCAGGATGTTTCGGGGCAAATTCCTTCACGATCTCGTACAAGCCAAACTAGAGTTTCACGGTTCCCAGGAATACCTGTCAAATGAGCCTGCCTTTCGGAACCTGATTGATTCTCTTTACGGCAAGGAGTGGATTGTCTACTGCAAGCCACCATTCAAAGACGCAGCCTGTGTTGTCGAGTATCTTGGCCGCTACACCCACCGTGTCGCCATATCCAACAACCGTATCCTCTCCATGGAGAATGGCATGGTTTCCTTCAAGTGGCGCGATTACAAGGATGGCAGCCAGTGGAAGGTCATGACCGTGCAGGCCCATGAATTTATCCGAAGGTTTCTTATTCATGTTCTTCCCAAAGGCTTTTTGAAAATTCGGCATTACGGCTTTCTGGGTAACCGGAACAAATCAAAGAAGCTCATTCTATGCAAACAGTTGACACACACGGCCATCCGCAAAAAGAAAAAAGCTTCGACCCTCGAACTCATTTCCAAGCTGCTCGGCAGAGACATCTGCAAATGCCCTGCTTGTGGAAGCCGCTCTTTTGCTCAGCACTGGGAGCCGTTTACCCGCAATACCATTGGGCATTCGCCACCTGCGCGTACCAAAACCGCATAATTCCTCACAAGCCCTGCCTTGGGGAGGGGGAAGCTTTGCTCATTTTAGCTTGTTTCCTTCTCCATGAGCAATCTTTCACTCTCCAAATCAATCCGATTACGCTGTAAGCCTTTGTATGTTGGGAAAGGGCGACGATTCAATCCCCATAGCCCGCATATCATTCACCGCAGTTTCGTTCAATGGCAGTTATCCAACGTTAGGCAATTGCAGATGTAAAACAAGCACAGCAGTTCTTTCGCGCTGCTGTGCTCTTTCTGTTGCCTAACCTCGGATAACTCGCTATTCATAACACGAACCTCCCGCTCCCTCTTCAGCCGGCCACCTCCGTTCATAACACGCAATTGAGGCCCCTGCTTTAAAGCTAGAGACCTCAATACGAAGTTAGCTCGCTCTCGAGCGTACTGTTATGCTTATACTGGAGCTATAAGACATACCAGATGAATATACCAACTATAACGGCAATTCCAGCACATCCGTCTCTCCGCTAAATCCCGAACGCTCATAGAATGGTACAGCCCGCTCACTGGGCCAAACGATTAAATTTTCAAGGCCATTCTCGCGACTCCATGCTTTAACTCTATCCACTAAAGCACTTCCGATGCCATTATTTCGGTATTCCGGAACTGTATAGACCGCTGTTACATAGCCCCATACACCATCCAATTTACCAGGTTTCGGAACTTTTCTGACTTTAACAACATAGATGTGCGATACAATAACCTCATTATCCACGGCCACCCAACAAGAAAATTCTTCCCGTAACGCTTGTATCAAAAAATTCGAGCAGGCGCGGATATAACCTTCACGTCCAGCGGCATCAAAAGGTACACCTTTATCAAGAAGCTCATCCTCGTTTTTATGCGCCCATCGCATTTCTGCCAGCCTCTTTGTATCGTGGCTATCGGCTAACCTATATTCCATCATGATACCCCGCTAATATAAATGAGACGCACTTCAGAGCAGGCCAGTAAATTCCTGCCTATCCTTTTCAAGTATAATAAAAAGAACTATTGCGATGCAACAGTTCTCTTTATCTGTTTCCTTTTGAGTTGGTTCATTCCAACTACTTGTTGATTACCTGATACCCCTGCTTCTCCATGAGCTTGATCCAATCCCCCAGCCGCACGAGGAACTCGGCGTTGTTGGCGGTGCGTGCCATCATGTCGATGAGCAGCTCGGTGGCGTTGTCCTGCTTGCCGGAGAGCAGCTTTCGCACGGCCCAGATGGCTTCTATCTCCTTCTGGCTCAAGAGCTTCTCCTCGCGGCGGGTGCCCGAGCGGTACAGGTCCAGCGCCGGGAACACGCGGCGCTCCTGCAGGTTGCGGTCCAGGTGGATTTCCATGTTGCCGGTGCCCTTGAACTCTTCGTAAATCATGTCGTCCATGCGGCTGCCGGTGTCCACCAGCGCCGTGGCGATGATCGTCAGGCTGCCGCGCTCCTCGATGTTGCGGGCAGCGCCGAAGAACCGCTTGGGCTTGTAGAGCGCGCCCGGGTCCAGACCGCCGGACAGCGACCGGCCCGACGGCGGCACGGTGATGTTGTAGGCGCGGCTCAAGCGCGTGATGGAATCCAGCAGAATCACAACGTCATGGCCCAGCTCCACCATGCGCTTGGCGCGCTCGATGACAATCTCCGCCACGCGGCAGTGGTTCTCCGGGCGCTCGTCGAAGGTGCTGAACACGACCTCTCCGGCGGTGGAGCGCTGCATGTCGGTGACTTCCTCGGGGCGCTCGTCGATCAGCAGTATGATGAGCTTGACATCGGGGTTGTTGGCGGTGATGCTGTTGGCGATCTTCTTAAGCAGCGTAGTCTTGCCGGCCTTGGGCGGCGAAACGATGAGACCGCGCTGGCCCTTGCCGATGGGGGATACCCAATCGATCAGGCGGATGGCCAGGTCACCGGGCATGTCCAGGCGTTCCAGCGTCAGCCGCTCCTCGGGGAAGATCGGTGTCAGGCTGTCGAAGTGCTTGCGCTGGGAGGCCACGTCCGGCGATTCGCCGTTGACCGATGTGATATAGAGCATGGCCAAATAGCGTTCGCCGTCGCGCTCGGGGCGGGTCTTGCCGCGCACGTGGTCGCCCTGGCGCAGGCTGAAGCGGCGGATCTGGGCGATGGACACATAGACGTCTTTCTGATCGGCGCTCATGGCCCGCAGGAAACCATAACCGTCCTGCTGGATGTCCAGAATGCCCTCGGCCTCGCCGCACTCGCCATTGTTGAGCAGGTCGGGCACGGCGGGGTTGCTGGTGCCCAGGTCATTATCATAACCGCGGCCCTGGTTGCGGCGGGGGCGGCCGCCTTCGTCGCCACTCAGGCTCTGGTTGGAATTGTTCTGGTTGTAGTTGTTGTTTGGCTGATTGTAATTGTTCTGCTGGGCATTGTTGTTCTGATTGCCGTAGGAGCCGTTCTGGTTGTTCTGGCGCTCATAGCCCTGGCCGGCGTTCTGCCCGCCGCGATTGTTGGCGTACTGGTTGTTGTAACCGCCGTTGCTGCGGGTATTGTTGTTGCCCTGGGTGTTGTTGCGCCGGTTGGGCTGGAAGCTCTGGCCCTGGAAATTGTTGCTCTGAGCGTTGTTATAGGTCCTGCGGGGCTTATAGGCATAGCCGGTGGTGCGCTGGGCGTTGGGAGCCTCGGGGGCAGGTGCCTCCGTCTGTTCCTGAACGGCCTCATTCTGGGCGGATTCCGCCTCCAACTTGGCAATCTCCTCGGCGCTGTCCTGCGAAGGGGGCGGCGCCGCCTGCTGGGGCGCGTCGTCCTCGTCGTCATAGCGGCGGGACTCGGGGGCCGGCATAACCGGCTCGGGGATGACCTCCGCTTCATGCTGTATGACCATGCGGGGCTCGGAGACCGGCATAGCCGGCTCGGAGATAGCCTCCGCCTCATGCTCTATCACCTTGCGGGGCTCGGCGCGGCGCGGTGCCCCTCGTCCGGACCGCATGGGAGCTTTAGCGGGAGCCTTCTGATCGGGCGGCTCGATGGCCGCGGGCTTCTCCGCCGGCGCGGTGGTCGGCGCCTTCTCTCCCGGCAGCGCCAGCAGCGCGTCGATGAGCGCTTGCTTGCGCAGCACCGAGGCGCCGTGTACGCCCTTCTCGCGGGCCAATTGTTTCAATTCGTCCAGTTTCAGGGACATCAACTCGGATTCCTTCATGAAGGTCCTTTCCTTCCTGCGATGGCAGGTTTCATTGGATGGGTTTAGGTGGATTTAACGGATGGATATATAGCAAAAAAGATAGCAACACCAATGGGCAGGGCAATATGCGTCCGGCTGACGCCATGGTATCGCTGCGCTCTCATGCACGTCAAGGCGTTCCGCAAAGGAAGCGCCGTTTCGACGAAACCTCCGAGATACATCCATCGCCGTCTATTGACGCCGGACGGCTTTGCTCATAGAGCGTCGCTTGCCGCGCCGCTATCCCGCATAGCTTTCGTGTCCAGATTCACCGTTTCGCTGAGCACATACAGCGGCCGGGCCTTGCTCTCCTCAAACATGCGGGCCAGGTATTGGCCCAGCACGCCGATGCTGACCAACTGCACGCCGCCCAGGAACGTAACAGCGACCATAAGGCTGGTCCAACCGCCCTCGGCGGTCCCCATGGCTTTGGAAACGATGGCATAGATCAGCAGACAAAAGCTGATGACGACGGCTACCAAGCCCATTTGCAACACCAGCCGCAAAGGCTGCGTGGAGAAAGAAAGGATGCCGTTGGATGCCAGCTTGAGCATCTTCTTCAGCGGGTACTTGGTCTCCCCGGCGAAGCGCTCGTCGCGCTCGTATTCGATGGGGGTCTGCTTGAAGCCCAGCCACGCCATCATGCCGCGGATGAAGCGGCTGCGCTCGGGCATCCGCAGGAAGGCGTCGGCGACCTTGCGGTCGATCAGGCGGAAGTCGCCGGTGTCGGCGGGAATATCGATATCGGTGAGCGAGCCCAGCACCCTGTAGAACATCTTGGCGGTCAGCAGCTTAAAGGCGCTTTCTCCCTTGCGCTTCTTTCTCTTGGCATACACGACCTCCCAGCCCTGCAGCCAAAGCGCCACCATATCGGGGATCAGCTCCGGCGGGTCCTGCAGGTCGGCGTCGATGATGACCAGCGCGTCGCCGCGGGCATGTTCCACGCCGGCGGTGACGGCCACCTGATGGCCGAAGTTGCGGCTGAAGCTCAACACCCGCACGCGCTCGTCCTTGGCGGCCAGGTCCTTGAGGATGTCCAGCGTTTCGTCGGTGGAGCCATCGTTGACGAAGAGCAGCTCGTAGTCATACCCCTGGCCCGCCAGTACGGCGGTCAGGCGCCGGTAGCACTCCCGCGCCACGGCCTGCTCAAAGTACATCGGCACGATGACCGACAGCAGAAAAGATCTGTCCATGCGATTCCTTTCATCATGGAGTGCGTTTGGGATTGGTATTTTATGCTTATTCGTAAACGCGGGCGATGTCGGCGCCCAGCTCCTTGAGCTTTTCGTCGATGCGCTCGTAACCGCGGTCGATGAACTTGATGTTGGAAATCGTCGTGGTGCCATCGGACATCAGGCCGGCCACGATGAGCGCCGCGCCGGCGCGCAGGTCCGTAGCGGTGACGGGCGCGCCCCACAGGCTGTCGCAACCCTCGATGATGGCCACACGGTCATCCACCATGCGCACCAGGGCGCCCATGCGCCGCACTTCGTCTATAAAGCGGAATCGGGATTCAAAAAGCGTTTCGGTGATCATCGACGCACCGGAGGCAACGCTCAGCAGCACACAAAAAATCTGCATCAAATCGGTGGGAAAACCGGGATACGGGAGAGTTTTGATGTTGACCGGCCGGGGTCTGCCGTGGCCGATGACCCGCAGGTAATCCTCGCCTTCCAGCACCTCCATGCCCATTTCCACAAGCTTGGCGCTGACAGCCTCCATGTGGTAGGGCACGCAGCCGTGTATCGTGATATCGCCGCCGGTGGCCGCGGCGATGGCCATCCATGTGCCGGTCTCGATCTGGTCGGGGAGAATGGAATAATTACAACCGTGCAGCGTCTGCACGCCTCGGATGCGTATCGTGTCGGTGCCGGCGCCCATGACGCGCGCGCCCATGGCGTTCAGGAAACTGGCCACGTCCACAACGTGGGGCTCGCGGGCGGCGTTCACGATGGTCGTGGTGCCATGGGCCTTCACGGCTGCCAGCATGATGTTGATCGTTGCGCCCACGCTGGCAACGTCCAGATAGATCTCGCTGCCAGTAAGCTTTTCGGCGGAGCACGCGTACACGCCGCGTACCAGGTTAACCGTTGCGCCCAAGGCCTTGAAGCCCTTGAGGTGCTGGTCCATGGGCCGCTGGCCGATGTCGCAGCCGCCGGGAAAGCCCACCTCGGCCCGGCCAAAGCGCCCCAGCAGCGCACCGATCAGGTAGGAGCTGGCCCGCATGCGCCGCACCAGATCGGCGGGCGCTTCATAGCTGTGCACAGGCCGCGGGTCCACACGCATGGAGCCCCGTTCCGAAAGCTCCACCTTGGCGCCCAGCGACTCCAGCATCTGCTTGAGCACCAGCACATCCTCGATCATGGGCAGGTTTTCGATTGTGCACACATCGTTGGACAGCAACGTGGCCGGCAGCACGGCCACAGCGGGATTCTTGCCGCCGCTGACCTGCACATCGCCTACCAAACGCTTGCCGCCGTTTATGACTATCTTTTCATCCAACAAACAGATACCCTCCGAACCGGTTCGACGACCAAATCAATGGGAGCAGCCTGAACAGCCCGAGCAACTCTTGCCCTCGCAGGAGGAGGAGCGGCTCTTGCCCCCGCCGCCCAGGCACTTGCCCTCGTATACACGGGTCAGATCGCCGCTCTTGCAATCGGGACAGCGCACGCTGTCCTTATTATAGGAAAACACCAGCTCTTCGAACCTGGCTCCACATTTCGTGCATTTAAAATCCAGCATCGGCATTAATATCACCTGAAAACCATATCAATATGCGCGGGGGCCGCCCGCGTATGAGTAAGTATGCCAAAAGAAAAAGCAAAATTGGGGTCACCCGGTTTGACCCGTGCGCTTTTTGCCGCAAGCACACCTCATCTTACAATATATTACGGCCAAACGCAAGCTTTCATGCTAGTCATCGCCGACGCTGCTGCGTCGCCGGCGATTTGGACAAATTGCACTTTGTGAAGCGTGTCGTCTGCCGACAACCGCCGGCAGACGACCTTTGGTGCCGTTCCTATTTCAGATGCCTTTCAGGAATTCGGGAAAGAAAGAACTATGCGCCCAATTGCGCCAGGGCGTGGGCGTAGATGCGCGTGGCCTGCATGAAGGTCTCTACGGAAACGCGCTCATCGGCCATGTGGGCGGTCTCCTCGTCCCCCTCGAAAAGCATGCCGAAGGCCGCGGCGCAGGGCAGCATGCGGGCGTAGGTGCCGCCGCCAATGGCCAACGGGCGCTCCCGGGAGCCGGTCAGGTCGTTGTATACGCCCATCAGCGTGGCCACCAGCGGGTGATCCTCCGGCAGATACATGCCAGCTTTGTGCTCGGTAGCTTCGGCGGACCAGCCGCGGGCTTCAGCGGCCTTGGGCAGCGTTTGATACAAGTTCTCCTCAGGATCGATCGTGACAGGGTGGCGGATGTCCCACTCGGCGCGGATACTTCCGTCCCGCACGCCGATGACGCCCAGGTTCAGCGTCAGCGGCCCGGAGGCGTCGTCGCGGCATGCGATGCCCAGGCCGCTGCCGTCGGAAGGCGCGCACAGATCATGCAGGCCAGCCAGCGGTTCGATGGCCGGGTCTCCCTCGGGCAGCGCACCCACCAGGGCGCTCAGCAGCAGCGAGATCGCGTTGCGGCCCTTGTCCGGTGTGCTGCCGTGGGCCTGCACGCCCTTGGCCGTCAGCACAAACCCCTCGCCCTCGGGCTGCAGCGTCACATCCGCCGGCGGCGCGAAGCCCGGCCGCACGGCGCTCAAACTCGCCTGGGCGTGGTTGGGCACCACGTTGGCGCGGGTGCCGCCGGCGATGGCCTTGAGCGCGCTGCCCGCGCTTAAGACCGCCGACAGCGAACCGTGGGCGATGGTCTTTTCACAGTGGATCAGCGGGAAGCCCGCGTCCGGCGAGAAGGCCGTATCCGGCGGGGTTTCGGTCTGCAAATAGCGCTTGAGGCAGCGCATGCCGCTCTCCTCGTCGCCGCCAAACAGCAGCACGATGCGTTTATTGATCTTTGCCCCCGCGGCCAGCGCCGCCAGCAGCGCATACAGCGCCGCCACACCGGGCCCCTTGTCGTCTATGACGCCGCGGCCGTACATGATACCATCCTCCACCGTCAGCGCGAAGGGAGGCCGCGACCAGCCCACGCCTGCGGGTACGATGTCCACATGGGTCAGCACGCCCACGCTGCCCTCTCCCTCGCCCCACACCGCCTCGCCGATGACGCCGTCGATGTTGCGGGTCTTTAGGCCGTAGCGCGCGCAGATGCCCAGCATACGGTCGATGGCGGTGTCGATGGCGCGGCCAAGCGGCATGCCCTCCTCGGCCTCACCGGTGACGCTGTCGATGGAAAGCATCGCGTCGATGTCGCGGAACATGCGGTCCTGGTTTTCTTTCAAAAAGGCCAATATGCCCTGGTCGAGCTTTTGATCAATCATGATGGGTTCCTTTCATGGCGTCGGCTGTTTCTTTGGGTTGCCTTTATTCTGGCCGTGCCACCAAACCATTATATTGACATGGAAAAACATAGTCAAATATTGAAACACCAAAGAAACCCATTTCGACAAAAGAAGCGCCGGCAGAACATATCCGCCGGCGCGATCAGAGCTTTTATGCGTTCTATAGCGTGTTCAGCTCTTCGGTCAGAGACAGCAGCAGCTGTGCCGATTCCTGCGTGGTTTTTCCGGCGGATGGGCTGTATTCGCAGCCCACGTAGCCGGCGTAACCCGTGGCGGCGATGGCGGCCAGCACGTTGCGGTAGTTGATCTCCCCGGTGCCAGGCTCATGGCGCCCGGGCACGTCGGCCAGGTGGAAGTGCCCGATGAGCCCAATGTTCTGGCGGATCGTGTCGATGAGGTTGCCCTCGGTAATCTGCTGATGGTAGATGTCATAGAGCAGCCGCACATTGGGGCAATCCACCTGCCGCAGGATATCAAAAGCCTGCCGGGAGGTGTCCAGATAATACCCGCGGTGGTTGACCAGAATGTTCAGCGGCTCCAGCACCAGCGTAACGCCGCTGCGGACCAGCGCCGGGGCGGCGGCCCGCAGGCACGCCACAACGGCCTCCTGCTGGCTGGCACGGTCCACCCCTTCCAGGGCCTGACCGGTCGTGGCGATCAGCGTGCGAATGCCCAGAGGCGCAACGGCCTCGATGGTTTCCTGCACCATCCCGGCATATGTTGCCGCGTTGCCGGCCACAAGCATGGCGCCCTTGGCGTATTGCGCGGCGCGCCCGGCGTCCCGTGTGCCCACGCAGCAGCCCGCCACGGCGATGCCGGCGGCCTGGGCGGCCTGGGTGAGGGCCGGCAGGTCCTTACCCTCCCAGCCCCAGAACTCCACCGCCGCAAAGCCGGCCTGGGCGGCCTGGGCAACGCGCTCGGCAAAGGGAACCTCCGCAAACATCATCTCGATGCAGGAGCTCAGTCGTATCTTCGTCATCAGAAATGCACAACCTTCCCTGTCTCCATGGATTCGTTGGCGGCCAGGGCCAGCCTGAGGCTCTTGAGCGCGTCGCCATAGGGAGAGCGTATGGCGCTGCCGTCGCCGGACTTCACGGCGTCCATGAACGTGCGGTCCAGCGTAACGCCCTGATCCACCTTGGTCTTCCAGGTGTGGGTCTCCTTGCCGGTGATGAAGCTCGTGGAATTGCGAAGCTTGTATTCGATGGTCATGTCGTGGGTGATGATCGTAAGGCCGTTGTGATCAAAGCCTGTCTTGCTGTAGTCGGCGTAGCAGCCGGAGAACAGCGTGGCCGTGACGCTGTTGTCAAAGGTGATCACGCACGTGGAGTGGTCGTCGGTGTCGTACTCCACGCCATCCTTGGCAAAAGGCTCCACGATGCCGCGGGAGCACGTGGCGTACACGCTCTTGGGCTCGCCGAAGAAATAGCGCAGCATGTCCACCAGGTGGATGTTCTGCTCGGCCAGCTGGCCGCCACAGGTGGACTTCTTGAGCCACCACCACACCATGGGGATACCGCCTACCCACGCGCCGTACACAATGCCGGTCTTGTGCTTGGGCAGCTCGGCCTTGATGGGCTCGATGACATCCAGATAACGGTCCTGAAAGCCCACGTGGGTCAGCAAGCCCTTGGCCTGCACGGCGGCGGCGACGCGCTCAGCCTTGGCGATGTCCAGCGTCATGGGCTTTTCCACGAGGAAGTGCCAGCCCTTTTCGATGGCGCGCTCCTCGGTGTCGGTGTGGGCGGTGGGCTCTATGCAGATGTACACGGCGTCCAGCGCGCCGGCGTCCTCGGCGTCATAGAGCTCTGTGTGATTCTTATAAAGGCGCTTGGCGCCGGTCTTCTGGGCCATGGCCAGCCGCCGTTCCTCCACAGGGTCCGCCACCGCCACGATCTCCACATCAGGCATTTGGATCAAATGGCTCACATGATAGTTGGCGATGCCGCCGCAGCCGATCAGTCCCACGCGTACCTTGTCCATGGTAGTTCCTCCGCTTTCCTTTTTTGCCGTCTGCCTTGATCCGGCAGGCCCATTATAGTGCAGCACAGCTCGGCCAACAATTGCTGGATTTTCACCGACATTTAGGTATATTCGCATATTGCCCTTGGCAACGGGCCAGCGAGACAATATAATTTAGATGGATCGGCAAATCAGAAAGGCAACCTTCAAACCGGTTACGCACGGAGGAACTCCATGCCCGAGCGCATTTCCGCTTTCTTTACCCTGGAACCCCGGGATCTATCGCTGCCGCTCTATGTGGCCAGCATCGGTTTGAGCCAGGAGCAGCGCAGCATTTCACGGGACAACGGCTATGATTATTTTCACTTTTTTCGCTGCCTGCGGGGCTCGGGAGAGGTGGAGGCCGGCTCCCACCGCTTTGTGCTGCGGGAGAACATGTCCATGATCCTTTATCCCCACGAACCCCACCGGTACGAACCCATGGGGGATTCTTGGCTGGTGGATTGGATCACCTTCAGCGGCAGCGGCGCCGCTTCCATCCTGTCCTATTTGGAGATCGACCGCTCCACTGCCTTCGAGCTGCCCGACCCACAGCGCACGGCCGTCGTCATCGGCGCGCTGGAGCGCCTGCTGCGGGAGCAGAGGCCCACGCAGAAGCTGGACATCTCCTGCCAGATATACGAGCTGCTGGTGAGCCTCTTTTGGAACGCGCCTACCGGCAAAAACCGGCCCAGGGAAAACCGCTACAAGCGCCTGGAGCCGGTGCTGCACTACATCGAACAACACTACGGGGAGCCGCTTACGCTGGAACTGCTGGCCCGGCAAGCCGGTGTCACGCCCAGGCACCTGTGCCTGCTGTTCAAAGAATCGCTGCACATGCGGCCCTTTTGGTACATCAACACCTTGCGCATCAACAACTGCAAGCGCCTGCTGCTGGAACAGCGGGATTTGAACATCGCCGAGGCCGCAGCCCGCTGCGGGTTTGAGAACATCTGCTACTTCAACCAGACTTTCAAGACCATCGCCGGCATGTCGCCGACCCAGTTTCGCCAGTTGCACTAACCATGAAATCTCAAGCAAAAGCGGCTACCCCATCGGAGCAGCCGCTGTATCATCTTCTGGCAATTACTTGGCAGTAAGAACCGCAGCCTGCATTTGCGCCCGGACGCTGAGTTCCGCCGCCTTGAAGGCGTGGTCCTGCGTCATCGCGTGTTCCGTACGGTTCAGGCTGTCCAGAATGAGCTCTCCAAAATACGGGTAGCCCACCTTGCCGCGCACATCGAAGCGCGTCTCCCCTTCGCCGTTGGCCAGGAACACATGATCCGGACCATCGTCTGTGCCGATGTTCATGTATTTGCGCTGCTCGATGAAGCCTTCGGTGCCCAGTATGAAGCTGCGCCCATCGCCCCACATCTGCAGGCCGTCGGGCGTGAACCAGTCCACGCGGAAATAACCCGTGGCGCCGGTGTCGGTCACGAGCATCGCGTCGCCGAAGTCGTCCAGCTCCGGGTATTGCGGGTGGTTGTAGTTGGCGATCTGGCTGCGCACCACGGTTGCGTCGCGAGAGCCGGTGTAGTACAGGATCTGCTCGATCTGATGGCTGCCGATGTCGCACAGGATGCCGCCGTACTGCTCCTTGCGAAAGAACCAATCCGGCCGCCCAGCGGCGCCCAGGCGGTGCGGGCCCATGCCCAGCACCTGCAGCACCCGGCCGATGGCCCCCTGCTCTATGAGACGGCCGGTGAACACCCCCGCCTCGGAATGCAGCCGCTCGGCATAGTACACGGCGTATTTCCTGCCGGTCCTTTGGCACGCAGCCTTTGCGGCCGCTAACTGCTCCAGTGTCGTCAGCGGCGCCTTGTCGGTGAAGTAATCCTTGCCGGCATCCATGACCCGCAGGCCCAGCGCGCAGCGCTCGCTGGTCACGCAGGCGCCGGCCACCATGCGCACTTCCGGGTCATCCAGCAGCTCTCTTTCGCTTCTGGCCCGGCGCGCCTGGGGGAAGGCCTGGCAGAAGCGGTCCAGCTTCTGCGGGTCGGGGTCATACACCCATTTGAGCTGGCCGCCGGCCTCCACGAGGCCGTTGCACATGCCATGGATGTGCCCATGGTCCAGCCCCACCGCCGCAAAGGGGAATTCGCCGGGACCCACGACCGGGCGGCTCTCTCCCTTGGGAGCGTAGTTCATGCCGTCAGACGCCTTCATTGCATGTTTCCTCCTTTTCGCTGTCTTGCTTTGCCGGGTATTTCCCCAGCCACACCATGAGCACGGCGATGTCCGCCGGGGAAACACCGGAGATGCGCCCCGCCTGCCCCAGATTGGCCGGGCGGATGGCGTTCAGCTTCTGCCGGGCCTCCTTGCGAATGCCGGCGATGGCGGTGTAATCGATGTCCGCGGGCAGCGCACGGCTCTCCATGCGGCGGAAGCGTTCGATCTCGCGGTTTTCGCGGGCGATGTAGCCTTCATATTTGATGGCGATCTCGGCCTGTTCCACCGCGTCGGGGGCTACGTCGGGCCGCCCGGTGTCCAGCGCAGCCAGCTCGGCATAGCGCACGGCGGGGCGCTTGAGCAGCTCCGCCAGGCGCACCGTGCCCTCCGGGGGCTGCTCGCCAGCGCGCCGCAGTATGTCCGAGAGCGCCGCCGACGGCCGCAAACCCGCGTCGCGCAAATGGGCGGTCATGCGCTCGGTCTGCTCGCGTTTTCGCATCATGCGCCCATAGCGCTGGTCGCTGACCAGCCCAACCTGCCGGCCCAGCTCGGTCAGGCGCAGGTCGGCGTTGTCCTGGCGCAGCACCAGGCGGTGCTCGGCGCGGCTGGTCATCATGCGATAGGGCTCATTGGCGCCCTTGGTCACCAGGTCGTCTATGAGCACGCCGATGTAACCCTGGGCGCGGTCCAGCACCAGCGGCGGCTGCTCCAGCAGATATTGCGCGGCGTTGATGCCGGCGATAATGCCCTGGGCGGCTGCCTCCTCATAGCCCGAGGTGCCGTTGATCTGCCCGGCGGTGAACAGGCCCGGCACGGTCTTCACCATGAGCGCCGCGGTCATCTGCATCGGGTCCAGGCAATCGTATTCGATGGCGTAGCCCGGCCGCATGAGCTCCATGCGTTCCAGGCCCGGCAGCGTGCGCAGCATGGCGATCTGCACATCCACAGGCAGCGATGTGGACATGCCCTGCACATACATCTCCGCCGTGTGCAGCCCCTCGGGTTCTATAAAAACCTGATGGGCGGCCTTGTCGGCAAAGCGCACAACCTTGTCCTCTATGCTGGGGCAATAGCGCGGGCCGGTGCCCTCTATGACGCCGCAGTACAGCGGAGAGCGGTGCAGATTGTCACGGATGATCGTGTGGGTGCGCTCGTTGGTGTAGGTGAGCCAGCAGGGCTGCTGGGGGCAATCCACCCGGTCGGTCAAAAAGGAGAACGGCGGAGCGGATGCGTCGCCATCCTGGCGGGCCATGGCGGTGTAATCCATGCTGCGGCCGTCCACCCGGGCCGGTGTGCCGGTCTTGAAGCGGCGCAGGCTCAAGCCCAGCTCCCGCAGGCTGTCGCTTAGGTATTCGGCGGGGAACAGCCCCGAGGGCCCGCTGGAGGATGTATATTCGCCGATGATGACGCGGCCCTTGAGATATACACCGGTGGCCAGCACCAGCGCCCGGCAGCGGTAGCGCGCACCCTCGCGGCACTCCACGGCGGCCACGCGGCCGCCCTCGGTCACGATGCGCACGACCTCACCCTGCTTTAAATGCAGGTTGTCGGTGCTCTCCACGACCTGCTTCATGCGCCGCTGATAGGCTTTCTTGTCGGCCTGGGCACGCAGGGAGTGCACGGCGGGGCCCTTGGATGTGTTGAGCAGCTTTGTCTGCAGGCAGGTCTCGTCGATGCACAGCGCCATCTGTCCGCCCAGCGCGTCCACCTCGCGCACCAGGTGCCCCTTGGACGTGCCGCCCACGGAGGGGTTGCAGGCCATCAGCGCCAGGCCATCCAGGTTGATGGTCAGCAGCAGCGTTTTATGGCCCAGACGGGCGGCTGCCAGCGCGGCTTCCACGCCGGCGTGGCCCGCTCCGGTCACGATGATGTCATAATCGCCTGCGGAAAAAGTTTGCATGTTTGACAGGGTTCCTTCATTTTAACTCTTGTGAATCTTCACATGACGCCCAACGGATGAGCTCATGATTGAAAGGTGTTTTCCTTTACGTTTGGCAGAACATCATAGACCGACACTCCCATTTTTTCTTCGAAGTATCGTTTGTTTTGAAAGGTCGACTCCCATCTGGGTATGGTATATTCGTTCAGGCCGCCCCTCAACGCCATGTCCACCAGCCTTTTTTCGATCAGGCAAAACCCGGTAGGCATCGCAATATAGTCACAAAGCCTGATCAACCTATCATAATCCGTTTCATCCGTGGCCGACAAAGTGTCAACCACGAATTGGTGCTCCTCATGTGTACCGTCCCATTTGCCAACAATGACTATTCGGTTGTGATATGTAAATGCGATGTGGCTCAGGCAAATTCTCGCTAAAAAAGGATGTCCGTTTTCCCATGCAAAACGATACCCGTCAAGCCCGTGGCGCATCCCGAATTTCCCATATCTTCTGCCGATATCATGCAGAAGCCCCAGGATATATGCCAGCTCCGGAACCATGTCCCGAGTCTTCCCGGCGATGATTTTCGCTCCCAGGGCAACATTCCTAGAATGGTCAGCCCAGGCTCCGGGGTTCAGTTGTTCCGCTTCCTTCAGGATACGCTCCGCCTCATCGAGTGTGGGAACACCCAAAGGCTGCAACTCCTTCATGCTATATGAGCCTCCAAACTCAGTCGCCTATACTCAGCCCGGTTAAGCCGTTTTCTCGCAGGAACTCGGTGGCCTGGCGTACGATGTCCTTGGTCAGAGCGGATGTATCCTTTATGTCCGCCTCGTAGGCGTCCATGTGCTCAAAGGGCAGCACCTTGCGCACGCTGGCGTAGGTCGTGTCCTTGTTGACCTCCTTGGGCGTCACCGGCAGCCGCAGCTCGGCCAGCTGCCATGTGTTGCCCCGCAGGCGTTTGAAGGTCAGCGATGCCGCGCTGACGTGGGAAAACTCCGGCAGGAAAGCCGCGCCCTTGGTATCGTCGATGTCATAACCCATGTACATCAGCAGCATGTAGATCTTGACCGAATCCTTGTTGGATGTATTCAGGCCATAGATCTTGTAGGAGCAGAAATAACCCATGGCGTAGCCGTAGGCCGGCAGCATGGCGGTCTTGATGAGCCGGGGCAGCTCGGTCTCCAGCAGCTCCGTGCTGCCGGATTCGGGCTGCCAGGTGATCGTGCCCTCCTTGAGCGTGCCGCCCACCTCCCACAGCCGCTGCTCCAGCAGGTAGTAGATGTATTCCGGCATGCGGAACACATGGCCGTCGTCGGCGCGCATCAGCAGCTGGCCGTCGGAGGCGATCTGGAAGTGATAGCTGGCGTCGGAATTGGGGTCATAGACCTCGATGTCATTGCCGAACTTGGCCACGGCGTTGGGGACGTTCAGGCGTTGGGTCACGCTGGCGTCCAGCATAAGCTGCGCGGCGATGGGCTCGGACAGCTGCGACCGCGGTCCCTTGACCGGCTTGAGGCGCGCCTCATAGCCGTGGAAGCGCTGCACCTGAGGCGCCGCGACCTTGCCCGGAGCTGCCGTCACCTGGGGCACCGCCGGCGCGGTGGCCGTGGCCGTGGCTGTGGGAGAAGCCTGCGGATCGGAGGAGGCGCACCCCGCCAAAGCCCCTGCCAGCAGCGCCGATAGCGCCCCGGCGCACACGCGTTTCAGAATATCGTGGTTATTCATTGGAACCTCCCTGCGCCCCGCGGGTGCGCCGCAGCACGCGGCCATACACCCACGCCGCCGCGCCCAGGCCCACGGCCAGCAGCAGCAAGCCCGCGGCGCTCATGGAGCGCAGCGCCGCCGCCACAGCCCAAAAGCTGCCGCCGAAGGCATATCCCACCAGGAACAGCGCGCCGTTGTGCAGCAGCGAGGCCCCGGCCATGGCGCAATAGCTGCGCAGCCGCGGCGCTCTGCTGGCTCCGGCCAGCAACACCGTGGGCCAGTTGACACCGGGAAGAAACTTGGCTCCCAACAGCGCCCAATGGCCGCGGCGGTTCAAAAAGCCTCTCGCCCGTTTCAACGTCGCCGCGGGTATCAGCCGCGTGAGCAGCCGGCTGCGCAGCAGTGCCGGGCCCTTGGCACGACCCAGCTCATAAAGCAGGATGCACGCGCTTGCCGTGCCCAGCCAGTAGCTCAGCAGATACTCTGCTGCGAAGGCCGGGCCGCTGAGGGCGCTCATGACACCGGAGGCGCTTAAGACCACATCGCCAGGCACCGGAGGCAGCAGCACCTGCAGCAGCGCAGCCAAAAAAAGCAACAGCAGCAGAAGCTCCTCCGGCAGCTGAGTCCGGGCGTTGGTCAGAAACGTATAGATGCCTCGAAGCAGTGCGTCGGTCACAGCCGCATTCCCTCTCGCCGATACACCGGTTTGCCGCCCACCACGGTGGCGGCCACCTGCAGATCCCCATCCAGCAGCGCAAAATCCGCGCACAGACCCACGGCAATGCGGCCCCTGTCCGCCGCCCCGCACACCCGGCAGGGCACAGCCGACGCCATGGCCGCCGCGTCAGGCAGGCTGTGGCCCAACGATGTTACATTGCGCACAGCGCGGTCCAGCAGCAGCGTGCTGCCGGCCAGGTTGCCCGCGGCGATGCGAGCCACGCCGTCGCGCACATACACGGTCACACCTCCCAGCGCATAATCTCCGTCGGGCATGCCGGCTGCCTGCAGCGCGTCGCTCACGAGCATAACGCCGTCGGCGCCCTTGGCTGCCATGGCGACCTTAAGCGCCACCGGATCCACATGTACGAAGTCGGCGATGAGCTCCACCACCGCCCGCGGGTCGCTCAAGGCCGCGCCGATGACGCCGGGGTTGCGGTGGTGCAGCGACGGCATGGCGTTGAACAGGTGCGTGATCGAGCGTGCCCCGGCAGAAAGCGCCGCGGCTACCGTGGCGGCGGAGGCTTCGCTGTGGCCGATGCTGACCGACACACCCTGGGCCGAGAGCCACCCGATGAACTCCAGCGCCCCCGGCTGAGCCGGGTCCAGCGTCATACGGCGCACGACCGGAGCCCACTCGCCGGTCAGGCGGTTCCAATTCTCCACCGTGGGCGCCAGGAAGTTGCGCTCGTCCATGGCGCCCTTGCAGTTGACCGCCAGGAAAGGCCCCTCCATGTGGGCGCCCAGCACCCGCGCGCCGGGCAGGGCTTCCTGCATCGATTGGGCGATGGCCTTGAGGCCTTCGCGGGTGTCCTCGGGCGTCTCCGAGGCCAGCGTGGGCAGAAAGGCCGTCACGCCGTGGGCTGCCAGCATGGCCGACATGGCCCGGATGCCATCCAAATCACCGGCGAGGCCGCCGGCCGCGCCGTGAATGTGCCCATCCACAAAGCCCGGCAGCACCGTGAGGCCATGGGCATCCAGCCGCTCATCGCACCGGGCATGTTCGGCAACAGCGCCGATGCCGGCAATCCTGTCGTCCTCACACAGGATATCCGCCCTTTCCAACCGGCCCTCCCGCAACACCGTGCCGCCGTGTATCAAAAGTCTCATGTTTTTCCCTCCTTGTTCCATTGCCGAATCAGTTGTTCCGCCAGAATTAAGAGCCGGCGGCGGTTGTTATCGGCGGGCCGCAGCACCGCGTGGCGGTGCAGCGCCCGTTTGAGCGCGCCTACCCGGGGCGAAGGGCCGCCGGCCAGCGCGCTCAGCGCGTCTCCATCGATGTCCAGCTGCGCCTGAGTCCACGGCACGCGCTCGCGCTCCATGCGTTCCAACAGCGCCGCCCACTTGGCCGCCGGGTCTGCCGCGGGCGGCTGGGCGCGGCTGCCACTGACGTCGGCGCGGCGCAGGTCCATGAGCTTACGCGAGCGCTCCCGGCCCAGCTCCACGAAGAACCACCGCAGCTTGCCCGTGCCCATGCGGCCGTCCAGGTCCACCATATGTGCGCGCACCAGCGCGCAGACCTCGGAAATTACAGCATTGGGGAAGCGCAGGCGTTCCAGCGCCTGCCGGGCCAGCTCCTCGCCCAGCTTGTCGTGGCCCACCATGCGGCCGCCGGCGGCCAGCGCCGCAGGCTTGCCCACGTCGTGCAGCAGCGCCGCCAGCCGCAGCGGAAGCTCCGCCGGAGCCGCCGCGCACGCATGCAGGCAGTGCTCCAGCACGTCGTAATCGTGATAATCCCTGCGCTGGCCCACGCCGCGGCAGGCGTCCAGCTCTGGCAGTATGCGCCGGAGCAGCCCCAGCGCGTCCAGCGCGTGCAATGCCCCCAGCACGGCCTGGGGGCCGTTGCCGGGATACTTGATGTCGCACAGCAGCAGGCGCTCCAGCTCGCCGCGAATGCGCTCCGGCGCGATGTCGTTTATCAGCGTGGCCCGTTCGCAGGCGGCGGCAAATGTGCCCTCCTCGGGCGCAAAGCCCAGCTCGCCGCCCAGCCGCACCAGGCGCATGAGCCGCAGCCCGTCGTCGTCGAAGGTCTGCTGCGGCGGCCGGCAGGTCCGCAAAATGCGCCGCTCCAGGTCCGCCAGCCCACCCAGCGGGTCGGCCAACTGCCCGGCGGCTATGTCATAATACAGCGCGTTCACGGTGAAGTCCCGGCGCAGCGCGTCCTGCTCCATGGGCACGCCGAAGGCAACGTTTTCGGGCCGATGGGCGCCGCCGGGGCCGTAGCTCTCGGTGCGAAAGGCCGTGTACTCGGCCTCCAAGCCCGGCCCCACGACGCTGAGTGTACCCAGCGCCGTGCTGCGGTCCACCGCCCGCACGCCCGGCGTCTGCGCGAACAGCGCCGCCGCCTGGGGCCCAGGCAGCGCGGAGCACACATCAAAATCTCCGCCGGGAAGGCGCAGCAGCCGGTTGCGCGGCCAGCCGCCCACCAGATACAGCGGCGCTCCCGCGCCGGCGAACCGCGCCGCGGCCTGCGCCAGAAGCGCCGGAATCCCTTCCAAAACAGCCTCCTTACAGGCTTTGCTACAAGCTCTATATTTGTTTATTATACCAAAAAGCACCGGCAGCGTAAACCAACGCCGCGCGCACTGTCTTTGGCCGGTTCACCATCAGTTTTTACCTACACATTGCATTGATGCCAAATTACGGCTCGTGACGGCCATCATAGAGCAAAATGTGCACATCAAGAGCAAAAAAACCGATTGTGACCAATTGCTCAGATACCCTACAATGCAATGGGAAACCATGAAATGTCCATATATAACTTTGAGAAAAGAGGATGGAGCAATGTCCAGAGGCAGAATTTCCGACGCGGTGAAGGCCGGACGCGTGTTGGTGAGCGACGGCGCATGGGGTACTTTCTTGTATCAGAAGGGCCTGCAGGCCGGCGAATGCCCGGAGCAGTGGTGCCTGACCCGCTTTGACGACGTCAAAGACATCGCCGCGCGCTACGTCGCCGCTGGCGCCGACATGGTGGAGACCAACAGCTTTGGCGGCACCCGCTACAAGTTTGACCGCTTCGGTCTGGAAAACCAGGTGGGCGAGCTCAACGAAGCCGCCGCCCGCGCCAGCCGCGCCGCCGCCGGCGACGACCACTGGGTCATCGCTTCCATCGGCCCCACCGGCAAGCTGCTGGTCACCGAAGAGGTCACCGAGCAGGAGCTGTACGATGCCTTCAAGGAGCAGGCCGTGGCGCTGGAGCGCGGCGGCGCTGACGCCGTGTGCATCGAAACCATGAGCGACATCGGCGAGGCCACACAGGCCATCAAGGCCGTCAAGGAGAACACAAAACTGGAGATCATTTGCACGTTCACCTTTGAGAAGACCCGCCGCGGCGACTACCGCACGATGATGGGTGTGGCCCCCGTGGCTGCCGCCGAAGCGGCGTTGGAAGCCGGCGCGGACATCATCGGCGCCAACTGCGGCAACGGCATCGAGCGCATGATCGAGATCGTCCGCGAGATCCGGGCCGCCTTCCCCGAGGCTCCCATCCTCGTGCACGCCAACGCCGGCCTGCCGGTCAACGTCAATGGGGTGGACACCTTCCCCGAGACGCCGGAAATGATGGCCGCTTTGGTAGGCGACCTGGTGGCTGTCGGCGCCAACATCATCGGCGGCTGCTGCGGCACGACACCCGGCCACATCGCCGCCATCAAGCAGGCCGTGGCCGCGCTGTAAAACAGACAATCAGAAGGAGATCGCGCTATGAAAACCAAATTTTTAGGCACCGCCATCGGTTCCATGCCCTTTGAGGACCCGGCCTACGCCGCCGGCGTGTCCCTCGCCCGCCTGGATTGCCCCATCTGGCCACAGCTGCCCCGCCTGGGCATGAACGAGCAGATGGAAGTGCAGTACAGCGAGGGCATCCCCTGCGCCACGCTGGACTATGACAAGCACCGCATGTTCATCGACACCAGCGGCGACTATTCCGAGGCCTTCGCCACGTTCTATGAGAGCTATCTGATGGCCACCGACCCCGACGAGGGCACCGGCGACTTCGAGTTCGCCGCGATCTCGCCGGAATTCTCCAAGGGCATCTACGCGCTGGAAGAGGCCCTCAAACAAAAGGGAGGCAAGCTGCCCTGGGTCAAGGTGCAGACCACCGGCCCCGCAAGCTTCGCGCTGACGATTGTGGACGAGAACAAGCGCGCGATCTACTACAACGAGGAGTTCCGCGATGTCATCGTGAAGGCCCTGGCCGCCAAGTGCCGCTGGCAGATCCAGAAGTTCAAGCCCTACGCTGAGAACATCATCTGCTTCATCGACGAGCCCATCCTGTCGGCCTTCGGCAGCTCCACCTATGTGTCGGTCAAGCGCGAAGACGTCGTGGCCATCTTGAACGAAGTCATCGAGGCCGTGCACGCCGAGGGCGCCCTGGCCGGCATCCACTGCTGCGGCAACACCGAATGGTCCATCCTCATCGACGCCGGCGTGGACATCGTGAACTTTGACGCCTTCGGCTATGGCGACACCATTGCCATGTACGCCGACAGCGTGAAGGCCCACCTGCAAGGCGGCGGCATGCTGGCCTGGGGCGTGGTGCCCACGTCCAAGGCCATCCGCGAGCAGACCGTGGAGACGCTGGAAGCGCAGTTGGAGAAGGTCATGGACAACCTGGCCGCCAAAGGCATCGACAAGAAGCTGATCGCCGAGCAGGCGCTGGTGACCCCCTCCTGCGGCACCGGTTCGCTGGAGACCGAAGACGCCGAGCGTGTGTTCACGCTGCTCAAGGAACTCACAACCCGGCTCAAAGCCAAATATGCGTTCTAAGAAAGAGTGGTAAATCAATGAAAATTGCCGTTTCCGGCAAGGGCGGCGTGGGCAAGTCCACCGTGGCTGCGGCGCTGGCGCTGATACTGGCCCGCCGCGGCCACAATGTACTGGCTGTGGACAGCGACCCCGACGCCAACCTGGCTTCCGCACTGGGCGTGCCCCACGCGGATCAGGCCAGCATCGTGCCGATTTCCAAGCAGATCGCGCTGATCGAGGAGCGCACCGGCGCACGGGTCAGCCAATACGGCCAGGTGTTCAAGATCAACCCCGAGGTGTCCGACGTGGCGGGCCAATACGCCACGGAGCACAACGGCGTGAAGCTGCTGGTGCTGGGCGCGGTGAAGGGCGGCGGCTCCG
>JAEZSC010000197.1 GCA_023422005.1 Bacillota bacterium | reverse complement strand
CTGTGGGCCGCGTGGCAGCCCTCAGCCTGCTTTATGACGGTGCGCTGCGCAAGATAGACCCCAACCGCCTGCGCCGGACTTTAGCAGAGGATGATGAGCACCGCATCGAGGCCGAGGTCTAAAATTGCGTTACTATTAAGAAAAAGCTTATAAGCAAGGTGGTGGTTTATATGAGATATAGACCATATCTAGGCGATGATAGACTTAAGCATAGAATAACTCTTGGTTCTCATCATACAAGCTATTGCATATATTGTGGGCTTTTGGCAGACACTAGAGAACATACTCCATCAAAAGTTTTCCTCAGGAAGCCGTATCCTAGAGAGCTTTCTCTAGTACCCGCATGTAAGAAATGTAATAATTCTTTTTCCACTGATGAGCTATATTCGTGGTTCATAATTAAGGTGCTAGAAGAAAAAGATAATAAGTATTACTCATTTGATAATGATCGAAAGAGTAAATACAGTAGAATTTATCAATGCGCAAAAAATGAGATAGACGAATTTGCTAAAGGCAAGCTTATCAGCAGTGATAATCAAACATCCGTATTCGTTTTCAAAAGCCACAGTTTGGAACGAGTTCTAGAGAAATTAGCAAGGAGCCATGCTGTCTTTGAGGTAAGCGAAGCTTTCCAATCTGAAATAAATAATTGGGTTACAGATAGCATTTACTATACATATTCGCCTATACTAGACACCGATACTAAAGACTTTTATCATTCGGCAATGGATATTTCAAATTTTATATTACCGGAAGTTGGATAATATATATGCTATAGCGTTCTGCGGTGACGTTGACCAAAGTGATACCAAGAAAAGACATATTTTTCTTGATTGGACAGTGGTCCAAGAAGAAGTTTATAGATATGTGGTTGTATATACTGGAAGCCAAATCTATGTGCACATTGTTATTGATGAATTTGTTTTTGCAACAGTAATATATACTGCTTATACCTAACAAGTGTTTACAGCAAGTGCAAGTGATAAACCACAGCGAACTATCAAAGCGTTCGCTATTATTTATCCGAATGCATGTATCGTATAACTGTCGGTTGCCCGCGGCATGCTATGCCAAAACGGCAAAGGAGCATGTGCGATGAAACCCAATCCCGATGACCGCCGCAACAACGTAGAGCGGATACAGCACAACATCGACCACACGATACAGAACATACGCGACGCCGAGGCCATGATCGCAGAGACCGACGACCCTGAGCTGCGCGACCAGTTGATGGACAAGAACACCCGCCGGGAACGGGCGCTGGAGGGCCTGCGGAACGAAATTCGCGACGAGGCCAACCACCAGAACCAACAGAAGTAACCACCAAAGCTGCAGAAGACTGCTTTACAATTCATCGTTTGGCGCATATAATACGGAACAACACATGAAGCAAACGCCAGGAAGAGGGATAGTAGACCCGTCGTCTTCTTACAGAGAGCCCCGGTGCTGAGAATGGGCAGGGTGAAGCGGATCGAACAGGCCTCAGAGCGGTGCACCGAGCCTGCGCAAGCGGGGGTAGGCTGCAACGGGAGCACCCGTTACCGTGCCGGTGTATCCCGCAGGCTGTGGCTGGTGGCGTACATGGGGAGGCTGTCGCCGCGAGGCTACGGCAAATTGGGGTGGTATCACGAAGCAATGGCTCTCGTCCCCAGGCTTGTCCTGGGACGGGGGCTTTTTCTTTTTCCCTTCGATCAATGTAAAAAGGAGCAATGGCATGAAGACAGACAAGGACGTCACGCAGCGGCCATCCTTCCCCGAGAGGGCGATTGTGACGGCTGGGATGCCCTACGGCAACAAGGACCTGCACCTGGGGCACATCGGCGGGGTGTTCGTGCCCGCCGATTGCTACGCCCGCTTTTTGAGGGACCGCATCGGGGCGGACAATGTACTGTTCGTGTCCGGCACCGATTGCTACGGCTCCCCGATCCTGGAGAGCTGGCGCAGGCTTACAGAGCAAGGGCAGTGCCATGGCACGCTGGAGGAGTATGTCGCCCATTATCATAAGCGGCAGAAAGGAGTGCTGGACGACTACCGCATCAGCCTGGACCTGTACGGCGCGTCGGCGCTGGGCCGCTCCGGTGAGCTGCACCGGCGGATGACCGAAGAATTCCTGAATGGTCTGTATGAGCACGGGCATCTGGTTAAGCTCACGACGTCGCAGTTCTACGACGCCCAACGCGGCGTGTTCCTCAACGGCCGGCAGGTCGTGGGAAAGTGCCCCATTGACGGCTGCACATCGGAGTTCGGATATGCCGACGAATGTTCGCTGGGGCACTCCTATCTGCCGTCGGAGCTCATCCATCCGCGCAGCACGTTGAGCGGCGAAACGCCGGAAATGCGGGACGTCGTAAATTGGTATTTCCGGCTGGACGCCTTCCACAGCCTGCTGGAGCAGTGGCTGCGCGATTTTGAGAACCGCCCCACCAGCCGCCCATTCGCCGTGCGGAGCATGGCGGAGTTTCTGGAGAAGCCGGCGGTGTACGTAAAAAGAGACCGGCTGGACGATTACCATGCCATTCGCGACCAGCTTCCGCCCCACGGGCTGGCGGACGAGGCCGGCAAGACATCCGTGGCGCTGGTGTTCCAGCGCCTGGACCTGCGGGAAAATGCCTGTGCAGCGCTCTGCGCCGCGGGTATCCGCTTTCGCACAGGAAAGACATTGGTGCCCTTCCGCCTGACCGGCAACATCCCCTGGGGCGTGCCCGCGCCGGCCTTCGAGGGGCTGGACGGGCTGACCGTATGGGTGTGGCCGGAATCGCTGTGGGCGCCAATGTCCTTCACGATGGCCGCGCTGGAGCAGCGGGGGCAGGCCCCTGAGGGTTGGCGCAACTGGTGGTGCTCCGGGGATGCCGGCGTGTATCAATTCATCGGCCAGGACAACGTGTACTTCTACGGCCCGGCGCAGGCGGCGATGTTCCTGGGCCAGCAAGGGCCCGATCCTCTGGCTGACCCGCCGGATGGCGCGCTGCAGCTGACCAACCTGATCGTCAACAACCATCTGCTGTTTCTGGACAAGAAGGCCAGCAGCAGCGGTACCGTCAAGCCGCCCACCGCCGCGGAGCTGCTGGAGCACTACACGCCCGAGCAGCTGCGCATGCACTTCCTTGGCCTTGGGTTGGGCATCCGCAGCGTGGGCTTCAAGCCCAAGCCGCTGAACCCCGCCGCCGACCCCAACCAGGCCGACCCGGCACTCAAGGAGGGCAACCTGCTGACCAACGTGCTCAACCGGGCCATCCGCTCGTGTTTCTACACCGCCCAGCGGTATTTCGAAGGCCGGGCTCCCGTCGCAGCGATCAGCGAGGACGTGCTGGCGGAAGCAAAAACGTGCATCCTGGAATACGAGCGCCTGATGGCCCGCTGCGAGCTGCACCAGGTCATAAGCCTGATGGACACCTACATCCGCTCCATCAACAAGCGCTGGGCGGAGCGCATGCGTGCGGCGGACGCCGGCGGCGACGACGCGCTGCGCCGCCAGACGCTGATTGACGGCTTCCATGGTGTGCGCACGGCTATCGCCCTGATGCACCCCTTCGCGCCGGACGGCACGGAAATGGCCCGGGATTATCTGGGCCTGGGCACGGATTTCTGGAGCTGGGAGCGCATCTTCGAGCCGGTCTACGCGTTTATGAAGGACCCTGAGAACCATGCGCTCAAGTTTCTGGAACCGCGGGTGGATTTCTTCAGCCGCCACCCCAGCCAGCTCGTGTGACCCACAACATAATCATTCGCGCATTTGGCACACTAGGGGCATCAAGCAAAGGAGCGTGCCGACATGAAGAGCAAGCCGGACAACCGCCACAAGACCACGCAGGATGTGAAGAACAACCAACAGCGCACGCTGATGAACCTGAAGGCCGACGAGGCGCTGGTGCAGCAGACCGACGACGACGCCTTACGAGCGGAGCTGCGCCAATCCATGGAGCACAAGGAACAGGCGCTGGAAAACCTTCGCCAGAAGCTCCACGAGGATTCGGAGCACCAGCAGAACCAACTGCAATAAAGAAGCGGCCCTGTGAATGGGGCCGCTTCTTTGTTGCAGTTTCATCGTTTTACCTTCACATAGTTCTCCGGGTTGACAGCCTTGCCGTTGATGCGAATCTCGAAGTGCAGGTGCGGCCCGGTGCTGCGGCCGGTGCTGCCCACCAGCGCGAAGATCTGGCCCTTATTGACCTGCTGCCCTTTCTTGACCAGCAGCTTGGAGCAGTGGCCGTAGCGGGTCTCCACGCCACCGCCGTGGTTCAGCTTCACCAGCAGGCCATAGCCCGACGCCGAGCCCGAGAAACTCACCGTGCCGGCCTTGGATGCATAGATCGGCGTGCCGGTGGGGGCGGCCATGTCTATGCCGTAATGCCAGCGGGTCACGCCCATCAGCGTGCGCTTTTTAAATGTGGACGTGAGCCGGTAGCTCGTGAGCGGCAAGGAGAAGCCGCTGCCCGCGGTCGTGCCGCCGGTGCCGCCATCCAGATTGGTGGGCACCTTCTTGGTGCCGCGCAGCACGATGCGGTCCTGCGCCGGCTCGGTCACCGTTTCGCTTAAGATTTCCTTGCCGGCTTCCATACCGCTGATGTAGGTGACGCGGGCCACGACCTCGCGGGTGCCTTTCTTGCCCTCCTGCTTGACGCTCTTCTGGGACGTGTACAGCGTGTCGTCGGGCTGCTCCACGGTCTCGAAGGGTAAGGACTCCTTGCGGCTGACGGTCTCGGTGAAGCGCACGTTGACCCACATCGTGGGCTTGACGGCGTTGATGCGGTCGCCGGGCTGTATGATGTCGGTGCCGGCCAGGCCGGGGTTGGCACGGCGCAAGTCGCTGACCTTGAGGCCTTCGCGTTTGGCGATGCGGGAAAGGCTGTCGCCCTTCTGAGCCTCCACGATGTTATCCTCCACATCGGCGCCCAGCGAGAGCGTGCGCACAGCGGTCTCCACGTTGCACACGAGGCTGTAATCCATTGGCATCTGCCGTACAGTGACGTTCTCCACAAAGCCGATGCCGGTGCGGTTGCGGCTGGCCGGGGCGTCCTGGTAGAAGGCCAACACGGTATCCAGCACCTGCTGCGCCTCGGCCTGGGTCTGCAGCGCCACCGCCGGCCGGTCGTTCACCACGACGACAGCAGAGAGCACCTTGACATCCAGATTGGCCTTGATGGCCCGGGCGATCTGCTCTGCGCTGCAAACCAACTGCGGATCGCAGCGCACCTTCTGGAAGGTTAGCGGCGGCAGAGCGGCGATGTCCATGCCATAGGTCGTTCTCAGATCGTCGGTAAGCGCCGACAGCGCGTCCGTGGCCTGGCTCTCGTCGGCCACTACACCAATGGCGCGGCCATCGAAGAGCACCTGCGACGCCGCCACGAGCTTGGGCGCCGAGGCCAGCGCCACGATGCCCAGCGTGGCCGCCGTGAGCACCGCGGCCACGGCCACAATGAGCGCCAGCGCGCCCAGCGGCAGCGGCCTTCGGCGGACCCGCAGCGAAAGCTGGGGCGTGCCGCCGTACAGCGGCGTGGGCCGCGGGCCAAAGGCCATCGGCGTGCCGCGCAGCCGCTGCTGCGGGCGCACATAGCGCCGGCGATGATCGTGTCCCTGTCTTGCCAAGGGAGTTCTCCTTTGTATCTATCTCTCGCAGTGTTATTCTGCCCTGTTTTGCCGCTGGGCGAACCAGTCGCCCAGATTCTGACCGCTTACGCGCTCAAAGGCGCCAAGCAGATCCTTCGCGGTGGTCACAGCCAGGCGGTGTTGGGCATAATACTCGCGCAACGCTCCGAAGAACGCCTCGTCGCCGACCTCCCGGCGCAGCTCCCTCAGGATACCCGCCGTGCGGTCATACACCCAGGCCGAGTAATCCAGGCCGTCGGAGAAGTCATAGGTCGGCAGCGTGACCGAGGGCTGGGGCTCTCCCAGAGTGCGCACCTGCTCTTGGGCGTCACGGCGGTGGGCCAGCATGTAGTCCATCTGCCGCTGGTACAACCGGTTGAATCGCTCCGGCCGCTCCAACTCAAAGAACAGCTGCGTGGAGAACTCGGTGAGCCCCTCGTCCAGCCACGGGTCTTGCACCTCATCACCTCCCACGACGCCATACCACCACTGGTGGGCGGTCTCGTGGCTTACGACGATGTCGCGCACCACATCGTTGGCCAGGCTGTTTTCATACAGCGTGGCGTCTATGAGCACCATGCCGGGGTACTCCATGCCGCCGATGAAGAAGTCGCTCTGCACGACGGCATACTCCCCATAGGGGTAAGGCCCGAAGGACTTGCCGAACAGTTCCAGGCTATCCATGGCCGTCTCCAGCGCGCCGCCGTCACCGCCGCGCTGGTCGCGCAGATAATAGCTGCGCACGGTGACGCCATCCACCGTACCCTGGCGCACGGCGAAGAGGTCGCTGGCCACAAAGCCGAAATCCCGCCGGGCGGGGGCTTGTACGCGCCACAGGCTCTCCTGCCCGGCATTCTCCCGCGTCAGCACACCGGTGGCTGCCAGCGTGTATGCCCGCGGCGCGGTGATGGTGGCCTCATAATCGGCAACCTCGCTGAAAAATGGGTCCCCTACGGGATAGTAGGGGTAGTCATGCCATTGGCCGTCCTCATATACCGAGAGCACCGGATAGCAGTTGACCAGCGACATCGTGTGCTCGCCATAGCCGAAGCGGCCGTAGCAGTTGGGGATGGTCACCTGGTACTCGATGCGCACCTGCGCCGTGCCGCCGGGGGGCACCGGCTCCCCAAGCTGCACCCGCAGCACCTGCTCCTGTTCCCCGGTGACCGTCCAGGCGGTGTCCGCGCCGGCGCTGGTCACCCGCCGAATGTCCGTTGAGCCGCTGGAAAAGCCATTGGGATAGGCGCTGGCCAACTCATCTTCCTGGAAGATGCCGTACTGCTGGCGTCGATGGCTGTTGGCATAAAGCAGGAAGTGCAGCTCGCCCATGGGGCGATCCTCGGCATTCACATAGGTGAAGTCCAGTGTGCCTGTCAGCGTCTTTTGCTCCGGGTGCAGCGCCAGGGTCAGCGTGTAGCGGCTCAGGCCCTGGGCCTGCGGCCATGTCTGCACGAGCTCCTGCTCCGCCGGTTCGTTGCGAAAGCCGTCGCCAGGGTCCGCCGGGCGCGCTTCCCATGCCAGCGCCGCCGCGGCCAGCGCCAGCAGCAGCACCAGCGTAAGCACAAAGGCGTTGCGTTTGATAAAAGCCATCCGCGCTCCTTTGCCCACAGGCAATCAAAGGATTGCCATTTAGTTATTATAGTATAATCACAAATTCAGAGCAATCATTCATAACATTTTGCACCTTCAATGACACGCCCAATCCTTACCGTTTCAATTGGACCGCCAAATGGGGTATAATACGACCGTATGAACAGATCAATACGTTTATCTGCTGAAGATGAACCCGGAGTATAGATGATAAAATTAAGCGACATTCGAATCGGCGTGGACGCGCCGCAGGAAGCGCTGCGCGAAGCGGCGGCGCGGCAGATGGGCGTCCGACCCGAGGAAATCCTTTCGCTGGACATCCTGCGCGAGGCCGTGGACGCCCGCCATCGCGGCGCCATCCGCCTGGCCTATGTGCTGGCCGTGGAGGTGGCCGACGAGGCTGCCGCCTTGCGGGCCGTCGGCAGCAAGGCCGAGCCATACGCGCCGCCGGCATGGGAGCTGCCGCTGCCCTCGGCCTACTCCGGACGGTCGCGGCCTGTGGTTGTGGGTGCGGGGCCGGCGGGCCTGTTCGCCGCGTGGGTGCTGGCCCGGGCGGGCATGCGCCCCATCGTCGTGGAGCGCGGCCAGCCTGTGCCACAGCGCCGCGCCGATGTGAACGCCTTCTTTGGCGGCGGCCCGCTCAACGAGCACAGCAATGTACAGTTTGGCGAGGGCGGCGCCGGCGCATTCTCCGACGGCAAGCTGGTTACCCGCATCAAGGACCCGCGCTGCGCCGTGGCTCTGCGTGCCCTTGTGGCCCACGGAGCGCCGCAGGAGATCCTCTACAGCGCCCGGGCCCACGTGGGCACCGACAAGCTGTGGAACATTTTACCCTCGCTGCGCGTCGAAATTGAGAAGCTGGGCGGTGAATACCGCTTCGGCTGGGCACTGGAAGGCCTGGACGCCCCCGACGGCCGGCTGCACGCGCTGGTGAGCGCGCGGGAGCGCATTGAGACCCCGGCAGCGGTGCTGGCCATTGGCCACAGCGCCCGCGACACCGTGGAGGCGCTGCACCGCGGCGGCCTGATTCTGCAGGCCAAGCCCTTCGCCGTGGGCTTTCGCATCGAGCACCCCCAACGCCTGATCAACCGCGCCGTGTATGGCGGCGTGATCCCCCGGTTGGGGGCCGCCGACTACCACGTAAGCGCCCAGACGCTGGGCCGGCCGGTGTACAGCTTCTGCATGTGCCCCGGCGGCAGCGTCGTGAACGCCTCTTCGGAGGCCGGCCGCCTGGCTGTCAACGGCATGAGCCTGTATGCCCGGGCCGGCCACAACGCCAACAGCGCCGTGGTGGCGGGCATAAAGCCCGAGGAGCTGGGCGAGGGGCCGCTGGCGGGCATCGCGCTGCAGCGGCGCATCGAAGAAGCGGCATACAGCCTGGGCGGCGGCTGGACGGCCCCGGCCCAGCGGCTGGAAGACTACGTGGCTGGCAGACCCAGCCGGGCTTTCGGCGCGGTGTCGCCCACGGTTCGCCCGGCGGCGGTGCCCGCCGACCTCAACGCCATACTGCCAAAGACGCTCAATGACGCCATCCGCGCCAGCTTCAAGGCTTTCGACCGGCATTTGGCCGGCTTCGCGTTGCACGACGCGGTGCTGACCGCTGTAGAATCCCGCACATCGTCGCCGGTGCGCATGCCCCGCCGCGACGACGGCCAGGCCGAGGGCATCGACGGGCTGTACCCCGCCGGCGAAGGCGCGGGCTACGCCGGGGGCATCCTTTCCGCCGCCGTGGACGGCATGAAGGCCGCCGAGGCGGTCATCCGCCAATGGAGGGATTGACATGAACGCGATACTGGAATATCTGGACAAGCTGAAGGAACTGGATATCGTAAAGTTCTTTTCGCAGTTCTTCACACAGGAGCACCTGGCCCCATGGATGGACCGCCTGCGGGGCGCCACCGAGGGCGATTCCGCCGCCTCGGGCCAAGGCCTGCTGGTTTGGGCGATCATCATTGCCGTAGCGATCTTTGCAGTGGACCAGGCCTTCTACCTGACCCATCCAGACCAGAGAGAGCTGACCCGGCGGCGCTGGCGCGCCATCGAGGAGGGCGTGGGCGCGCTGGGCGAAAGCGCCAGGACGCTTTTGGGCCGGGCGCGGGCCATGTGGGCCGGCCGCGGCAGCCACTCGACACGCCGGTGAGCGCGTTCTATGTGCATCTGGGCCACTACGGCAGCGGCAAGACAGAGCTTTCGCTGAACGTGGCGCTGGGCGCCGCCGCCCAAGGGAAGCGGGTGGCGCTGGTGGACCTGGACATCGTGAATCCCTTTTTCCGCTCCGGCGAACAGGGCGAGCTGCTGCGCAGCGCCGGCGTGGAGCTGATCGCGCCGCTGTTCGTGGGCACCACGGTGGACATCCCGGCGCTGCCGGCCCAGGTGGGCTCGGTGTTCACCGGAGCCTATGACACGGTGATACTGGATGTGGGCGGCGACCCTGCCGGCGCTACGGCGCTGGGGCGCTACCATCGGGAGCTTTCCGCCGCGAAGCCCTGGGTACGTTGCGTGGCCAACGCCCAGCGGCCCTTAAGCGCCACAGCGCAGGACATCGCGGCGTTGGCGCGGGACATGGAAGCCCGCGGCCGTGTGCGCATCAGCGCGTTGGTCAACAACACCAACCTGATGGGCGAGACCACCGCCGGGCTTGTGCTGCAGGGCGGGCGCATCGTGGCCGAGGCGGCGGCGCTGCTGGGCGTGCCGGTGGAATTCACCATGGCCCGGCGCGACCTGTGCCCGCAGTTGGCGCAGTTGGGCGCGGCCAACGTGATGCCCATCGACCTGTACACCCACCCCCCATGGCTGGACACGCCGATATAGAGACCATCATTTCTCCCCTACGGAGATTGTTTTGATTCTGACAGACTATCTGGGCTCCCTTCTGCAAGTGTGCTCCGCCGCATCCCTTCTGGCCGCGGCGGTTTTTGCCGTGCGCGCGTGCTTTGCTCCCGGTGCGCCGGCGCTGGAAATACCCCCGGCGCAGCCCCGGCGGGCGCTGCTGTGGTGCGCCGCGGTGGCCATCGGAAGCCGCGCGGCGCTGGCGCTGATTGCGTGGGCGCTGCGCTCACAGCTCGGCCCGGAGTACAACACCGGCTTTGAAGCCACCTGGAGCCAGTGGGACGGCCCCCACTATCTGGACATCGCCCGCTACGGCTACACCTCGGACAAGAGCGTCAACGGCGGTGAGCAGCATTGGTTCATCGTGTTCTATCCACTGTATCCGGCGCTGATCGCGCTGCTCAAGTGGCTGCCCGGCGCAGAGATCACCGCGGCAACGCTGATTTCCTGGGGCTGCCTGGTGGGCGCGTGCTATGTGATCTATCGCCTGGCCGAGATGGACCATGGGCCGGACGAGGGGCGCCGGGCGGTGCGCTATCTGCTGGTGTTCCCGGCGGCGGTGTTCCTGGGCGCGGCCTACACCGAGAGCCTTTTCCTGCTCTTAAGCGCGGCATGCCTGTATGCCATGCGCCGGGGCCGGTGGGCCCTGGCCGGTGCAACCGGTCTGCTGGCGGCGCTCACCCGCAATGTGGGTGTGCTGCTGGCGGTGCCCTTCCTCGTAGAGCTGCTGGACCAGCTAGGCGCATTGCGCCAGCCCGGCCTGCTGCGCACGAAGGACTTCTGGCGCGCCTTTGTGCGGCGCGCGCCATGGGTGGTCCTCTTTCCGCTGGGTTTGGCTATCTATCTTCTGATCAACTACATCGCCTACGGCGACCCGCTGATGTTCCTGCAGATACAGAAGGAACACTGGTCGCAGCAGATGCAGCCCTTCTGGCAGACGGTGCTGACGACCTTCCGCTGCGCGCTGGCCGGCTCCGGCCAGCCGGACAGCACCCGGGCCTTCCTGTGGATTCCGCAGCTGGTGGGCATGATCGCGCTGCTGGCGGCGCTGCCGGCGCTCACGCGCCGCCTGCGGGCCTCCATGGCGTGCTATCTGGTCGTGTATGTCTTAGTGATGCTGTCGCCCTCGTGGCTGCTGAGCTTCCACCGCTATGCCATGGGCGCGGTGCCGCTGCTGCTGGCGCTAGCGGCCGTAACGCGTAAACGGTGGGTGGACTTGGTGTTAACTTGCCTTATGCTGCTGATGATGTTCTATCTGTTTGTAGGATATGTGATGGGGCAAATGGTCGTATAACTGTGTTTCGCCTGCGGCGCTGAGGCTGGACTCTAGCCTCTTTTGCCAATCTCATTTGTTATCAGAGATTTCGATATACTCATTGCCCGCACCATGTTCTGGAAGCGGGTATGATGAGCGCTGCCCTCCTCAAATTTCACCAGTGCTTTTTCGCATTTGCTGGCAATGGAAGAGATGGGCCGCAGCGCCTCAACCAGTTCTTCTCTCGTGAACCTAATAGCGGGTTCATCGGTTAGCAACGATTTTGAAAAATGCAGTGCTTTCAACCTGTTCTTAAGGAGTGTATGCTGTGAAGTACCCTCCGAAAACTTGGGCTGCATCTTCTCACATCTGCCGATGGCGGAAGTAACAATCCGCAGCGCTTCTTCCAGTTCCTCTTCCGTATATTTCTCCATTGCATTCCACCCCAAGGCCCTTGCGCCGGTTCTTCACGGCTGCGACCTTTTCTCAACAAGCTCCCCGGTGTTTTTTAAGATGGTTCCCGCCGGCACATACCCGCGCGCCATCGTAAGCGGGTAGACCGTGCAGCCGCGCCCCAGCACCGTGCCGGGGTTGATCACGGAGTTGCACCCCACCTCGGCATGGTCTCCCACCATGGCGCCAAACTTCCTCAGTCCGGTCGTCACAATGGCGCCGTCGGGCAGTTTTGCGCGCACTGCAGCACCGTCCGAGCGCACGTTGGAAAGGATCACGCCCGCGCCCAAGTGCGCCTTGTGGCCTAAAATGGAGTCCCCCACATAGTTGAAATGCGGCACCTGCACGCCATTGAACAGGATCGCGTTCTTAAGCTCGGTGGAATTCCCCACGATGGCGCCATCGCCCACGATGACGCTGCCGCGGATGAACGCGCAATGCCTGATCTCGCAGCCGCGGCCCAGTATGGCAGGGCCGGAGATGGAAGCCGACGGCGCGATCTGAGCGCCCTTCGCGGCCCAGATGTTGTCCCCGATGCGCTCGTAATCCTCCGGCAGGTGCTCCGCCAACGCCAGGATAAACGCCGAAATATCCGGCAATGCCTCCCACGGGTGGCTTTTCCCCGTAAAAATATCCCGCGCGATCGTCTCGTTCAGGTCAAACAGGCTTGTAATCTCATCCATCCCAGATTCCTCCGTTACGATTGTTTCAAAAAAGAAGAGCACGCTGCAGCAGTCCTTTGTTACAGCATACCCTCGTCAGTGATTTTATGCTTACTTCGTCCTCCATAGTCCCAGAGCCGGATTGGAGATGTAGTAGACCTCTTCGCCGCCCACGCGGTTGTAGCCCTCATTCAAATTGCCATAGAGCGCCAAGGCCTCGTCATAGTCCATGTACTCATAGCCCGCGGCCTCCACGGCCTTGCGCCCCAGCCTGGGCGCGGCGTACAGCACCCGGAAGCGCCCCTCGGAAGAGCCGTGGATCAGGTGAGCAGCAGCCGACAGGTTCTGGCCCAGGTCGCCGTTCTCGTTCACGGCCCGGAGTGTGGCGTCAGTGCCATGATAACCATATTTGCGCAGAAGCGCGTCCATGCCCGGGTCCTCGCCAAACTTATCCACCGCCGGGGCCAGCACGATCAGCCGGCCGCCGTCGGCCATGGCCATGCGCGTGCGGTAGATGGCCTTGTTGGAAAGCCAGAAGCTGCGGAACTCCTCGGGCTCCATGCGGCACACGCAGGTCTTCAAGGGCTCATCCAGCCAGTTGATGTTCTCCCGGCGGCTGCATGCCACGGCGGCCTCGAAGGCGTCGCGTTGGTCGCCCAGATACAAGCCCTTGATGCAATCCCGCCCGCCCTGCTGGCGGATGACCGTCAACGCGTACACGATGGGCAGCGCGCTTAGGAACCGCTGGGCGGCGTAGTCGAACACCTTCCGCACCGGCGCGTGGTCGTTGCCCAACGCGTTCTCCATGCCGCACACGGCGCCCAGGAAGTGGGTACGGTTGATCATGTCGATGCCGCCGACGCCCACAAAGATGTTCTTGGCGTGGTTGGCCATGCCGGCCACCTCGTGGGGCACCACCTGCCCCACCGACACGATCAGGTCATAACCGTCGAAGAGCACGCGGCTGACCTGAGCCTCGATGTCGTAGCTCAGCCGCCCGCCGGAAATCTCGCGGACATATTCGCCGGGCACCGTTCCCACGGCTTTCAGGTTCCTGCGCCAATCGTGCACGATGTAAGCCCGAAGAGGGATGTCCTCACCGAACATCGCCGCGAGCTCCCCAGGTGTCATGGCGGCGTGGCTGCCCAGCGCCGGCAGAATGTCCACACGGCAATCGCCGCTCAGCCGGTGATACAGCCACGCGGTGATCTCGCCGGCGCGGGAATGCAGCCGCGTCAGGTCCGGCGGTATCAGCAGCACGCGATTGAGCCGCCGGCCCGAGAGCATGGCTTCCAGCGACTCATGCAATTCATTTGTCGTGATCTCGCCACCGGTCGGCGCATCCAGCAGTATGCTTTGCATATACCCTCCATCCGGCGTTGGCCTTCTCATCGGAATAGGCTGAGTATATCGCCGTCCGCGCCGGGATGCAAGATGCCTGTGTAGGCATGTTGAACAACACCGGCCAGCGTGCTATATTGGGGCGTAAGCGCAGGCCCTTGCCCGATAAACGCGGCACAGCCGCGCCAGGAGGTATCATGAAAGCGAAGGATATCTTGGAGCACTTTCTCTGCCAGGCAAGTTGGGTGGATCGCAGCCGGACCGTGGACCGCATCCTGATGGGCGACCCCGAACGGGACGTCCGCCGTGTGCTGGTCACATGGATGAGCACGATGAACGCCGTGCAGGCGGCTGTGGACGGCGGGTTCGACCTGCTGATGACCCACGAGCCCACGTTCTGGATACACGCCAATGAAGTGGAGACGCTGGACGCCGGCACGGAGAGCGCGCCCCGGCAAGCTACCGCCCAGCGCAAGCGCGCGGAGCTTAAGCGCGGCGGCATCGTGCTGATGCGCAACCATGACGTGTGGGACCGCTTCCCCGCCGTGGGCATCCCATGGGCGCTGGCGCGCTTTCTGGGCATTGAAACGGCGGCGGCGGCCACCGGGGCCAACGGCTACCAGCTGGCTTTCGATATTGCCGCCATCCCCGCCGGTGATCTGGCCACCGACGTGGCACGGCGCGTGGCAGCGCTGGGCGAGCCGGTTGTGCAGTTCTACGGTGAGGCCACCCGATCGGTGCGCCGGCTGGGCATCGGCACCGGCTGCATGTGCAACCCCGACGTGTTCCGCGCCATGGGCTGCGACGCCGCCATCGTGTGCGACGACGGCTGCGGCTACTGGCATGACATCGCCTGGGCCGTGGACGAGGGCATGCCGCTGCTGCGCGTGAGCCATGGGGCCTCCGAGGAGCCCGGCATGGCCACGCTGACCGAGTACATCAACACCAACCTGCCCGGCGTCACAGCGGAACATTTTCCGTTGAACCTGCAATACTCGATCATTCACAGCTAATCCATAAAAGAGATGGAGCTTCGCGCCATCGGGCGCGACCTGCGCACCACCCCGCTATGCTTTGCACAACCTACGGCTTGCTGTCGCATCGACAGAGCCGACGCTGTCGCAAGCCTGGGGTAATACTTCGCCGGCATCCAGCCGGCTGAAGCGGCAAGCCGCTTCCGGTGGTGCTGGGCTGCGGCGCATCCTGCGCAAGGGCCAAAGGGCTTTCCGATCGCCCTTTGGAAACCTTCGGCACCAAAATATTATAAGGCTGCGCATATACAATTGCGCAGCCTTTGTTAGCTAGGGTTGCTATTTAAGCCAGTGATCCAACCATTCAAAAGCATCCTCCTGCATGGCCAGGTTGAACTGGTGGCCGTTGTCATAGAACGCGCTCTTGTATTTCTCCGGTATCCCCAGTACACCGTAGATCTTTTCCAACTTGGCGCTGGCATGCCGCATGCCCTGCAGAGGATACAGGTGATCCTGCGCGCACTGCTGTATGAACAGCGCGTTGGGCGCGCTCAGGCTGGCGATGTCCGGGAAATCCAGATAGGCGGTCTGCAGCGGGGTATAGAGCATATAAGTGTGTTGCTTGGCGTGGTTGGGCAGCATCGACTGCGCCGTGGGCATCCACCCGGCGGCCACGGAGGCCTTGATCCTGCCATCCAGTCCGGCCAGGTGCACCGAGCGGATGCCGCCCAACGACAGGCCGCAGCAGCCGATGCGCGCTCCGTCCACCTCCGGTCGGCTCAGCAGATAGTCCACGCTTCGGCGGTCGTCGTGATACATCATGCCCGGCCATGTGGTTCCCGCCATCAGGAAATGGCGCATGACCAGCGGCTCGAAGCTGATGCAGATGTGGTTGTACGCACGGATGTAGTCGTCGCTGCCCAGCGCAAGGCCTTCCAGCGTGCCCGCGCCGATGCGCCGGAAGATGTCCGGCGGCACGGTGCTCAGGTCTATTCGCCGGGAGCCAAAATAGAATCCGTCGATGGCCAGCACGACATAGCCCCGCCTGGCCAACTCCGAAGCCCATGGCCGCCCCTCGTAGCATTCCCGCTGGAAATCGCGCAGAATGTCGGGCGCGGCTTCCTCGTCCAGCATCTTCTCGCGTCCATGGTAATAGAACCCGCTGTGGTCATGCAGCGCGACGACCGCTGGGAATGGGCCCTTGCCCTGTGAGGGCACCAGCAGCGACCCCGCCACCCGCACACCCTTGGCGGTGTTGAATTGCACCTCGTGGCGCGCGTAACCCTTGGCCTGCTTCACCGACAGGGTTTGGGCATCCAATGGCGCCGGCTGGGGGAAATAGCCCATGAGCTCGAACATCTTTGCTCGGGCCATGGAGCGCCACTGCTCGTGGTCCGCCCAGCGGCCGCTGAGATAGCTCAGTTCCGGTTCCCTACCCTGCTGGTAATTGACCAACATATCATAAAGGTTGCCGATGTCGCTGCCGTGCTCCGTTGCCATGGCTGCCTCCCTGGGAGCGCTATACTTATTATGCTTAAGCGCGTCCTAGCGACCATTATAGCACACCGTACTTGGCCCAGTGCCGGGTAATACGAAAACCAATCTACTCGATTCTTGTTATGCCAATAATTTATCTGGCAAATTGGACTTATCAGCCATGTGTTATGTCTATACTGTAAGTATTTATTTCAAATCCTTCCTCAAAACCGCAAACTTATCTCGTTCTTCCACTTTGACAAATCCGACTTTTTCATATAACCGAATAGGCCCGGTACAATCCCATTCGTATCGTTCATTGCGTATGACTGGGAAACTCACGACGGCAATATATCCTTCGGCTTTTGCGTCGGCTATGACCTGTTGTAAAAGAGCGGTGGCGACGCCCTTCCCGCGATATTCCGGAGCAACTTCAAAGCACACCACAGCCTTTTCTCGCTTTTCGGCAGGCGCATAAAAAGGCACATCATGCATCGGTTCGGCGGGGTAATTCGCTCTGTCGTTGGCGTTGCACCAGCCGATCGATTTCCCATTCACATATGCCAGATAACCCCGTAAAACACCGTCCGCAATTTGCCGTTCGGCGAGTTCCCGGGAGACGAGGCCGGGATCTCGATCCCCTGCATTGTCTAGCGCCGCTTTCGCCTGCTCTTTGGTTATTTGATATATTTGGCAATAACACCGATATGGGGAATCGTCCGTAAACGCCCGGTTTTCAAAGAAATCGAAATAATCGGCAGAAAGCTCCGGTGTAAGTGGCTTGATAGTAATATTCACGTTGCCCTCCATATCTGCGCGTTATAGGCATTATAAGTCTATAGTATCCATAATTGCAATAAGCCAATAAGCCTCAGAGGTAGCCGACAGCTTGAGATCGTTTGTTAATAACACGAAACTCCATGCCTCTCTCCAACGGGTACCAGGTGTTAATAACATGCAACTCACCCCCTCCTGCCCGCGCGAGCAGGGAGTAGTTGTGATTACGACGCTGCTACATCCGTATAACCGGCGTTGTATGCCATACTTATTGGCACATCTATATGTGTAATATAAATAATCGTCTTGCGGTAAAGCTACCGCTTCTGGTGCCACGGATATTCCGTTTGCTACTGGTTGGCGGCAATGCTAAAATGATTGTTATCCATTGTTCCATATTAATGCAGGGAGCACGTGTGTATTATGCAGTATGCGGTCCGCCGATTTACAACCTGGAAGATATCGACGGCTGCGACATCTACCCGATGCTCTTTCAGCCTAACTCGATGAGCCTCAGATTCCAAGATGAGGCCGTCATCGGCGACCTGTTGGTCGGCGTCGCCTTTCTCACCCTGCACAACCTTAGCGACGAAGCCGACCTGTATCGCAGGAACATGCCCGACTTCCTGAAGGCGCTGGCCGAGCCCACCAAGCTCGAGATCCTCCAAAAGCTCCGGGGGCGCAAGTACTACGCCGGGGAGCTGGTGACTGCGCTGGAACTTACCGGCCCCACGACCTCCCACCACATGGGGGCGCTTATCAACCTGCTCGTCATCTCGGTGGAGCGGGCCGGCAATAGCGTCTATTACAGCCTCAACGCCGCCATGCTGCGCGGGTATTTTTGGGCGCTGCAGGCGATGTTTGCGGAGGACGGACAATGAGGATGACGCCCGACGGGCAGGGCCGGGTAGAGGTCGTGGACCTAAAAGCAACCGACACCGTACAGGACCTTTTGGACGCGGTGGACCGCTACCTCGCTGCCCACCCAACCGGCTGCAAGCACTGTGAGACCAGTTGCTGTAGCCGCCCCTGGGCGGTGGCGGTAGAGGCCGTGGCAGCCCATCGCATGCCTGCGGCCTTCGGCCCCACACAGCTCAAGTTGCGCCTCAATCCCTTGCGGGGCTTCCGCTACCCGGTGCTCAAGAAGGACGGCAGTTGCCCCCATTACGTCGGGCAACGCTGCGCCGTCTATGCCCATCGCCCGCTCATCTGCCGGCTCTACTTCTGCCACCCGTTTGGCCCAGGCTATGCCCTCATACGGGAGGTGGCCGCAGCGGCCTACCTGGAGACCCACACGATGGAGTGCCGTGCCGTAAAACGGCCGCCCTCCCCCGCTACCCTTCGCCGCTGGCGCAGCAACCCGGCCTTCGGGGGCAAGGATTATGGTGCGGAACTCATCGCCCTGGCACGATACGCCGTCGCCCGGCGCTGGCTGGAGCCAGAGGAGGAGGAACTACTGGAAGACCTACTGGTTGAGCACCTATAATGCTCATTATAAGTCTATATTATTCATAATTGCAATAATCCAATAAACCTCAGAGCAGCTGTAAATTAGCTGTGGTTTTGTTAATAGAACTAAACTGCTGCCGCAGTGGCCTAGACAGGCCGACGTTATCAGGTAATCAGCAATTATAATAGCACACCCGTAGATTGAAAAGTTGGCCCCCCTTTAAAATGGAACCCACCCAT
>JAEZSC010000169.1 GCA_023422005.1 Bacillota bacterium | reverse complement strand
CGCTGCGCTCGCTGTACAGCCCGCCCAGCGCCGCGATCAGCAGCGGAATCGTGAACGCCACGGCATAGGGGAAGATGGAACTAATGATCTCCCACATGGACCGTTTCACCTCCCTCTTTCTTTTGGCCGCGCTTGCGCTGAATGCTCGCCCAGATGCGGTCGATGAGCACGCTGGCGGCGGCGAAGTAGATGATGATCGCGATGATCGTATCGGCGATCTCCGGCGGAACCTGGGTCATGGCGGACATGTATCCTTTTCCGCTCTGCAGGATGCCGAAGAACGCCGCCGCCGCCGCCACGCCGGTGGGCGCGTTGGCGCCCAGCAGCGCCACGGCGATGCCGTCGTAACCCTGGCTGGGCAGCGTGCCGATCTGCATGTTGCTGGCATAGCCGGTGTAGAACGTAAGGCCGGCCAGCCCCGCCAGCGCGCCGGAGATCATCATCGACAGCGCCACGTTGCGGTTCACCGGCATGCCGGCGTATTCGGCGGCGTGGCGGTTGAAGCCCACGGCCTTTAGCTCATAGCCCAAAACGGTGCGGTTCAATATGAATGCGATCAGCAAGACCGCACCGATGGCGAAGAAGATGCCCAGGCTCAAAAACGAGCCGCCGGTCAGATCCGTGAGCCATTGCGCCTTCAGAGACGCGCTGACCGGGATCAGCCTCGACTCGGTCTTCAGGCTGCCCGCAAGATAGGCCGGTATGAAATAGTATACGGCCCAGTAGGCCACCCAGTTGGTCATGATCGTCGAGACAACCTCGTGCACGTTGAAGCGGGCCTTGAGCAAGCCGGGCACCGCCGCCCACAGCGCGCCGCCCAGGGCCGCGCCCACTGTCATGATGGGCAGCATGGCCCACTTGGGCAGTTGCAGCGTCAGTGCCAGCGTGGTGGCCGTGAGGCCTCCGATGAGCATCTGCCCGGCCCCGCCGATGTTGAATAGCCCCGTGCGAAAGGCGAAGGCCACCGCCAGGCCCGTGAATACCAGCGGCACCGCCGTGGCGATCGTGTTGCTGACGCGCTCCAGGCTCATCAGGCCGCCGCGGAACAGATAGTAATAGCCGGTGAAGGGATTGCTGCCGATGGCGGCCATCAGCGCCGCACCGGCAATGAGCCCCAGTACGATTGCGCCCAGCGCCACCACGATAGAGCGGTTGATCCGAAGCCTGCTCATGCGCTCTGCCCTCTCTTTGTGCCGGCCATCATCAGGCCGATCTCGTTTTCATCGGTGTCGTCGGTGTCCACGACATCCACAAGCTCTCCGCGGCACACCACGGCCACGCGGTCTGCCACGCTCAGCACCTCGTCCAGCTCCAGTGAAACCAGCAGCACCGCGCGTCCGGCGTCCCGCTGCTCCACCAGGCGGCGGTGGATGTATTCTATGGCGCCCACATCCAGCCCCCGGGTGGGCTGCACGGCGATCAGCAGATCCGGGTTCAGATCGATCTCCCGGCCCACGATGGCCTTCTGCTGGTTGCCGCCGCTCATGGAGCGGGCCAGCGTGTCCGGCCCGCGCCCGGCGCGCACGTCGAAATCCGTCATGACCCGCTGGGCGTGTTCGCGGATGCGCTCCCACTGCAGCAGGCCGCCCCGGGCATAGGGTGCCTGGTCATAGAGCTCCAGCATCATGTTTTCCTGTACGGTGTAATCCAGCACCAGGCCGTGCTTGTGCCGGTCTTCGGGGATGTGGGCCATGCCGCTGCGGATGCGCTGGCGCACCGGAATCCGCGTGATTTCCTGCCCCTTGAGCAGCACACGGCCGCTTTCGGCGCGTCGCAGGCCGGTGATGGCCTCCACGAGCTCGGTCTGGCCGTTGCCCTCCACGCCGGCCACAGCCACGATCTCGCCGGCGCGCACGCTCAGCGAGAAGTTTTGAAGGCCCGGCACCTTGCGGTTGCTTATGACCGTCAGGTCTTCCACCTGCAGCACCGTTTCTCCTGGCTGCCTGGGCTGCTTCTGTACGTTGAAGAGCACGTCGCGGCCCACCATCATACGGGCCATCTCCTGTTCGGAGGTCGTCCCCACATCCACGGTGCCGATCAGGCGGCCCCGGCGCAGCACCGTGCAGCGGTCGGCCACCTCCTTGATCTCCCTGAGCTTGTGGGTGATCAGCAGTATGGACTTGCCCTCGGCCTTCAGGCCCCGCAGGATGTCCATAAAGCCGTGGATCTCCTGGGGTGTGAGCACCGCCGTGGGCTCGTCGAAGATGAGCACCTCGGCGTTGCGGTAAAGCATCTTTAATATTTCCACCCGTTGCTGCATGCCCACGGAGATGTCCTCGATGCGCTGGTCCGGGTCCACGCTCAGGTTGTATTGCCGGGAAATATCGCGGATGCGCTGGGTGGCGGGCTTTAGGTTGAGCACGCCGCCGCGGGTGGGCTCCTTGCCCAGCACGATGTTTTCTGTCACGGTGAAGTTGTGCACGAGCTTGAAGTGCTGGTGCACCATGCCGATGCCCAGGGCCGTGGCCACATTGGGGTCTGTGATGTTCACAACCTGGCCGCGCACGCGAATCTCCCCCCGGTCGGCCTGGTTCAGCCCGAACAGGATGCCCATCAGCGTGGATTTGCCGGCGCCGTTCTCGCCCAGCAGCGCGTGGATCTCGCCGCGGCGCAGCTGCAGCGTCACGTCGTCGCAAGCCACCACGCCGGGGAATTCCTTACGGATGTGAAGCATTTCGATGATATGCTCCATGAGTTTCCTCCCGGATGTCACACTATATAATTGATTATACCATCCATGCATAAAGATAGGAATTACACATTGTGGCAATCCGGATGCAGATAGGAATCTTCTTGAAGATTGTGTGGGGAGCGGATGGGCTGGCAGGCTGAACTTTGGCGGAACGGCGTGTGGGCCGCAAAGCAAACGCCCGCGATGCTTTCATCGCGGGCGAAACCTGGCAATGGAGTCCGAATCACTCGTTGACGGCGGCCTTCTTCGAAGCGGCAAGGATTCTTTCAATCGCCCACTTCCCCGAAATGGCAGCACCCGGCAGTCCTCCCGGCGGCAGCACCCACTGCCCGGCCATCTGGAAGCGCGCCAAGCCCGGCAGCGTGCCCGGCACAAAGCGAATCTTCTGTTCCGGCGTGTTCATAAAGCTCATCCACGCACCTTTCCAGGCGTTGCAGTAGCGCTCATAGGTCGTGGGCGTCACGACGTCCACGGTCTCAACCTTGCCCACGGTCTGCGGATAGCGCCGGTTGAGCACGGCGATGATCTCATCGGCCACGCGCTGCTTTTCGGCGCGGTATGCGGCGCTGTCGGCGCGGCGGGCCTTCCACCAGTCATAATCCGCACCGAGCAGGGAAGTGACAACGGTCTTGCCCGCGGGCACCATCGTCGGGTCCAGGCTGGCATAGTTCTTCAGGCTTATGATGTCGTTGCGGATGCCGCCGGCGTCCACCGGCGCTTCAGCTTCCACCAGAACCGTGTTGGGTTCGCCGGCCAGGTCGCAAGCCACACCCAGCGACACTTGCACCGTGGAATACACGGGGTAGGTCTGGCCGTCGCCGTACAGTGTGCGGTTGGTTTCGTCCCAATGGCGGTCGCCCAGCAGGTTGTGCAGCGTGTGGTAGCCGTCGGCGCAGGAGATCACCCAGTCGGCGCGGGCCTCGCCGCCATCCTCCAGGCGCACGCCCACGGCCCGGCCGCCGTCCTCCAGCACTGCCTGCACCGGCTTGCGCAGGAAGAGCTTGCCGCCCAGGTCCAGATAACGCTGCTGCATGCGCTGCACCAGCGGCAGCGAGCCGCCCACGGGGAAGCCGGAGTCGCCGTCGTGCAGCGAGGCCAGCGTCATCAGCATGCCGGTCATGGCATAGGGGCTGGGCATGAAGCCCTCCATTGCCGTGCGCAGCACCGGGTTGCGCAAGCGCTGGGCAAATTCGCCCACGGTGACCTTGCCGCTGCGCTGCAGCACACCCATGTAGGGCAGCATTTTGGCGCCCATCTTCACGCCGTCCAGAGCGTTCATTTGGTCGTAGGGCTTGTCCGGCATGCCGAAGCCCTTGAGGGCGCGGGCGTCGCGGCACATCTGGCGGATGGCGTCGACGTCCTCGGGGGCTACCTCCAGCAGGTGTCGCTCCAGGCGGTCCAGGTCGCGGTAGAGGCGCACGGTGGTGCCGCCGCGCTCCACCTGGTAGAACACTTCCGGCGTTAGGATGCGCACGCTGTCATCCAGCGCGCCCGTATCCCGCCATACACTGTTCAGTGGAACGCCGGGTTTGCTGCCCATGAGCCAATGGATGCAGCCGTCGAAGGTGTAGCCGCCGCGCTGCCACGCGATGCACTCGCCGCCGGTCTGGGCGTTCTTCTCGTAGATTTCCGTGTCAAAGCCCTTCAGTCGACCGTAGATGCCGGCGGTCAGCCCAGCCACGCCGCCGCCGATGATGATGATCTTTTCCATGGGATTTCCTCCTTCAAAAACATTGAATGACAAGTTAATCAAAAGTATGCGCAGAAACAATGAACACCGTCTACCCGGTCAGCTCCTGCCGTCCTTGAAGAGGCGCATCAGCAGCTCGATATCGGGCGGAGCCGCCATCTCCTTCTGCACCAGCCGGAAGGTAGCCAACCCCTGAATCGTCGCCCAGAACACCGTGGCCATCTGGGCTGCGTCGCCTTGTGCAAGAACGCCCTGGGTTTGCCCCTGGGCAATGATGCGGGTGAGCACCTTGAAGGGTGTGCCATACTGGGTCAAAATCTCCTTGGCCTTGGGCGGCGTGTTGTCGCTGAGCATTGCCTGGGCCATCACATAAAACATGCAGGCCGATTCTGATGATTCCCATATGCTCTGCAGCACCAGTTGCGCGATGGCGCGCAGCTTCTCCATGGGCGGCAGCGGCATTTGCTCGGCCTGCAGCAAGGCCGAGGAGGAGGAGCGGTCGGCGATGGAGATGAGCTCGGTGAAAATATCTTCCTTGGATTGGAAATAGTGGTATACCAGACCGTGGCTCAGGCCAGCTTCGGCGGCGATGTCGCCGATCTTGGTGGCGGCCAGCCCCCGGCGGGCGAACACCACCAGCGCGGCGTCCAGTATCTGGGTGCGGCGGTCTTCCTTGATCTGTTCGTTCTGTTGCTTGGTGCGGGGGGACATGGCGGCCTCCGGTTATTGATTGACAAATCGGTCAATAATAAAATATGCGATAGGAGGCAGGATGTCAATAGAGTATTTTATGTTTTTTGCGCGAGAGATGCTATACGAGTCTATTGTACATCATGACCGTATTACGCCCGTCGGCGATGGCTGCCCGCAGCGCCGTGTCGGCGCCCTCCAGCAGGCTGCGCAGCTGCCCTCCGTTGCCGGGGAAGGCGCAGCACACGCCCACGGTTGCGGTGACGATGCCCAGCGGCGTGCCCATGTGCTCCAGCGACAGCGCGAGCACCTCGAGGCGCATGCGCTCGCCGACCACCGCCGCGCCCTCCACCGTGGAATCGGGCAGTACCGCCAAAAAGCGGTCGCGCTCCCAGCGGCCCATCACGTCCTCGGCGCGGCCCATGCTGCCTTGGAGCGCGTGGCCGATGTCGGCCAAAGCCTGTTCTGCGGTGGCTGTGCCATAAATGCCCTCATAATCCTCGAAACCATCCACCTGTACCAGCACTGCGGACAGCAGGCGGCTCAGCCTTGTGCAGCTGCGCCATTGCAGCCGCAGATAGCCGTCGATACCCGAGCGGTTCAGCTGACCTGTGGGCTGGTCGATCACGTGGTTTCTCAGCAGGGCGTCGCAGCTCTCCCGCAGCGCGAAGGTTTCGTTGCGATAGTCACTAAGTTGGCCCTCCAGCAGGCGCAGCTGGCGGTTGAGCCGGTGGATCTCCAGATAGGCGTTGGCACGCAGCCGCAGCAGCGGCGGGTCATAGGGTATGGTTTCCACGCCGCCATAATCGCGGGTGCTGGCCCGGGGGTCGTCGCCCAGCGCGATCAGGGGCACCTGGGCACGGTCCAGCGCACCGATGAGCGCCTGCACCGTATCCCGGCGCTCCGGCTCCCAAGCCCAATCCAGCACAGCCAGCGCGAAGCCGCCTAATGCCTGGGCTTCGGGCACATCTTCCAGCGCAGCCGCCGTTATAACGTCGGCGTCGGTGTTTTTAAAAACGGTGGCCAGCCTGGCCATGGCTGCCGGCTCACCCAGAAACAAAATTTTTGGTCGCCTGCTCTCCATGTTTCCCTCGATGCGCATCGATGGGCATAGTTTTGCACGGCAAACCACGGGCTATGTTTGTCTAGCCGTTTTTGGAAGATGATGGCTCATATAGTTGAAAATAACTATAGAAAAGGAGGAGGATTTCGCGCCTTCGAGGCGCGACCAAAGGGCTTTCCGGTCGCCCTTTGGAAACCTTCGGCCCCATTTACTATGTAATTGAGGCGAAGGACAGCTAGAGTACGCTCTTGCTTTGTTCTTTGCCGGGATCGTAGGGCCGTATTGCATACGGCCGCTCAGCGTTTCCTAGCTGCACTGTCTCGCCTGCGGGCGGCCGACAATGCGCAAGCGCATTGCCTGACGGGAATGAGCAGGGTTTCTCTTAGCTCACGCTAGATCGGCTCCTGTTGGCGGGCCACCTGCTTGCGATACTGCGACGGCGACATGTTCTTGTAGCGGCGGAACATGCGGCTGAAATAGTTGAAGTCGTCAAAGCCGCATTGGGCTGCGGCTTCGCTGACGTTCACAGCGGCGGTGCTCAGCAGCTCCGCGGCGTGGTCGATGCGCTTGCCGTTGATATATTGGCTCAGCGTTTTGCCGGTGAGCGCCTTGAACTGCCGGCAGAAGTGGGGCGGGCTCACCGAGCTCATGCGGGCCAGCTGTTCCAGCGTGATGTCCTGCCGGAAGTTGTTGTCTATGAAATCCAGCGCCTGCTGGTAGCGCCGGGCGGCCAGCACCCGGGCGTTGTATTCCGAGCTTCGCAGCACGCGCTTCACGTGGCCGCGCAGCAGCAGCACGAACAGCCACAGGATGTGAGACTTCACGGCGATGGCGTAGCCGTCGCGTTTGCGCTCATATTCGTCGATGATGCTGCGCACGCACGCGTACACGTCGCGGTCGCCACTCAGGCGGTTTTCAAAGAGGATCAGGTTCTGGGAGATGGGCTGCACAAACAGCGTATCGATGGGGCCGATGGAACTGCCCTGCAGCAAGGACACATCCATGATGAGCACATAGTAGCTCGTGTTGGGCGCGGTGCTTTCACCGCTGTGCATCTCGTTGCTGTTCACCAGCACCAGGTCGCCCCGTCGCGCCTCTATGGCCTCGCCGCCGCAGCGCACCACGGCGCTGCCGGACACAAAGCAGTGCAGCTCCACCTGCTCATGCCAATGGGGGCTGAAGATTTCCGAGGGCCTCCAGGCATCCACTCGGAAGATGCGGATGGGCAGCTCCGCGTTGGAGAGCACCATGTGTTCATAAAACTTATCCTTGAGCATCGGCGTACCCTCTGGCAAAATAATGCTAGGATCGGTCAATGCCGCACGAGAAATCGGCACAGAACATCGTATATCATAGGTCTGCGGAAAGGAAATGTAAACCCACGGTAAATATTTCCTCCGCAAAAAATATGCTAATTGGAGGCTGCCATGCAAGCCCGGGATGCCGCTGCCCTGTTGCAGGGCCTGATCGACAAAGGAGCAAAGCTGCCGGGGTTGGCTGAGCAGCAGGCTGACGACTTGAGGGCCATGGGCCGGGAGCGCCTGGAGCAGGGTATGGCCCGCTCGCTGCAGATACCGGTGGCCTATATCGACCAATGGACCTTTCCGCTGCAGGAGGCCTATTATGTGGCCGCGTGGGTGGAGGCCTTCCGGGCGCTGGGCGGCGGCGCGCCTCTTCGGGTTATGGAGGTGGCCAGCGGCGACGTGGCAGTGGTGCCCTGGGCGCTGGAGCTGTATGACGGCGGCCACAGCAGCTATGCCACGGCCAACCTCAACCGCAAGCTGACCGAGGGATTTCTAGGCAAAACGGGGAACCTGCGCACCCAAGTGCGCGTCATTGAAGACGACGGGGCCAACATGGCCAGGTACTACGGCTCCGGCTCCTTCGACGCAGTGGCGTTTCAGCACGGCATCAACGACATCATACAGACGATCGTATGTGAGCGCGAGGGGGTGGACACGATACACGCCGACTGGTGGGATATTCTCCCGCAGATGACGCGCATCACCGACGAGTACCACCGCTCCGGCCGGCTGGAGGCCGCCGCCCGGCAGGGCTTCACGGCATGCCTGGGCGCCTGCGCGGCGCTGCTGCGGCCCGGCGGCCGCCTGATCTTCAACAACATCGTCTATCAGTATGACCTGGAACTGGGCTACCCGCGGGATCTCTACGAATCCTTCGTTCCCTTGGCCCGGCGCTGGCTGCTGGAGGCCGGCATGGGCCTCGCGGAAGTCACGCCCGAGGGCTGGGACCGCCAATGGTGGATGGTGCTGCAGACGCCCGCCAAGTAAGCCCCTTATTCATACGATACACATCCACCTCTCCATACATGCATAGGCCCGTCGCTCCCCGGCGGGCCTTTGCCTATTCCCCGGTAGTGCATTGCTCACGTTTTATTCTACGATTATACAGCAAGAATGTGAAGCACCCGACCAGCCTGCACACGCTGACGACCATCAAAGCAGGAATCATGCCAAATCCCCTTAAAACCACGAATGCTGCAATGGGAGAGACCGACAGGCTTGCGTTGACAAGGGTGTTGTATGCCCCCACATAGACCACGCGGTATTCCTGCGGCGTGACTTCCAACAGCGCGTTTAGCAGCACCGTAGTGGTTCCTGCCGTAAAGAAGCCGATGAGCAGGTTGACTCCGCTAAGCCAGTACAGGTTGGGGAACAACAGCATTAAGATTGGATTTAACGACATTCCCAGCGTTGCGTATATGGCGGCGCGGATGTTTCCGTGCTTGAGTATGATTTGGTTCCAGAACTTAAAACCGATGAACATTCCGATTGAACTGAGCACGCCAATGATGCTCAGCCACAACTCATCGGCGCCGAGGTTGATAATCTGGTAGATGCTGAACAGCGGCCACCCCATCTGCCAGCTGAAGTAGTATACGAGGGAAGTGACCGCGTATCGCATAAACCGCTTGTTTGTGACGACCAGCCGGACAAGGTCCCGCCAGGGAGGGTTGGATTCTGAAATGTTTGGTTCGGGGTCGCGCATCCGCTGCATAAAAACGACTTCAAATATCCCGAACACTGCAGCCAATACGAAAAATATCTGGTACAGGGTCAGGCATTCGGCATCATTACCCGGTACCTCGCGTAAAACCAATCCAGCCACCAAGGAAACAGCCAGAGTAGCCGGAACACTGTAGCGGTTGCGTTGGGTGATGGCAGTTGAGCGCTCCTCCAGAGCAAAAAGATCGCCGGTCAATCCCTGAAAAGCTGTTTGCGAGATGGATTCCGGAACATTCTTGAGTGCCAACAGCAGTACACAGCAGATGGGAGCCAAAGCTGGCGAAAGCCAGACGACAGGTATCAATGACAAAACCAACAACCGGCTAGCCAATGTAAGCTCGACGGTAAATGACTTCAGCCCTTTCCCTTTATGCCTGGCCAGCCACAAAGCCCCCGGCAGGCTGACAGCCACACCGACAATGCCGGGCAGAGAGTTGAGCAGAGAGATATGGAAATCTATGCCCCCGATTCGCTCAAGAAATTTTACGGTAAAGGGATTGAACAGGGAGGCAACGATTGCGTTCATCACCCCGCTCCATACAAACCAATACGCGGTTGGATTCTTTTCTTTGGATTGTTTCATCGTGAGTAGCGGCGTAAACAGCATAGCTTCCTCTGTGAATCGGAGACATGCTCCGTTAGAACGATGGACCGTTTCATTCGGTATGGCATGATTATACCATGATATACAAGCCTTCGCGGGCACAGCCCACGGGAGCTTTTCTGTTCTCCCAATAAAAGCACGGCTTGGCCGAACGGGCGTTGACTCTGTTTATATACTAAAATATAATTCGATTGTATTGTTCTGCGCATACAAGCTGCGAGAAGTCCGGAGAGTTTTTATAAGGAGGAATTTTCGGAAATGAAAAATCTGCTTGAGGATATTCGCCCAACGCTGCTCATGGGACCTGGCCCCAGCTGCGTACATCCAGCCACCTATTGGGCGCTGTCCCGTCCTACGCTTGGGCATCTGGACGGATACTTCATCCGGGTCATGGACGAAATCAAGGAAAAGCTTCGCCACGTGATGGGTACCCGAAACGCCATGACCGTTCCACTGTCGGGCACCGGTTCGGCAGGAATGGAAGCCGCATTCGCCAACACCGTCGAGAGAGGAGACCGCGTGCTGGTGCTGGTCAACGGCGTCTTTGGCACGCGCATGGCCGACGTCGCCGCTCGGTTGGGCGCGCAGGTGGATCGGCTGGATTTTGAGTGGGGCCGTCCGGTGGATCTTCAGGCTGTGCACAAGAAGCTGGAGGAAAAGCAATACGATATCGTCGCCATCGTGCACGCGGAGACTTCTACCGGTGTGGCCAACCCGGTGGCCGAAGTGGGCAAGCTGCTGGGTGGGCGGGCGCTATACATCGTCGATTGCGTCACCAGCCTGGGTGGAATGCCCGTAGAGCTGGACGCCTGGGGCGCCGACGTTGGCTACAGCGGCACGCAGAAGTGCCTCTCCTGCCCGCCCGGCCTCTCTCCCATCACATTCAGCGAGAAGGCCATGGCCAAAATCGCGGGCCGCAAAGAGAAGGTGCCCAACTGGTATCTGGACATTGGCCTGCTCACGTCCTACTGGAGCGGAAACAAGCGCGTATATCACCACACCGCGCCCATCAATATGCTCTACGGGCTGTATCAGGCGCTTCAACTGCTGGAGGAGGAAGGTTTGGATCAAGCCTTCGCCCGCCATGCGCGCTGCCACGCGCTGTTGGTCGAGGGGCTTCAGGCGCTGGGGCTTGCGATGGTCGTGGAGGAGCCGTACCGCCTTCCCATGCTCAACCTCGTGAGCGTGCCCGATGGTGTGGGCGAGGCTGCGCTGCGCGATCGCCTGCTCAGCGAGTACGGCATCGAAATCGGCGCCGGCCTGGGTCCGTTGGCCGGCAAGGTCGTTCGGATCGGCCTGATGGGGCACACCGCCCGTGAGGAAAACGTACAGCGCCTGCTTGGTGCTTTGGCAAGCTGTTTGAAATGACATGACAGAACGGGATACCACCGGCGTGATCTTCGACATCGACCACTTCTCCACCCATGACGGGCCGGGGATTCGAGCGGTCGTCTATTTGAAGGGCTGTCCGTTGCGCTGCGTGTGGTGTCACAGCCCGGAATCGCAGTCCTTTGCGCCGGAGCCGCTGCGCGTTGTGGACCGGTGCAGGCATTGCGCCCAGTGTGCCGGGGCGAAGTGTCCCAGCGGCGCATGGTCGCTGTGTGGGCGCGCAGTCCAGGCGCCGGAGGTGTTGGGCGAGCTGCTGCCCGACAAGGTGTTTTTCGACTCGTCCGGCGGCGGGGTGACCCTCTCGGGGGGCGAGCCGCTGGCGCAGCCGGCTTTCGCGCTGGCGCTGCTGGCGGGCCTGCGGCAGGCGGGCATCCACACCGTTGTCGAGAGCAGCGGCATGGGCTCATGGGCGGATTTGGCCGCCCTGTCGCAATATACCGACTTGTTTTACTATGACATAAAGGCGGTGACGCAGGAAAAGCACCGCCGCTTTACCGGCTCAGACAATGATCTCATTCTCGGCAACCTGGCCCGCCTTGCCCGTTTGCGCGGCGGCGAGGGGATTGTGCTGCGGGCGCCGCTCATCCCGGGGTATAACGACGGGGACGAGGACCTTGAGGCGCTCTACGCGCTGGCCCTGGCGCGCGGCGTGCAAACGGTGCATCTGCTGCCCTACAACATTTCCGCCGCGGCGAAATATGAATGGTTGGACCGCCCTTATGCGCCGGGTATATTGCCGCGGCAGAGCGCAGAGCGGCTGGAGGCGCTGCGCCTGCTCGCGCCCTGCTCGCTGACGGTATCGGTTCAATAGCGGGAAGAACAGTGTGAAGGGAATGTGAAGCTGTATGTCGGACGTCGCGCAGAACATGCAAAGCCGGTCAGCCAGGCTCAGAGAGAGCATCATGGAGAGCATGCTCCGGCCCAAGCGCGCCTGGAAGGACGTCGGAACCATTTGGGAGGAATATCCGGGCGTTGAACGGGAGCCGCTGATCGTCCGCAATGCCCTGGCGGTGAAAAAGAAGCTGGCCGACGCGCCCATCGCGCTATGGCCGGACCAGCTGATAGCCGGCAGCTTTGTGCTGCCGCACAGCGATGTCATCGTGGGCGGCGCGCTGCCGGATTACGCCACCGCGGCGGAGAAGGAAGCGGCAGCAGCATATGGGCTGTCGGTGTGGTCAATCGTCGGGCACATTGTGCCGTCCTATCCAAAGCTTTTGCATAAGGGCGCGCTGGGAGTACGGGATGACGCGATCGCCATGGGCCAGGCGGCGCGCAAAGAGGAGAGCCGCGCGTTTTACAGGGCGTGTGAAATCGTGATGGAGGCGCTCGCCGCCTTCGCCGCGCGCCACGCCGCGCTGTGCCGCCGGCTTTCGCAGAACGAAGGCCCCGCGCGGGCCGCCGAATTGCGCGCCATGGCCGACGATATGGAGCACGCGCCGGCACACCCGGCCAAAAGTTTCCGCCAGGCTGTCGCCTCCATATGGCTTACACACCTGGCCTTCCAGCTCACGGGAAACGGTTTGGCCATCGGGCGTTTCGATCAGCATGTAGGCCCCTATCTGGCCGCGGACCTGCAGCGGGGAGCGATTACGCTGGAGCAGGCGGCGGAGCTGGTGGATTGTTTCTTCCTCAAATTTAACGAGCGTTCCATCGATAACAGCATCCCGCGCGCCAATGCCGACTTTGAGGCGGCGCGGGCGCGCGATGAGGCGGCATGGGCCAAGCGTTCCCCTTTTGCGCACAGCACGCAGCGTACCAACCTGCGCGACGGCATCGACTCGACCAACCACTGGCTGCAGAATGTCATCATCGGCGGGGTAAAGCCGGAGGATGGCACGGACGCCAGCAACCCGGTCACGATGATGTGCCTGGACGCGTTCGAAAAGAACCGCATGACCAATCCGTGCCTGACGATTCGCCTGCACGCCGGCACCCCCGAGCCGCTGCTGCGGCGCAGCTGCGAGGTTCTCCGGGAAGGCGGTGGCCTGCCGGCGTTTTTCAACGACGAGGCGATCATCCCGGCGCTGGCAAAATGGGGCATCCCGATGGAAGACGCCCGTGACTATACCAACGATGGGTGCTGGGAGGTCATACTGGCCGGTCGCAACGACTTTTATTTCGACCGGTTTAACATGCTGCGCTGCCTGGAATGGGCGCTCAACCGGGGCAGGAGCCGAATGGACGGCAAGCAGGAAGCGCCCGATCCCGGCGATCCCACACGCTTTGACAGCTATGAAGCCGTCTATGAGGCGTTCCTTGGGCAGCTGTATTACGAGGTCGAAGGCCTGATGGCAAAGAACGAGGCAGACTTCGGCCAGCGGTATGGCATCGCGCCGGTGCCGCTGCTGTCGGCACTGCTGGATGGACCCATGGAAAACGGCGGCGACATGACGCAGTGCGGCGCGAAGTACGTCACCTACGGCCTCATCGCCGAAGGGGTGTCCCATGTCATCGACTCGCTGTGCGCCATCAAAAAGGTCGTGTTCCAGGATCGCTCGGCCACGATGGCGGAACTCATCGACGCGCTTAATCACAATTTCCAGGGATATGAAGCGCTTAGGAACCGGCTGTTGGCCGCGCCCAAGTACGGCCGAAACGAGAAGGAGGCCGACGAGACCGGGGCGCGGCTTTTGAAGGCGTTCGCGAGCAAGGTTTCTCAGCTCAACCCCAAGTATCCCCGCATCACGTATCTTCCGGGCGCAGGGACATTTTCATGGTACATCGCCATCGGAGAGGGGCTGGGCGCGTCGCCCGACGGGCGCCTGTCCGGAGAAGCGGTCAGCAGCAATCTTTCCCCCTCGGCAGGCGCGGCCACGCGGGGTGTCACCGGCGCCATCCTCTCCCATGCCGCCTTCGACATGGCCGATCTGCCCGTCGGATCCCCCAATGACCTTCGCCTCTCAGCGCGGCAGGTGCACGGCGAGGAAGGCCTGAGCCGGCTGATGGGCGTAGTAAAGAGCTTTGTGACGCTGGGCGGCAACATGCTCACGCTGACGGTGGCCGACACCGAGGTTTTACGCCGCGCGCAGGCGCATCCTGAGCAATACCGCGATTTGCGGGTACGCATGGGCGGCTGGTCGGCCTATTTCACGATGCTCTCCAGGGAGCAGCAGGACCATCACATCGCAAAGCAAGATTCATTCTAGGAGGGGAAATGCCATGCCGAGCAGCTATGTCGAGCCGACAAGAGAAATACCGGTATACGGGCAGTTCGACGTTGTCGTAGTGGGCGGAGGTACAGCCGGATGGTCGGCTGCGGTGGCCGCCGCGCGCAATGGCGTAAAGACGCTGGTCATTGAGCGGTTTCCGTTCTTTGGCGGCACGGCGACCGCGTCGCTGATGGCCAACATCGTGGGAATCCGCAACCAGGTGCCGCCCGACGGCATCCAGACGATGAAGGGCATCGGCGAGGAATTGATTCTGCGGCTCATTGAGATCGGCGGAGCGGTCAAATCGCGCAACGCGTACCCTTCGGCCGAGCACGCCAATGTGAAGGGAGACCTCTCCTACAATTACGCCTTCGACACCGAGAAATTCAAGTTTGTGACGTTGAAGATGGCGACAGAGGCCGGCGTTCACATTCTGTTTCACACCTATTTTAGCGATGTGATTGTGAATGACGGGCGTGTCGCCGGCGTCATCATCGAAAACAAATCCGGCCGCCAGGCGGTGATCGCCCACACCGTCATCGACGCCAGTGGCGACGGCGACGTGGCCTTTCGCGCCGGCGTCCCCTATTGGCAGGTCAAAGGGGACGAGGCGCCCCGGCTGAACGACTGTCTGATGTACAAGGTGACCGGCTTTTCCGCGGACACCACCCAGGGCGGTTGCCTGTTCGGGGACTCGATGGTGCTCTGGGGACCATCACCCGGGCCGGTCAACGGTGCGGACGCCGACGAACTGACCGCCGCCGAGATCCAAACGCGCCTGGCCGTGTATGAGGATCTGGAACGCAAGAAGCGGGACAATCCCGATTTCGGCGACCCGCGGGTTGCCGATACCGGTGTGCTCCTGGGCATCCGCCAGACGCGCTTTTTCGAGGGGGATTACAAAATTACCGGTGACGATGTGCTATCCGGCCGCGTGTTTGAGGATGCTGTTGCCATGGCGGTCAATCCCGTCATTCACTACTACGGATATCGCCGCTTCCTGACCCATGAGGGGTACGACATTCCCTACCGCTGCCTGCTGCCAAAGCAAGCGGAGCACCTGCTGGTGGTTGGCCGCTGCATGTCCAGTGATCAGATCGCCTACGAGTCTTGGCGGGCTATGGCGCACATACTGCCCCTCGGGGAGGCCGCGGGCACGGCGGGCGCGCTGGCAGCCAAGACGAAGACGAGCGTCCGGGCGCTGGACGTGAAGCTTTTGCAGCAAACCCTGGTCGCTCAGGGCGCTGAGATCGGCCAGAGCCGTACGGTGCGGCCACTCTAAACGGCAGGACAGAGGAGGCATCGCCATGAAAATCTCGTGCATCGAAAAGTTTGCCAACGAAATGCTGTGCTTTGTTCGCTTGACCGACTCGGACGGCGCGCAGGGATGGGGCATGACCGCTCCGTTTGCCGCGAACATCACCGCCCAGGTGTTGCACCAGATTGCCGCTTCTGTCGCGTTGAAGCCCTTTGAGGATTTCACCGCCGTGGCGGATGAAATCATGTGGCGGCAGTACAAATACCTCGGCTCTTTCCTGGCGCGGGCGGCAGCCGGCGTGGACACCGCTTTGTGGGATCTGATGGCCCGGCGCCAGGGGCTGTCGGTCGCCGAACTGGCCGGGAAGAAGCGTGACGACATCGATCTGTATGCCTCCAGCATGAAGCGCGATTTGCCGGTGCAGGAGGAGGCGGACCGCCTGCGGGCGCTGCAGGACAAATATGGTTACTGCGCGATCAAGCTGCATCCAGGCATCCCCGTAGGGCGCAACCAGGATTTCTGGCCTCACCGCACCGAGGACATGGTCGCCGCCGTGGTGAAAACTGCCATCCCCGGCACCCACCTGATCGTGGACGTCAACGGCAACTACACCGTGGAGAAAGCGATTGAAATGGGTCGGTATTTCCATGACCAGGGTGTCGCCCTGTATGAGGAGCCCTGCCCCTATTGGCAGATTGAACAGACCAGGGCGGTACGCGAGGGTTGCGCCCGCTTCGGCCTGCCGGTAGCGGGAGGGGAGCAGGATTATGTCGATACCATGTGGGAGCGTATGATTGATGAGCACGTGATGGATGTGTGCCAGCCCGATCTGCTGTACATCGGCGGCTTTTCCCGCGCGCTGCGGATCGCCCGGTACGCGGCCCAGCGCGGCCGGCTGGTCACGCCGCACACTTCCAACCGCTCTCCGATCTTCGTGATGGGGCTTCATTATATGGCGTCCATCGAGAATCCCTATCCTTTCCTCGAATGCGGCATCGAGGACGACCGATGGGCACTGGAAAGCTACGGGCCTCAAATAGACATCGCCGAGGGCCGCGCCGCGGTGCCTGCCGCACCGGGCTGGGGCTTCGTGCCGTCGCCCGAGTTCCTCGCAACATCCACATATGCCGTTAGCCGCGCGTGATGCCGAAGCTTGGTCTGGGTTCTCATTGAGAGTTTTGGATGATTGCAAAACTCTCTTTTCCATGTGTACGATGTCGGAACCGATTAAATGTGGTTAATAAACATGCGAAATAGAAAATTTATGTGACGTTTTACTCATCTTGCCCCTGCTTTCTGTTATGATCTGAGTAGGCAGCTTGGGCTTTTGTGCAGCTTGCCAAAATGTGGTTTGGATGTCATGGGTTTTGCCCATGCCGACGGGCTGATACCTGGCCCGACAGGCGCAAATTCGGCGCCTTGGGCTTGCCCAATGCCACAGGCAGAACCCGCCAAGAAAGCCCAGCTTTCCTTATGACTTCTGGCCAGAATAAAGGAAAAGGCGAATCAGTTTGAAACTTGCTATATACCAATTGAATAAGAGCAGGCTATGATCTGTTTGCATTTTGAACAATGCAGACAAAAAAGGAGGACTGGAAATGAAGAGACCCTGGATGAAACCCCTAAGCTTGCTCGCCGCTTTCATCCTGCTGGCCGGTTCGCTGGCCGGATGCCAGACGGCTCCCGGCGCATCAGCTCCTGCCACAACCGCCCCCGCCTCGGCCGCCCCCGAGGCCTCCGCTGAAGTGACCGCCCCGGAAGCCTCGGCGCCGGCCCCTCAGGAAAAGGTTACATTGTCCTACTGGTATCCCATGTGGGCCAATGAAGCCGAAATGATGACCAACGAAAACGAGAATGAGGTCTACAAGGAACTTGAAAAGCGCACCGGCGTGCACATCGAGTTCATCCACCCGCCGGTTGCCGAGAACGCCACGGCGTACACGGTGCTGGTGGCCTCCAAGGATCTGCCTGACATCATCACGCATGAATACTATGTGGATTATCCCGGCGGCCCGGACAAGGCCATTGAGGACGGTATCTATCTTAAGCTCAATGACCTGATCGATCAGTTCGCGCCCAACTACAAGAAGCTGATCACCTCCGACCCCGAGCTGGTCAAGGAGACCCGCACCGACGCGGGCAACATCTGGTGCTTCTCCATGATCGACGACCGCGCTCAGGAAGCCTACATGGGCCCCGTGTACCGGCAGGATTGGCTGACCAAGCTCAATCTGCCCGTGCCGCAGACCATGGATGAGGTCTACACGACGCTGAAGGCCTTCAAGGACCAGATGGGCGCCACCGCACCGCTGCTGATGGAAAAAGGCGGCGTGTTCGCCGGCACGCACCTGCTGATCAGCGCCTATGGCGTGACCAACAATTTCTACAACGATAACGGCACCGTCAAGTTCGGCCCCGTCGAGGACGGCTACAAGCAGTACCTGACGACGATGAACAAGTGGTACAAGGAAGGTCTGATCGACCCCGAGTTCCCCACCAAGACCGACCTGGCCCCGGACATCACCAACGGCCGCGCCGGCATGTGGAACGACGGTTTCTGGACCTGGGACACCTGGAAGCAGAAGGCCACCGACGCCAACTTCGAGATGGTCGCCGGCCCCTATCCTTCGCTGGTCAAGGGTGAAAAGGTTCTCTTCCGCCAGCAGAACTATCGCGCCCAGCAGAACAACACCGCCATCACGTCCACCTGCAAGAACCCCGAAGCTGCCGTGAAGTGGCTGGATTACAAGTACTCCGATGAAGGTTTCATCCTGTGCAACTACGGCATCGAGGGCAAGACCTTCAACTATGACGCCGACAAGAAGCCCCAGTACACCGAGCTTATGACCAAGAACCCCGACGGTCTGGATTTCTTCAAGGCTCAGTACAAGCTCATCCTGGGCAAGGGCCCCTATTGGCGCCAGTGGGACCGCGAGATGTTCAGCTATTCCAAGAAGGCTGTTGACGGCACCTTTGTGTGGCACAACAGCGGCGATGGTTCCGCTGTCATCCCCCCGTATCTGACGATGACTCCTCAGGAAGGCGAGTCCTACAACGCCATCATGGGCGACATCACGACCTATGTGGGCGAGCAGACCGTGAAGTTCATCATCGGCGAAGAGTCTCTGGACAACTACCAGAAGTTCCTTGATACGATCAACAGCATGAACCTGAGCGAAGCTTTGAAGATCAAGCAGGCGGCGTTCGATCGCTACAATGCCCGCTAATCCTTCAAACGCCAACTCTTAAGAAGAAAGTTGCCCAAAGGTGGGCGGGTTATGGAATCCGCCCACCTTTTCCACAGAACAATCCATAGAAAAGGAATGAACGAACATGGCCAAGAAAAGCCTTTTCGTCAAGGACTTCAAACAGCATTGGGTGCTCTACCTGATGTTCTTGCCTGTTCTTGCTTACTATCTGACGTTCTGCTACGCGCCGATGTACGGCGTCATCGTGGCGTTCCAACGTTTCAACCCGGCCAAGGGCATCTTTGCCAGCACCTGGGTGGGCCTGAAGAACTTCATGGAGTTCTTCAGAAGCTTCTACTTCTGGAGGCTTACGGGCAACACGCTGATCATCAGCTTTCTGGATCTGCTGTTCGCCTTCCCGGCCAACATCCTGTTCGCGCTGCTGCTCAATGAGATCGGCACCAAGTGGTTCAAGCGCAGTGTGCAGACCATTACCTATCTGCCTTATTTCGTGTCCGTCGTCGTCGTGGCCGGCCTACTGCTGGATTTCACCCAGAAGGATGGCATCATCAATGATCTGATCGTGCTTCTTGGGGGCAAACGAGAAAACTTGATGATGAAACCGGAATTGTTCCGCACGATCTATGTGGCGTCCAACATCTGGCAAGGCGTCGGTTTCGGCAGCATCATCTATCTGGCCGCGATCAGCGGTGTGAACAGCGAACTCTACGAGGCGGCCGTGCTGGACGGCGCCGGGCGCCTGCGCCAGACATGGCACATCACCCTTCCGGGAATCATGCCCACGATCATCATACTGCTGATCCTGAGAATAGGCAGCCTTTTCTCCGTTGGGTTTGAGAAAATTCTGCTGATATACAACCAGAACACCTATTCTACCGGAGACGTCATCGCCACGTTCATCTACCGCAAGGGCCTTCAGGAGGCCAACTACGGATACAGCACCGCCGTGGGCCTTTTCAACTCAGTCATCAGCATGTTCTTCCTGGTGTCCGCCAACTGGCTCAGCCGCCGGTTCACAGACACCAGTCTATGGTAGGAGGTACGCGGTATGCACGGTAAGATATCCCTGTCACGGCGGGTGTTCGTCCTTTTCAACACGGTTTTCATGGTGCTGATGGTACTGGTCTGCCTGATCCCGTTTACCCATGTGCTGTTCGCATCAGTCAGTGACCCGGCATTTATTTCCCAGAACCGGGGGCTCGTGCTGTATCCCAGGGGTTTCAATCTCGTCGGCTACGAGCTTGTCTTCAAGAATCCCAGTGTCGTCACCGGCTACGCCAACACGCTGTTTTACACCGTGGGGGGCACCGCCTTCAGCCTGCTGCTGACTGCCATGGGCGCTTATGTGCTCTCCCGCAGGAATGTGCTGCTGAACAAGTTCTTCATGAAAATGATCACGGTGACGATGTTCTTCAGCGGCGGCCTGATACCGTTCTTTCTGGTGGTGGATCGCCTGGGCCTTTCCAACACCCGCGCCGCGGTGATCATCCCCTATGCCCTCTCCACATGGAACATGATCATCATGATGACATCCTTCCGTGAGATCCCGGTCAGCCTGGAGGAATCCGCCAAGATCGACGGAGCCAACGACTTTCTCGTGCTGTTCAAGATCATACTGCCGTTGTCCATGCCCGTCGTGGCTGTCATGATCCTGTTCTACGCCATAGGCTACTGGAACTCCTGGTTCCCGGCTGTCATCTTCTTGCGCAAGCGTGAGCTCTTCCCGTTGCAGCTCATCCTGCGCGAGGTCCTCATCCAGAGCGATCTGTCCAAGATGATGAAGGTCGCCGACCTGGAAAAATCCAACGACGCCTATTATCGAATGCTGGTCAAGTACACAACCATCGTGATCGCCACGCTGCCGGTCGTATTCGTCTATCCGTTCCTGCAGCGGTACTTCATTAAGGGTGTCATGATCGGGTCCATCAAAGAATAATGTACAGGTGGTGCCATAGATATGAGTTATTTTCTCAAAGACACCGTTGATTTTGCCCGACACAACGAGGAGAGCCGGGCCGTATGGTCTGCGTTCCACCAGGGCAAACCCACCCGGGTGCCGGTTTCCGTCAGCGGAAGCATCCGGGTCTACCTGCAAAATCCCGAGCTCAATACCCACGGGTGGTCCTTCCAGCAGTTCTTTGAAGACCTGGATGTGCAGATCGCCGCTCAGGTGGAGTATCAGAAATGGCGGCGGTTCCACGTACTCTGCGACCATGAGATGGGCATGCCGGCCGATGGGTGGAGCGTGTTTGTGGACCTGCAGAACTCTCTGGACGCGGCGTGGATGGGCTGCCCCATGATCTATCTGGAGGACGCGGTTCCAGACTCCGAGCCTATACTGGCCCGGCGCAAGGAAGCGCTCTATGATCTGCCCCAGTGGACCGAGGACCCCACGGGCATGCTTGCGCGCGCCATGGAGTTTTATGAGGGCATGCTGGATAGGGCCGGCAAGCAGGAGTATGACGGGCTGCCGCTGCTGCCGCCCTATGCTGCGCCCGGCGAGGGCACCGACGGCCCACTGGACCTGGCCTACAAGCTGCGGGGCGCAGACAACCTGTTGGTAGACATGCTGACCGACGAGGGGTATTATCACGACCTAATGAGCTACATCACGGAAAACTTGATTCGGCGGATGAAGCGCATGCGCGAGTACCGCTGGAGCAAGCGGCCTGACGCGCCGGACAAGGGTCAATTCCGCAAAGACGGCTTTTTCTTCGCAGACGACGCCATCGCGCTCATCTCCAAGGCGCACTATGAGGAGTTCGTCTACCCGTACCACAAGCGCATCTTTGACGAGTTCAGCACCGGGGCTCCGGCTTCCATGCACCTGTGCGGCGATGCCACGCGGCACTTCAAGTTTCTGAGGGACACCTTCAACGTCCGCTTGTTCGACACCGGGTTCCCCGTGGATCACGGCGCGCTGCGCAGCGAGCTTGGGCCCGATGTCACGCTGCAGGGTGGGCCTACGATCATGCATGTCAAGGAAGGCACCCAAGAGAGCATCACCGAAGAGGTGCGGCGCATCTGCCAATCGGGCGTGATGCAAGGCGGCAAGTTCGTCATGATCGCCGCCAACAACCTGGCCCCCTGCACGCCGGTGGAGAACATCCAGGCACTATATGAGGCAACAAAGACCTTCGGGCGCTATTAACGGACAGGATTCAGTGGAAAAGGGGTCAAATGAGCAAGTTAAGGATTGCTTTCCACAAAAACCGAACTTTCTTGCTTTGGTTCACATCGTATATCGTTGTGCTCCTGGTTCCTGTGGTCATCTATTTTGCCCTGTATTACAACGTCAACACAACGGCCAAGGCCGAGGTGGAGCGGGCCAACGGCATGATGCTGAGCCAGTTCTTAAATTTTTTGGACGACTCGCTCAGCGAATTTGAGCATGCAGCCTCATCCATCTACAACGATACCAAGATCCAAAGCCTGATGTACAAGACCAAGCCTCTTTCCCCGTCCAGCATCTACAAAATTGTGGATATCCAGAAGGATCTGCGCAATTTCCGGCTATCCAACACCAACATCAGCAACATCTATGTTTATTGCAAGCGCAGCGACATGCTGGTCTCCATCACCGATTCCATATCGAGGGTGGAGACCAAGAACATCTATGACCAGCTGACCGGCATGGACTATGACCAATGGGAGCAGGCCCTGCAAAACACGGCACTGCCGACCTATCAGATCTTTAAGCAGCAGTCTGCTGGCAGCCAACGGGAGTTTGACAAGCTGACCTACTGCCGCCCCTTTCCCTTTGCCTACACGGAAAACATGGCGGGCATGGTCATCATATCCATCGATGTGGAGCAGCTCAGGCAGAAGTTCCTCAAGTCCTCCTACAACATGCGGGACCAGTATTTTATCATTGACCGCAACGGCGGCGTTTTCGCGCTCAACCAAGACCCCGCAATCGCCCAGTCCATCGACTTCACGCCGCTCTACAGCAGTGACGACGGCCTAAATCAAGGGCTGATCGATCTGCCCGGCTATACGTGCCTGAGCATGAAATCCCAGGTGAATGACTGGATCTATGTGCGGCTCGTGGATACGACCGAGGTGAACAAGCGTATCCACAACATGAATATAACCTTTGTCGTGTGCATCGGCATCAGTCTGCTGGTGGGAACCGTCATCGCCTTTTTGCTCACCCGGCACAACTACAACCCCCTGCAGCACCTCAAGCGCGTGCTGGGCGGCAATCGGGAGGAGCTGCCGGTGCAGCGGGAGAGCGACTTTCAATACATCATCCGCCAGGTTCAGAAGCTGCAGCTGGAAAAAGACAGCATGAAGCATGAGCTCGACATCCATTTGGACGTCGTGCGCGACGTCCTGTTGCTGCGCATCATCAAGGGCGAGTTGTACGCAGCAGAGCTGGACAAGGCCTGTGACATGCAGGGCATTTCGCCGGATAGCATGCTGGCCGTGGTGCTGGCGGCACTGGATGAAAGCTCGTCCGGTCAAAAACTGTCCAGCGAACAGCAGACCATTCTGGTCACCAACCTCTTTACCAAGGTGTTCCACCGCAACCATCTCAGGGGATCGGTTACCGAAGTAGATACAGGCATGGTCGCGTGTCTGGTCGTTCTGGACAGCGCCGACAGCGCCGATACGCTGCTGGATGAGTTGCGGGCGGGCATCAATGAAGCCGGGGCAATCCTGTCGGCCACACAGGTGGAGGCGGCCATCACGATCGCCTACAGCTGCGTGCATAGAGGCATCTGCCAGGCCCATGCCGCCTATCTTGAGGCCCATGAGGCGCTGGAATACAGCTGGCTCACCGGCTCGCGGGGGCCGCAGGACTATGGGCGCATCAAGGGCAGGCCCAGCGCTAGCGGCTATATGCAGCAGGCGCTCCAGCACGACCATCATTTCATCAACTGCATTCGCGCCATGGACTTCAACGGCGCCCGGCGAAGTCTCAACGAGATCATCGACACGGAGTTGAGCGGCGGAGACTATTCACTGCGGATGAGCCGGTTCCGGATGTACGGGCTGATCAGCATGCTCATCGGCGCCGTGGGAGAGCTGGGCAATGTGTTCGGCAACGCCTTCTTTGACAGCCAGCTCTACATCCAGCGTTTGAGCCAGTGCCACACGGTGCAGGAGCTGCGCAGCCTGATCAATGAATTGTTGGACAAGGCAAGCCGGCTTTCCGAGGAGCAGAGCCGCACCACGGTGCAGAACGGCATCAAGGAAGCCAAGGAGTTCATCGAGCGCAACTACATGGACCCCAACCTGACTGTCGCCATGGTGGCAGGGGCCATGGGCCTGAACCCCAGCTATTTGACACAGCTGATCAAGCGCGAGACTGGCCACAACACCATGGACTTCATCCACCTGACCCGTCTGAAGGCCGCCAAGGAATACCTCAAGGAGTACAAGATCAAGGACGTGGCCGGCAAGGTCGGGTATTACGACGTGCGGACGCTGATCCGCGCATTCCGCAAATACGAAGGCATCACGCCCGGCAAGTTCAAGGAGCTCGACATCGCTCAGAACAGTGAAGAGTTTGCCCAGGAACTGATGCCGGACCCACAACGGAAACGCATAGCGCAATAAGCTTGAGCGATCAAGCGGATATAAGGGAGAAGAGAACACATGAAAAAGGTAAAAGTTGCCATCATCGGCTGCGGCAAAATCGCCAACTCAGCCCACGGGCCATCCTATGGCAGAAACCCGAACGTGGAAATCGCCTATTGCATCGACATCATCCCCGAGCGCGCCCAGAGCCTGGCGGAAACCTACGGCGACGGCGGCACAAAGGCCATCACCGACTACCGTGAGATGCTCAAGGACCCCACCGTGGATGTGGTCTCCGTATGCGTGCCCAACTATCTGCACGCGCCCATCTCCATCGATTGCCTGAATGCCGGCAAGCATGTGCTCTGTGAGAAGCCCGCGGCGATGAACTACGCCCAGGCGCTGGAGATGAAGGCCGCTGCCGACCGCAACAACCGCATCCTCAACATCGGCGTCGTAAACCGCTTCAACGCGGCAGTCAACAAGGTGCGGGACCTTATTCAGGCCGGAGAGCTGGGCGAGGTGTACCACATCTACTGCTCCTTCCGCTCCTACCGCTCCATACCCGGGCTGGGCGGCCCCTTCACGACCAAGGAGATGGCCGGCGGCGGCGTGCTCATCGATTGGGGTGTACACTTCCTGGACCTGATCAACTACTGCATCAACTCTCCCGTCGTGCGCTCGGTGTCCGGCGCGGCGTTCAGCAAGCTGGGTTCCAACATGAAAGAGTATGTCTTCACCGACATGTGGGCTGGCCCGCCGGACTACAACGGCACCTATGACGTGGAGGAGTTCATCACCGGCATGGTGCGCACCGAAGGCCCCACGATCACGCTGAACGGCGCGTGGGCGCAGAACATCAACGAGAACGCCCTGTTCATCGAGTTCCTGGGCGACAAGGCCGGCGTCAAACTGCAGTATGGCGGTAACTTCACACTGTATGGCACCAAGGATGGCATGCTCACGTCCCTCACGCCCAGCTTCAACAATGTGGATATGTTCTACGAGGAGATCGACGCCTTCATCCATTGCGCCATGGAGAACAAAAAGATTCGCTCCAACATCGATGAAGTGCTCGTGACGACGCGGATGATGGACGGGCTGTATGAATCCGCCATGACGGGCAGAGAGGTCGTGTACGCATGAAGAAGATCGGGTTCATCGACTACTTCCTGGACGAATGGCATGCCAACAACTACCCCCAATGGATCGCCGACACCCGCAACGGCGGCCGGTATGGCGTTGCTTTCGCCTGGGCCGCCATGGACAAACCCGATGGCCTGACGACCGGGCAGTGGTGCGCCAAGTACGGTGTGGAGCAGGCTCGCAGCCAGAAAGAGCTGATCGAGAAGAGCGACTGCATCATCGTGCTCTCTCCGGACAACCCGGAGCAGCACGAAGCGCTGGCGGCGCTGGCGCTCCAGAGCGGCAAGCCCGTGTATGTGGATAAGACCTTCGCCACCAGCCGGGCGGCGGCAGAGCGCATGTTTGACACGGCCCAGCGGCACGGCACGCCGATGTATTCCACCTCCGCGCTGCGCTATGCCAAGGAGCTGGCGTGGCTCAAGGACAACGGCATCGCCCAGCGGGATGTGGCTTTTGCCAGCGCCCGCGGCCCCGGCGTGTTCGAAAACTATTCCATCCATCAGATCGAGTTGATCGTGGCGGCCATGGGCACCGGCGCAAAGCGGGCCATCGCCCACGGGACCGACAACGCGCCGGTGGTCGTGTATGAATACGCCGACGGTCGCTGCAGCGTCGTGAACCATCTGCCGTGGAGCGGCTTTAGTCTGGCTGTGCAAGACGAGACGAACCGAGGCGCGGTGCTGAATGTCGAGGGCAACTTCTGGGAGGGCTTTGTGGACGCGCTGCTGTGCTTCTTTGACACGGGCAAGCCCGCTGTGCCCCGCGAGGAGACCTGCGAGGCCATCGCCATGCACGAGGCCGGCGCCAAAGCCCTGCTCAAGCCTGGCATGTGGGTGGACGTTCCCCGGGCGTGAGCACGGAGGACATCCAATCACCCGTAAAATGGCACGCGATGCTCTCCGCCACAGGCGGCGAACGGATTTGCGTGGTCGCGGCTTCTCCGTTATAATCCTGCGGGAGGTGAGTGCCGATGATCCAGCTGTTTCGAAACATCTGTCGCCGTTCCGCAGCGAAGCCCGATGCTTCGCATCGGCAGGATTTGCTTTCACGCCGTCGCTGCGCGCCGATGTTACTGCAAATCCTGCTGCTCGTCGTGTTTTCCATCATGATGGCTGGGTCCGGCGCCGTCGGCGCCCGGGATGTGTACTATTACGGAGAGGACGCCATGAACGCAAGGATTCCCGCCATCACCGGCAGCTTCATCCAGCCCTGGCTGTGCCAGGGCTGGTCCGACGAGCAGTGGGACCGGCATCTGGACATGCTGCTGTCCGCCGGAATCCATACCGTCATCATGCAATGGACCGCCGAGACGCCGGACGGGGAATTCTCCTACGCGGGGTTCCCCGTGCCGGCCGGCTTGCCCCAAAGCGCCGGCCTCAAGACCGACGAGAAGATGGTGGAGAGGCTGCTCAAGTCGGCGGAAAAGAAAAATGTCAAGGTCTTCCTGGGCTTGAACACCGCCGACGAATGGTGGAACCAGGCCTTTCTGAAGAAGGACTGGCGCAAGAAACAGGCCGAGGCTGGAAACGCCGTGGCCAAGATACTATATGACGCCTACAAATCTCGCTATCCCAACGCTTTTTACGGTTGGTATTGGGTGTGGGAGATGTATGGCAACACCCTCGGCTTTGGACGCGGCTGGGTGGAACTGATGAATGCCAATCTTGACTATCTGACGGCTCTGGATGATTCGCTGCCGGTGTTGTTTTCACCCTTCATGAGCGGCTACATGCGGCTCACGCCCAGGCAGGAGGAGGCGATGTGGACCGGCTTTTTCGCCCGTGCCCGCCTGCGCCCCGGCGACATCTTCTGCCCGCAGGATTCCGTTGGAGCCGTGGGTTTCACCATGAACTATGTGGACAAGCGCCTACAGGCGATGAAGAAGGCAGCCGATACCAAACCGGGTCTGGTCTTCTGGGTCAACAACGAGACCTTTACAAAGAACGGCAATGATTTCCATCCTGCTCCGCTGGACCGGTTTGTAAGCCAGCTGTACGTCTCTCACCGATACACAGACACCCATGTCAGCTTCGCCTACAGCCACTACTACGACCCCGAACACGCCAATCCTTCCTTTGACCGCTCTTACAAGGCATTCCTGCACACCGGCCAGGTGGACAGAACACCACCAGCCGCGCCGGCGCTGGCGGCCGATGTGGCCGCAGACAGGCGTTCCGTATCGCTGACCGTGACCCCGGCAGACCCGGCGGACTGTTGGAAGATCACGATATACCGCGGAAACAAGGTGATCGACACTTACGAGGCCACACAGCCCCTGCCGGGCCTGCGCAGCCATCGGGTGACGGATAGACTGGAAAGAGGCGGTGTGATAGAGTACTCCGCCACCGTCACCGATTGCTGGGGGAACGTGAGTGAAAGGGCAACGGTTGCTTGCTCAAACAAATGACGCAAAAGCATCAGCCATCCGTAAAGAACATGGAAGACCCGAGGAACTATATGATTCCTCGGGTTTTGTCTGGTGGGCGACCAGGGACTCGAAGGTGCAATGGCCTTGCGGCCGCCGTGCCTGCGCCGTTCCTTTTTTACCGCGGTGTATCCTTGCTTACGCAGCTAGTGAGTGTTTCGCTCTGGCTGTAGCGAGGGTTCTCGCCAGGAAGCATACCAGACAAAAAATAACCCCCTCTGTTGAGGGGGCTGTTTTTCGTCTGGTGGGCGACCAGGGACTCGAAGGTGCAATGCGCTTGCGCGCAACGGGCCTGCGCCGTTCCTATCTGACCGCGGTGTATCCTTGCTAACGCAGTTCGTGAGCGTTTTGCTCTGGCTGTAGCGAGGGTTCTCGCCAGGAGGCATACCAGACAAAAAACAACCCCCTCTGTTGAGGGGGCTGTTTTTCGTCTGGTGGGCGACCAGGGACTCGAACCCTGGACCCGCTGATTAAGAGTCAGCTGCTCTACCAACTGAGCTAGTCGCCCGTACGAAGAACTGGAGCGGGTGATGGGAATCGAACCCACGCAA
>JAEZSC010000167.1 GCA_023422005.1 Bacillota bacterium | reverse complement strand
CGGGTGATGGGAATCGAACCCACGTAGCTAGCTTGGGAAGCTAGAACTCTACCATTGAGTTACACCCGCAGGCAGCCCGGTCAGCCGCATATGGGCAGCGGAGAAGCCGGGTATTATTTTACAATTGTCTGCAAGCGTTTGTCAAGGAATACTTTTCACCGGCGGCGCTGATGCGCCTTGGCGATTCAGGAGCCTTGTCCGGGGGTATTGTTAGTCGCCCGGCGATAACCGTCGCCGGGCGACATCTTTGCTTTTTGAACTCATAATCCGTTTTTTGAAAACGGGGATCGCCTGCTGGCGGAATTTGGTATCGTTCTTGATCTTTGTCATTCGTTTCCTCCCGCCGGGTAAACCGTCGGTCGGTAATAGAGTATGCTGCCTATATTATATCTATAGTAAAAACGGAGGATACGCAATCAGTAGTTTCTGGAATACGATCAGCCAAAGCTACATCGTCTTGCGCATGCGCTTGAGGGCGGCCTTCTCTAGGCGTGAGACCTGAGCCTGGGAGATGCCGATCTCCTCAGCCACCTCCATCTGCGTGCGGCCCTGGTAGAACCGCATAAACAGGATGCGCTTCTCGCGATCCCCAAGCTTGGACACAGCCTGTTTGACCGAGAGCTCCTCCAGCCAGTTTTCGTCCAGGCTTTTTTCGTCTTTGACCTGATCCATCACATAGATGGCGTCGCCGCCGTCGTTGAAGATGGGCTCAAAAAGCGAGACCGGGTCCTGTATGCTCTCCAGCGCCAGCACGACCTCCTCGCGGGCGATGCCCAAGTCTTCGGCGATTTCGCCGACGGTGGGCTCACGCATTAGTTTTTCCACAAGGCGGTCCCTGCTCTGCAGCGCCTTGTAGGCGGCGTCGCGCAGGCTGCGGCTGATGCGCACGGAATTGTTGTCCCGCAGATAGCGGCGAATCTCGCCGATGATCATCGGCACCGCATAAGTGGAGAAACGCACATTTTGAGAAACATCGAAATTATCTATGGCCTTGATCAAGCCGATGCAACCCACCTGGAACAGGTCGTCAGCCTGCTCACCTCGGTTGCTGAAACGCTGGATCACGCTGAGCACCAGCCGCAGATTCCCCCGGATAAAATCCTCCCGCAGCTTGGTGTCTCCTGCGTGGATTTTGGGCAGCATCTCCATCATGACGCTGTTGCTGATCACCGGCAGCGAAGACGTGTCAACGCCGCAGATTTCTACCTTGTAACCCGGCATGTTTTGCCTCCTCCCGCTTAAGGCTTCCATGGAAATATGGTTGCCTCGGGGATGGGCTTTTATACCGTCGGCGGCAGTTTCAATGGGTGTTTTCCAGCATGAAATGTTGCACAAAACATGTTGGATTCATGACAATAGTGTATACACTACACGACTTTTCATACGGCGAAGAGGTCAAAAAACAGCGGTTTACCTTCCTTTTCCACGCAGCTTCTGCTATGATAAATCATATGCACACCAAGGAGGGTTCGCTATGCATTCGCTTCGCCAGTCCCCCGTGGAAAGCCTGGGCAGTACCGCTGTGCCCCCGGGCAGCCTTCTTGTCAACTGGATCGGGCAGGCCGGGTTTCTCTTTAAGAGCGCCGCCGGCACCACGCTGTGCGTGGATCCTTATCTGAGCAACTCCATCGAAAAATACGAAGGGCTGGAGACCCGGCGCATGTGGTGGCCGTCTTTTGCGCTGGACAAACTGCAGGTGGACGGTGTATTTCTTACCCACGACCACCTGGACCACACGGACCCGGAGACTCTGCCGCTCATCGAGGCCTACGCCCGGCCGAAATACTTTGCGCCGCCCACATCAGCCGCGCACCTACGGGCTATGCGCGTGCGTGAGGAAGCCATCACCGAAATCGCTGTCGGCGACAACATCGCCTTCTCCGACATGCGGCTGCGGCCGGTGTACGCCCGGCACACCGAGGATTCCGTGGGGCTGCTGCTGGAATGCGCCGGTATCAAAGTATATCTGACCGGCGACACCAGCCCCTGCGAGGAGCTCTTCGCGCTGCGCCATGAGGGCATCGACGTGCTCATCAGCTGCATCAACGGCATCTACAACAACCTGAATGTGGAGCAGGCGGCGGACTTGGCCCGTGGGCTGGGCGTGGGCCTGCTGATCCCCATGCACTTTGGCGTGGTGCCGGCCAACACCGTGCGGCCGGAGCGCTTCCTGCGCCACTGCGCCCAAACCGGCACGCCCCACGCTTTGCTTGTGCCGGAGGAGCACTATCTGCTGCGCAAGGATGGCGGAGCCGTCCACTGTGAGAATTTGCCGCTTTAGTCTATATGGTTTTATTCGATATATCCCTCATTTGTTAAAAAGCTCATGAATGAACCGCTGACGGCAAAACAATGCCGTCGGCGAAACCATTGAGCACAACTAAACATTCCTTCATTTTTATGGAGAGCTCTCCTATTTATAGGCGAAGCTATTTGTATTATAATAGATTTGAAATACTACAGTTCCGTACATTTGTGCCTCAAATTGTGGAACTGCCAACCCATTTTCGCTGTCCAATTATCGATGGCAGTTCTTCGCGGGCTGCTCATAGAACATATGGATATGGCAGAAAGGAAGTTATGACCAAAAACACGATTCGTATCATCTCCATGGCGTTGCTGGCAGCCTTGCTGACGCTTAGCGGCTGCGACACCATTTCCGGCATTGGGCCTACCACCGCCGCGCCGCAGACCGACTCGCCGGTCACGGCTTCGCCCACCCCAACCGTTGAACCGACTCCCACAGCCACGCCCACTGCGAGCCCGTCGCCCTCTGCGAGCCCGTCACCGTCTGCGTCGCCCACTGCCACGCCCTCGGCGACCCCCACACCTACACCTACCGCTACAGCGGAACCTTCGCCCACGGCGACCGCAACCGCACCGGAGGCCACCCCCTCCCCCGCTCCGACCACACATTTGGGCGACCGCCCAGAAGTTACGGTCATAGAGTATTATCAAAGCCAACTGCCCGAAGGCCTCACGGTCAGCCTGCAGTATCATAAATATGACGCGCCTTACCACTACTTCCTGGTGCGGAAAAGCACCTCGGTGCGCGAGCTGCCCAACACCAAAGCCAAATCGATGAACAAGGCCGGTTCCGGCCGCCGCTTGGCGCTGCTGGCCAAAGTGAAGAGCACTGACGGCAAGAGCACGTGGTACCGCGTGCAGTTGAGCGCCGACAAGGTCGGCTATGTCCCCGAATCGGCGGGCCTGGTACGGGAGTTCCGGTTGCAGCAGGCACTGGAACAGGCCAAGGCCATGAAAGCCGCAGCCGACAACGGGACGACGCTGTACGTGAGCAACTACAGGAACAGCCGCGGTCTGCCGCCCAAGCAGCCCAACGGCAAATCCGTGGACGCCCGGGGTTATCGGCGAGACCAAGCCGCCCCCGGCTATCTGCACCCCGACGGCACCGGCCCCATAAGCTATCTCCCCGACGGCACGCTGATGCAGATGATGTTGGAGATAGGCGACTATGTTCTGGTCTATCTGCCCTACAGCGGCGAGAACTTCTACGTACCTAAAAAGTATGTCAATGTGAAGGCCGACCACATCGGCGAGCTGACACAGGTGGTCAGCGTGGACCGTAAAAACCAGAACGCCGTCGTGTTGGAATATGCCGCCGGTGGCTGGCGCATCGTGTCGCTGAGCTATATATCCACAGGCAAGACCGGCGGCTCCTCCATACCCACCCCGCTGGGCGCTTATGCCACACTGGGCAAGGCCAGCAAATTCTACTATTACGGCGACGGCAACAGCAAACTGTATGCAGGCTTCGCGCCCTACGCGGTGCGGTTCTCCGCCGGTATATGGCTGCACGGCGTACCCCACGACATCCCCGCGGACCCGGAGACGGGCAAAGTCCCGATACCCAAGACCTACCGGGAAACCAACTCCACGATGGGCACAACGCCGCAGTCCCACGGGTGTGTGCGCAACTACACCAGCCACGCGAAGTTCCTCTACGAGTGGCTCAAGGTAGGCTCTTCCGCCGTGGCCGTGATCGACTAACCCGAAAGGACAACATTGATGTTTTTCGACGAACTGAGTGAATATAAAAGGGACGGCATCCTCGTGGAGGTCTACGAGGATGACCGTGACCTGTCTAAATTCTATGCGGGCTACATCGTGGCCTGCGACGAAGATTTCTTCATCATGAGCCTGATCTCCCCCAGGGGGCGCTTTGACGGATTCATGCTGCAGGAGGTGCGCAGCATTGTCAGCATCAGCCACAGCACCAAATACTTAAAGCAGCTCATCGCCATTAAGAACCACCACAACACCGAGATCAAGTTTCAGGAGTTCGACGGCTCCGACCTTCTCTTTGGCTTGCTGGATTATGCCCAGAGCAACAACCGCATCGTCATCATAGAGCTGCTCAGCAACAGCAAGCTGACCAGCGGCTACATCATCAAGCTGGATGATGAGAAATGCACCGTGCGCCAAATCGCCGAGGATGGCGACTCCGACGGCGACAGCACCGTGCTGCTGGACGATATCACACAGGTCAACTGCGAATCCGAAAGCTCCGTGGAACTGGAGATCCTGGCGCGCTATCAGAACAGCATCTGATCTCCCCTTCCGGCTGTACAGGAGCGACAAACCTACTGCTTCTTCATAGGAACAGAAAAGACTCCTGACCCGCGATTGCGGCGTTTACGGTTGCGCCACGGCCATGATCACCGCGCGAAGAACTCCGCTTCGATCATCGCGCACAGCGCGTGGTAGATGGGCAAATGGTATTCCTGAACCCGATAGGTCTCATTTGCCGGAGCCTGTATCGCAACGTCGCACAGGTCATTCATCCGCCCGCCGGCCTCTCCTGTGAGCCCTATGGTCCTGGCCCCCATGCTATGCGCTACCTTGAAGGCATTCAGCACATTCTTCGCGTTGCCGGAGGTGCTCAGACCGATCAGCACGTCCCCCGGCCGTATATAACCGTATACCTGCTGGGCAAACGCCATGTCCGCCGCGACATCGTTGATGAAGGCGGAGGATATGGCCGATTGGCTGACCAGCGAGATCGCCGGCAGCGCGCCCTGAAGGTGCTCCGAAAGGTATTCCCAGTCTTCAGGATAGGCCTCCCGTATCTTCCTGACATCCTGCTCATTGATTCTGCGCTTCAATAAGAAGCCCTTCATCAGCTCGCCGACGATATGTTCCGAATCGGCGGCGCTGCCGCCATTGCCACACACCAAGACTTTTCCGTTGTTCGCGTAACATTCCTTCAAGATGTCGAAGGCGCTTTGGATATCGCCCATGCACACCAGCAGTTCGGGGTGACGGGTGCACAGATTTGACAGTATGGTTTGCACTTCGCTTTTCATGCGTTCAATCCCTTTTCATTTGTTTCGTCTCGCAGTTGTTGGATTTACTCATGCCTGGCCCGGATCCCAGTTAAATTATATTGGCGGGGAAGAATCTGTCAACGGAATCAGTGTTCAGGCCGTACGCCATTTCTTAAGCTTTCATGAATCAAGGTCCGGTTTTCTTGAAATGTTCTCCATATTCTGCTTGAATATCGCCAGAGGAATAAACCCGATTGGCCGGTTGTAAGGAGGTTCCCATGAAGCGCAACATCCTGCTCGCTCTGCCGGCGTTGGCCATGGCCGCAGCGCTGTGCGCCTGCACGCCCTCCCCTGCCGCCCAAGGCATGGCACCGCCGGCGGAGCCATCCCGCGTGGAGTTGCGCCAGCCCGAAGAGCTGGACATGGGCGATGTGACCATCCTGTATGGTGGCTATTGGTCCAACGGCGTGGATGAAAAGCGCAGCGAAGAAATACTGGAACTGGTGTGCCGCAGCATCCTGCGGCAGCGCAACATCGCCATGAAGCTGGGCTTTGTGCGCAGCGAGTACGCGCTGATCGAAGAGGCGCAGCAGCGCATCGCCGCCGGCAATCCACCGCAAATCTACGTGCGCGCCTTCAACGACCGCCCGGAAAAGCTGTTCCCGCCCATGCTGCGGCTCAACGACGCCATCGATACCTTCGGCCCCAACCTTTCCAAGATACCCGAGTGGGGCTGGGCGCGCTGCAAGATTGGCAACGACATCGTAGCCGTTCCATCGGTTGGGCTGGCGTTGGAGAGAACCATGGCTGCCGACAAACAGGCCATGGATGGCCACGGCTGGGCCGTGCCGGCAACAGCACATCAGTTTGAAGAGCTGCTGCGCAGCGCGAAGGAAGCCGGCTTGCGGCCCATCGACAACGGCGACGTGCCATCGGAATGGTTCGGTTATGACCGGAGCGCCTGGGCTTGGCGGGATGGGGACGGCACGTTACGTTCCATCTACGAATCGCCGCAGTATCTGGACTACATCGATGCCTTGCGCCGTTGGACCGCGGCGGGTTATCTGGAGCAGCAGCCGGAGGCGGACGACGGCAAGTGGCTGTTTCGCTGCGTTTTCCTGCACGACATCGCGGCGAAGGACAACCTGGAGCCGCTGCCGGTGCTGTCGCTGGGCAGCCAGCCCGCCTTCGCCCGCAACCCGTGGAGCGAACTGTACACCTTCGAGAGCTATGACAAGCCCGAAACGCTGGTGACGCTGCTGGACTGGGCCTATGAGAACGAGGACAACCACGCGCTGATCGCCCGCGGTGAACTCGACAAGGATTGGGAGCCGGTTGGTGATATGGGCTACCGGTTGCTCAATGACAATCCATACTTCAAAAAATGGGAGCTGCAGGAGTTCCTGGCCATGGACGGCTTTCTGGGCAACCCGGTGCACGGCTGCACCAACGATACCGGCCTTCGGCAGGCCATCGATTTGCAGCAGCAAGGTGCGGGCAGCAATGCCTTCCTGTCGCCGCCGGCGGCCACCGAGCGTTACGCGCTGCCAAACACCGCGCTGCTGGCCTCGTGGCAATTGCAGCCCAGCGACGAATTCCTCAATGCCGAGAGCGAGTACATCGCAGGGCTCATCGATCGCGACGCATTCGACAAGCTGCGGAAGGAAGCCATCGAGAACTGCAAGCCGCGGTTGGAGCTTCTCAAGCAAATGCTGGACGGGAGCTATGACCCGCTCATGCAGGATATGTACAAGCCGACCACCGGCACCAGACCTTAATGCCTGTATACAAGGAAAACCAACGCTGCCTCTTGCGTTGCGCGGCCCAGCAATCGAGATGTATACTGTTAAGTTGTATAGCAACCAATCATGAAGCCAATTCGCAGGCCAGTCAACACAAATCACGTGGCATTGCTCTCGATTCCGCCCGATCAAATGCAAAGGAGACATGACCATGATCACCCTCTCCCCCCGCCAGGTCCATCTGGATTTCCACACGTCCGAAGAGATCCCCGGCGTCGCCGCGGCGTTTGACGCCGCCGAGTTCGCCCGCACGGCCCAGGAAGCCGCCGTGTCCTCCATGACCGTGTTCGCCCGCTGCCACCACGGCTGGCTGTATTACGATTCCCAGCGGTTCCCCGAGCTCGTGCACCCCCAGCTCGCCAACCGCAACCTGCTGGCGGAACAGGTACGGGCGCTGCACAGCGTGGGCGTGCGCGCGCCGGTGTACATCACCGTGCAGTGGGACTATCACAGCGCCAACACACGCCCAGAATGGCTGATCCGAAAGAAGGACGGCTCCCACGAGGGCGGCCCCTTCTCCGAGCCGGGCTTCTACCAATCTCTGTGCGTCAACACCGACTATTTGGATTTCCTCAAGGCTCACACCTCGGAGGTTATGGACCTGCTGGGCGATGAGCTGGACGGCCTGTTCTTCGACATCGTAGGCATACGGCCGTGCTGGTGCGCCGCCTGTCGCCGGGAGATGAAGGCCCGGGGCATCGATGCCGCCGACGACGCCCAGGTATTGGCCTTCGCCAAGGATGTGCTGGACCGCTTCAAAGCGGACATGAGCGCCTTTGTGCGCGCCCGTCGGCCGGATTGCACGATCTTCTACAACGCCGGGCACATCGGCCCGTGCACCAGGGAAAGCGCCGGCGCCTACACCCACTTCGAGCTGGAGAGCCTGCCCAGTGGCGGCTGGGGCTATCTGCACTTCCCGGTGACGGCACGCTACGCTCGCAAGCTGGGGCTGGACTGCATGGGCATGACCGGCAAGTTCCACACCAGCTGGGGGGATTTCCATAGCCTAAAGAACCTGGCCGCGCTGGAGTTCGAAGCCTTCCGCATGCTGAGCTTCGGCTTCGCGTGCTCCATTGGCGACCAGTTGGAGCCCTACGGCCGCCTGAACGCCGCGACCTACCGGCTCATCGGCGACGTGTACCGGCCCTTCGCTCAGCGCGAGGCCTGGGCGCGGCCCTCCACGGCGCTCACCGAAGTGGCGCTGCTGACGGCGGAAAACCCACTGGTAGAGCACAGAATGTCCGAGAGCATCCTGGGCGCGGCGCAGCTGCTGGAAGAGCTGGCCGTGCAGTTCGACATACTGGATGATACCATGGATCTGGCCCCCTACCGTCTGGTCATCGTACCGGAGGATTTTGCCGCCGACGAAGCGTTCCAGAGCAAGCTCAACGCCTACGTGGCCGGAGGCGGCCATGTGCTGGCCTGCGGCTTGGGCGGCCTGAACGCCCAGGGGGCGTACCCTGCCTGCTATCAGGCCCGCTACGAGGGGCAGACCGATGCATACCCCGATTTCGTGCTGGCCCAGGGGCCGCTGGCCCAAGGCCTGGAGACCGACGCCGAATACGTAATCTATCTGCAGGGCACACGCATAACGCCCGACGGCGCTCAAGAGGCGCTGCAGGCCCGCGGGCCCTACTTCCCTCGCCGGGGTGACCATTTCTGCTCCCACCGCTATACGCCCAGCGCCAAGGGGCAGCCCTACGCCGCGGCGCTGCGCACCGAGCGCACGGTGCTCTTCAGCCATCCACTGTTCTCGCAATACCGTGAGAGCGCGCCCCGCTGGGTCAAGGTTCTGGTCCGCAACGCGCTGGACCTGCTGCTGGGGCAGCGGCTGGTGGCCCACGACGGCCCCTCCACAGTCAGCGTGCAGCTGCTGGAGCAGCGGCAGCACGGCCGCGTCTGCGCCCATGTGCTGCACTACATCCCGGTGCGCAAGTCCGCGACGATCGACATCATAGAGGAGCGCACGCCTCTCAAAGGCCTCACGCTGACCGTGCGTCTGCCCGCCGAATACACCAAGGCACGGCTGGTGCCCGAGGATGTACCGCTGGCCTTCGAAAACGGCAAGGTGACGATCCCGTATGTGGATGGGTATTCCATTGTGGAGTTCAGTAAATAAGACTTGTATGTCTACATAATCATTTTGAAATGGGGTCCGAAGGTTTCCAAAGGGCGATCGGAAAGCCCTTTGGTCGCGCCCGCTGGCGTGAAACCCTCGGCCTCTTTTCTATTGATAACGCAAGCCCTCGTTTCTTGCTACCCACTAAAGACCTGATCAAAAATGTCCATGCCAAAGCTGGTTCTCTGGGGCAGCGCCGGCTCTATGGAAAACCGCCGGGTGCCGTCGGCCTGCCGCTGAGCGGCGAAGAAATGCACGCCCGGGAGGTCCTTTCTCTCCATGTTCTTGGCGAACTCATAGAAGTGCGTGACATAGATTGTCCGGATGCCCAGCTCATGGAAGGCCAGCACGATCTCCTCCGCCAGGCACGATGCCTCGTGCTCGGAAGTGGAGGAGAACGTCTCGTTCATCAGCACCAGCGCGTCCCGGCCGCACCGCTGCACAATGCCATCGATACGCTGCAGTTCCTCGTGCAGCCGCCCCTGGTTGTGGTCCTGAGCCTCGCTGTGGCAGAAGTGCGTGAAGACCTCGCTGCAGCACCCGGCAATGTAGTAGTCCGCGCACACGAACATGCCGCATTGCATCATCAGCTGCGCGGCCCCCACGCTGCGCAGGAACGTGGATTTGCCGCCTTGGTTGGCCCCTGTGACCATTATGAACCGGAAGTCCTCCATGTCCATGGAATTGCCCACCGGCCGGGCCTGGTTGTTGAGCGCCAGGCAGCCGTCCATCAGGTTCTGGAAGGCGAACTTGGGCTCCCCAATGCCTAAGGGGCGGGGGAAGCTGACCGGCACATCCACCGAGCGCAAGGCGCGGCACAGGCGTATGCAGCCGACGCAGAAGCCGAAGTCATAGCGGATACCTTCCAGGCACTTGACGGTCTTGTCGTTGACTTCCCGCAGCATTCGGGCGATCTGCAGCAGACCGGCGTCGCGCAGCGCGCCGGCCTGGGCCTGTATGCCGATGCTGCCCAGGGCGATCTCCCGGCTGGGTCCGCCGTTCCTCTTCTTGCCATCGCTTTGGGAGATGGACTGCATGACATATTGGTTGGCCTTTAGGCCGCCACCGACGCCGGCCGTTATCAGCGCATAGGAATCGCCGCAGGCCCGTTCGAGTTCCTCCATCTGCCCGTAGGCTCCCGCGAGGAAATCCTCGTGGAAGAAGCCGAAGAACGCCTGCAGGAAGCCGGCGACACCCGCGGAGCACTGAGCGGAATCCAGCGGCCGCAGGATGTCCATGAGCCTTTGGACACCGTCGAAGAGGATGCGCATCAGCGCCACGGTATCCTTCAAAACCGACGTCGCCGCAATGAACGTGGAGAAGGACGGCAGACTGCTCTTTTGATAGCTCCGGTAGTTGTCCAGAAAGGACGTCAGGCATCCATAGGCATCCTGGAACACCTCGGCGTGGCGCATGCCATCGGCCAGTACCCGTTGCCGGAACAGTATGCCCTCGGCATCCAGGTCAGCGCCCTGCGTCATCTCCTGCCTGGCCACCCGGTGGAGAAAGGCATCCCCCGCGGCCATGGTCTGGAAGAGCCTTTCCAGGTTCAGGTCCGCGATCAGCGCGTCGCAATCCCCGTCGCTGCGCCGCGCCTGCTCAGCCCTGGTGTGCAGCATCGATGGTATCATCATCCCTTCACCCTCTCCAAAATGTCCCCGCGGCGCAGGCGATAGCGGTCCATCCATTGGTTTTGCCAGGATTCCTGCCCTGCTTTTCCGTACTCCACAGCATAGCCCCCGGCGGCCTCGTCCCGCCACGCACGCAGGGTTACAAGGCCGGGGCATACCCGCGCCAGTTCACCGATGTGGGTGGCGAACAGGAACAGGCAGCCCTTCGCCAGGAACTGTTCCAGTATCCGCCTCCCCATTTGCAGCGCGTCATAGGTCGTCGTGGAGGCGAACAGGTCGTTGAAAATCACCAGGCTGTCGTCGGGCATGCGGTCCAAGATCGCCTTAACGCGCAGCAGTTCCTCCTTGAGCCGGCCGGCGTTGGTGCTCAGGTCCTCGTTTTTCGCAAAATGTGTATACAACCCGCGCAGGTAACAGGTTTCCAGCGACCGGCAAGGCGCCGGCAGACCCAGGGACGCCAGATACAGCACCTGGCCGACCATGCAAACGTAGGTGGTCTTGCCCCCGTGGTTGGGACCCGTAACCAGGAAGCTTTGATCAGCCTCCCGATTAAAATCCGCGACGGATACATTCGCCGCCTCGTCCTGGGCGAGCGCGAGGTCATACCCGCCCTCGATGCGGACGGCCTTCTCCGCCGAAAAACGCGGATACGCAAAGCAAAAACCCCGCTGGCGCAGCCGGTGCATATAACGTATATAGCACAGATAGAACTGCAGTTCCTCCGCGAACCTGTCAGCCAAAGCCGTGTCGAAGTTCGGGTGGCTCCTGCAGAACCCATCCAGCAGCGAAAAGGCGTCGGGGAAGAGCGTGTGCAACTGTTCCAGTATGCCGGTCTCCAGCGTGCCCATGTTCACACCAGGGAACGGAACTACCGTCGCATTGGCGTTCAGATCGTATGGGCGGAACTGCTGGGCCAGTTTTTCAAACAAGTTGTCTGCTTCAAGGCGCTCGTCCCTAAGAGCCGATACTTTAACCCTGTTCTGGTTCAGCGACACTTCCACCGTGTAGCGCAAGCCATCCATCTGCTCGGCACACCGCTTGCCGTCGGCGTGGAGCGCCCTAAATTCCTCGTTCTCGGTGTGGGCCGTCAGGCAATCCAGAAACCGGCGCAGCGCATGGGACTTCACACCCACACATTCCAGTTCGTCCCGGAGGGCAATGATGCTTTCGCAATAGGAGACGGCTGCGTCCAGAAACCACTTTTGCTTGGTTCTTGGCTGCGAAAGCTTGCGGCTGTTCTCCAGGTACTCACGGAATCTGCCGTAGCGCGCGCCGAAGCCGGCGATGATGTCCGCAATGTCCGGCCTTTGCAGGTCCTGCATGCAGGCCAGCCGGAACAGCACGTCCTCTGCCCGGGCGGGTTTGCGCAAGAACAGGTTCTCCACAAAGGGCGAGTTGTCACGGTTGATCTCCCGCAGAATCCGGTCGATCTTCAAGTCCGTAATCAGGCTGGCGTCCAGCGCGTCAAAGGCTTCGCCTTGCTCGTACACAATGCTGCCGTTCATCGCTGCGGTCTCCTTAAGCCATTCACTTATATGGCAATGATAGACCTTGCCCCAGGTGGAGAGTCAATAGGCTAAAGGAGCACGTCGACGGCTGTATGCGCCTTTTTGCGGGTGTGCTGGGCGATGGCCGTAAGCAACGGCGACACGGCGCGCCTTCCGCCTGTTCACCAAACCCCTCGCGCAGGATCAGCCGGTCTTCCGCGAGCGCGGCGGGCTTCAGCAGCCCGCTATCTGCCCTTCCCACCGCAACCCGAGCATCCCGCGCAGCCGCCGGCGCAGCCGCCTTCGTCGTCGGCGTCCAGCCACCGAAAGAGCGTACCTTCCAGGGGCAGCAGCGCTGTCTGGTCGCCGCTGCGCACCACAGCAAATCCCTCTCGGAAGTCCAAACGCACCGGCAGCTCGATGAACTCCCCCTCCTCATCCGGGCTCAAGACCTGCCGAGGACGCACCCAAGTCACCGAGCCGTCATCGCCCTGAGCCAGCAGGCTGAATCCGGAGACGGTCAGTCCGGACACTCGCCCCTCGCAGGTGAAGCATAAGGAGTACCGCTCAACCGGTGCTTTCGCGGCATCGTCATAGGTTGTGACAACGCCAATGGGCGTGTCCACCTCCACAGGCTGTTCGGGTTCCACGGAATCCAAGGAACCATCCTCGTGAAAGGTAAAGCCCAGGCGCGTCAACACAGGCCCTGCCGGTGTGGGCACCAACGCGCGCTCGCCGGGATTCAGCGTCAATGACCGTATCCCGCCATCGGCATAATATGTTGCCGCCTGCGCCGGATAGGTGCCCAGCGGTGTGACAACCGTATTTCCTCCGAGGAGCGTCCCGTTTTGATCCGCCGGGGAGGATTCCTTTGATACCGTCATATGCAACTCTCTTTTCTGTGGCCGCCGGCAAGGCCGCCACCCTTGTTTCGCGCTATATTATACTCTTTTTCCGCAGGAGTGCTCTGTGACTCCGGTCCATTCCGGAGCAGCCATCCATGGGGTATACTGGAACCATCAAGCAAAGGAGGAATTCCCATGAACGTAAGTTCGGTACAGGTAAAATATATCAAGCCGGAGGGCAGATTCACGCCACCGGGATACTCAGAGGCCGTGTCGGTGGAAGGGCCCCACCGCACCGTGTACATCGGCGGGCAGAACGCCACGGCGGATGATGGTTCCATCGTCGGCGTGGGCGATTTGGCTGCGCAGACCGAGCAGGCGCTGCGCAACATGGATGCCGTCATGAAGGCCGCCGGCGGAACGCTGGACGACATCGTCAAGTGGACCGTATACCTCGTGCAGGGGCAGGACCCTCAGGTGGGGTTCGCGGCCTATCAGCGGGCGGTGGGGCAGCTCAAGCACGCACCGGCTGTCACTGTGGTCTTTGTGGCCGGTCTCGGCCGCCCGGAATGGCTGGTGGAGATCGAAGCGATCGCGGTAGTTCCGCAATAAAGAAGGGCAGCCGATGACCATCGCCTGCCCTTCCTCATTACGGCATTCTATATCACAGCGCATCCACGCAGAACCGTAACAGGTTCCAGCTGGCCGGGCCCAACTGGCCCTGGAAGATGCCGCCTTCGATGACGCCGCCGGCGCCGGCCTGGGGTCGCACGGTGTCCGGCGCGGCTTCGGTGTTGGTGGCGGTCAGGTTGTCATGGTGCAGCGCCGCGTGCTGTATGAGCGCCGAGCCGCCCACACCCCGCAGGTCGATGCTGGCGTCTATGGCCTGCTCCAGGTTGCGGTTCACAGCAAACACGGCGACCTCACCGCGGGTCTCGTCATATACGGCGGAAACATCCAGCCACGGCACGTCGTGGTGGTTGGAAGCGTCATAGGTCGGGCAATCCACCAGCGTGCCCAGCGAAAGCCCGCGGCCATGCAGCGACGCGTACAGATAGGGCCAGTAGATGGTCTGTCTCCAGGCGGGGCCGCCGTTGCGCGTGAGGATCGGCGCGATCACATTGACCAGCTGGGCCAGGCACGCGACCTTCACGCGGTCGGCGTTGCGGATGAGCGCGTTGAGCATCGTACCCACGACCAGCGCGTCGGCCATGTCATAAGCATCCTCCAGCAGCGGCGGGGCCACCTGCCAGCGTTCGTTCTTGCTGTCGGCGCTGTGGCTGTGGTACCACACATTCCACTCGTCGAAGCTCAGCATAATGTCCTTCTTGCCCCGCAGCTTGGCCTTGACGAAATCGCAGGTGGCCACGATCTCGCGAATGAAGCGATCCATGCCCACGGCGCTGGCCAGAAACGCGGCGTCGTCGTGGCTGTGGTTGCCGTAATACTGGTGCAGCGACAGATAGTCGATGTTGTCGTAGGTGTGCTCCAGCACCACGCGCTCCCACTCGGCGAAGGTGGGCATCTCGCGGTTGGAGGAGCCGCAGGCCACCAGCTCTATGGTCGGGTCCGCCCACTTCATGACCTTTGCGGCCTCGTTGGCGATGCGGCCGTATTCTGTGGCGGTCTTGTGGCAGATCTGCCAGGGGCCGTCCATCTCATTGCCCAGACACCACAGCTTGATGTCGTGGGGCTGCTCGTGGCCATTCTTGCGGCGAAGATCGCTCCAATGGGTGCCGCCGGGCATGTTGCAGTATTCCACGAGCTGGCGGGCTTCGTCCGGCCCCAACGTGCCCAAGTTCACCGCCATCATGATGTCCGTACCGGCCTTGCGGCACCAGTCGGCGAACTCGTCCACGCCGATCTCGTTGGTCTCTATGGACGCCCACGCCTGCTCGGCACGGCGGGGGCGGTTCTGCCGGGGGCCGATGCCGTCGCGCCAATCGTAGCCGGAAACGAAGTTGCCGCCGGGATAGCGCACGATGGGCACCTGCAGCTCCCGCACCAGGCCCAGCACGTCCTGCCGGAAACCCTGTTCGTCGGCGGTCGGGTGACCGGGTTCATACACGCCGCCATACACCGCGCGGCCCAGGTGCTCGATGAAGGAACCATAGATGCGCTTGTCCACCTGGCCCACGTGGAATTGCTTGTCCAGTGTGACTTTGGCCTTAATCATTGCGAAATCTCCTTCTTAATAAAATTGAGCTAAACGATGCTGCCGGGCCGTTTTTCGTGCGCTCTCGTCCGGTCATATTTCTGCCAGTGAACCGCCTCTTCCAGGTACTGCGTCCGCGGTTCGGGGCTCTCGGCCGGGTAACCGAGGTAGATGACCCCTATCGGGTGCACGTCTTCGGGAATGTCCAGCAGGCGGCGCAGGGCGTCGGCGTCAAAACCGCCAACCCACACCGACCCTAAGCCCATGGCCGTCGCGGCCAGCAGCATGTTCTCTATGGCGGCGCTGCAATCCACGGTGCCTACGTCGTCTTCCCACGGTATGAACCCTGCGTAACCGCACACGACGACGATCAGCGGGGCGTTGTAGTTGCCATATTGGGCGATGCTGTCCTTAATCTGCCGCAACGGGGCGTCGTCGGAAACGACAATGAACTCCCATGGCTGGATGTTGCAGGCAGAGGGCGCCGCCATAGCCGCCTGGAGCAGTTTGGTGATCTTTTCGTCTTCCACTTTTCTGTCCGGAATGTAGGAGCGCACGCTGCGCCTGGCATAAAGGACGTCAAACACATGCTTTTCCCTGTCGGTCATGGGCACCTCCGCATTCTTCGGGCTTACGCCGAATCTCTTTTGACAATAAATAGCACCTGTATCATAGCCTTTCTTTCACGAATGCACAAGGCAAACTTGCCATTGACTACCTCTGTATCATATGTTACTATTAACCCATGTTTCGAATAGAAAGGAAGTCCATCCATGTCCATCAGCCACGCAATACTGGGGATCCTGAGCTATGAGCCCCTGACGGGATACGACCTGAAAAAGATCATCGAAGAGTCGCCGTTCATGCATTGGTCCGGCAACAACAATCAGATATACAAGGCGCTGGTAGAACTCCACGGCAAGGGCTTTGTCACCAATGAAGTCCATCACCAGGAAGGCTCGCCAAGCAAGAAAGTCTATACCATCACGCAGGAAGGGTTGCAGGAGCTTAAGGCATGGGTGCTTTCTTCCCCGGAACCTCCGGAATGTAAAAAAACATTTCTGGTGCAGCTGGCCTGGGCGGACTTGCTCCATACAGAGGAACTGAGCTGCCTGCTGTCTCAATACGAATTTGAGGTCCAAACGCAGATTTTGATGCACCGGGAAAAGATGCGCAGAGGGGTGTTCTCCCCCGGCAGAACGCAAAGAGAGGCTCTGATCTGGGACATGATGTACCAAAACGTCCTTTCGTCCCTGGAGCAGGAGCTGGAATGGCTGAAGAAGCTGCGAACCGAACTAAACAACGACGGGAGATCGAACAGCATGCAGTATGCGGTAAAAGAAGCTGGTACACAAAAATATATCGAGTACGCTTCGGCGGAAGAGCCCATCCGCACGGAGCAACATGCTCTGGATTTGCTGAGCGCCGGGTATGAGCACGACACACGGCTGCTTCTGATCCACGCGGAGGCGCTGGCCGACGATTTCTTCCGGTTGAGAACCGGCCTGGCCGGGGCGCTGCTGCAAAAGTTTGCGAATTACCGCGCGAATGTGGCGGTGGTCCTCACAGACGAACAGAGAATCCAGGGGAAGTTCAAGGAGTTCCTGGCCGAATCCAATCGAGGAAACGCCTTCCGGGTTTTCCGGACGGTGGAGGATGCTGAAAACTGGTTTTCCATGCTGTAGGGAGGGTATCAGATGAAACCGAAATTCGCATTCAAGACCCCGGAAGGAAAGGCCGCCGTGCACAGGTTCTATGAATCGTTGCTGGAGCATTGGCCCACGCCCAACGACAAGTTCTTCGTACCCACACGCTACGGAGACACCTTCGTGATAGCCAGTGGCGAGCGGAGCGCCCCGCCTTTGATCCTGCTGCACGGCAGCGCAATGAATTCCGTGATGTGGGCGGGCGACGCGCCCCGGTTCGCGGGCCATTTCCGCGTGTATGCCGTGGACCTGCCGGGAGAGCCGGGCAAAAGCGACGACAGGCAGCTTCCCTTCCAAGGCCCCGATCTCGCGCTGTGGCTCAGCGATGTCTTTGACGCTCTCGCCATCCGCAAGGCCAGCCTGGCCGGTATTTCCTTGGGCGCGTGGCTGGCCGTCAAGTTCGCCATGCAGCATCCGCAAAAGGTGGACAAGCTCGCGCTGCTCTCTCCGGCCGGCATCGGCGCGCAGAAGCTCTCGTTCCTGGTCACGAGCGCGGTCTTCCGGCTGCTGGGAGACAACATGAAACAAAAGCTGCTCTCCAGGGTGAACGGCAGCCAGGCCATGCCCGAAGTAATCCTGCAATATCAGCGGCTCATTGACGAGAACTTCAACTACCGCAGGGAAATACTCCCCTTGTTCGGAGACAAGGAGCTGAAGAAACTGACGATGCCGGTGCTGGTGTTTGCCGGAGAGAATGACACGATGATCCACAGCGCCCAAACGGTCCGGCGCCTTCAAAGATTGCTGCCCCATGCGTCGGCCCATCTGGTGCCGGGCGGCAGCCACGCGCTGATCCATCTCGGTGGCGAGATCCACGCGTTCCTGACCGCGCCGTAAGGCCTCCGCTCACTGCGTGGCGCAATGCTCCCGCAGGGCCAGCACATGCTCCGCCGGCGTGTCATAGGGCAGCACGCCGGTGCCCAGCACAAACCCCGGATATCCACCGGCTAACCGGACCAGGCGATCCGCCTTTTCCAGAATAGCGGGTACCGGACCGGCAGCCACCAGCTTGGGGTCGATGTTGCCGCGCAGCATCAGCTTTCTGCGCCGCGCGGCTTCCACATACAAGGGGAGGTCCGTGTTGTAATCGGCGATGGCCATGCCGGTGCCGGTGGATAGAATGTCCTCCAGCAGCGCGGCGGTGTTCCCGCCAATGACCAGCGTGGGGGCCTTCCCGCCGGCCCGGCACACCGATTCGATGACCAGCTTCTCCCACGGGGCGGCAAAGCGGCGATACAGCGCTGGCGTGAGCAGCGGCGGCGCGGCCCAGGATTCAAACACCGTAACGCCCAGCCCCGCCCGGACGATGGCCCCGCACCAATCCATCAGAAAGGACGCTGTCCTGTGCAGCAGGTCTTCTGCCGCTTCGGGTTCGCCGATGCAGCGAAGTATGAAGTCCTCAAACCCCATCCATTCGCAGCACACCGAGAACGGGCCGGATACGCCGATGCCCACCGGCACTTCTCCGCCGATCTCCCGCTTCACCCGGCTAGCCGCCCGCAGCAGCAGGGGCAGCCTCCCTTTTTCCAGCGCGCCATCGGCGGCCCGGTCCAGCCTGCCGATGCATTCCTCCGGTTCCATGCCGGCGCCCGGACGGCTGACGATGCCGGGAATGCTGCTGTCGTCATAGAACCGCACATCGCACCCCAGCGCCTGTGCCTCGGTGTTGTACACATCGATGCCCACGGTCACGGCGTCGTGCCTATAACGCCGCCAGGCCTGCACATGGGCCTGGGCCATGAGGTCGGCATCTCGCGCGGCGGCGCTGGGCGACACGCCGACGACAGCCGCCGCGTGCTCCAGAATCGTAGGCAGGAAGGGGATGCGGTCCAGTTTTATGCCCATGCGGGCCGCCTGCATGCGTTCGAAGGAATTCATAGACACCTGCCCCAGGAGAGTTGATGCACCCGGGGTTGCCGTTATCCAGCAAACCCCATGTTATACTACGCTGTTCCAACGGTTTTCCCTTGCAAATCTTTCAAGAACTCCGCATCAGCCGATCATATACCCGTTTTTTACCCATAACCTGCATGATGTCATACAAATCCGGCGCACTCACCCGGCCGGTCAGCGCCAGACGGATGACGGCCGCGGCGTCGGCCAGCGTGCCGGCGTAGCCGCAAGGGTTCGCGGCATAGGCCTTCTTGTCGCCGGCATACCCCATCCCGACGGCCAAGGCCTTCAGCTGGTCATACCACGCTTCCTTTGTCAGCGCGGCATCATATACAGCCGCGTACCTCCGCAGCCAGGTAGCCTCGCGGGAATCGCCGGGGAGCGTGGGCGGTTGAGCTTCAAAGAACTCATCCCAGAAGTAGCTGAACAGACCGCGGACATCCTCCCATTTGGCAATGTCCTTGCGCGGCTTGGCGATGCCCCTGCCAATGCTCAACACAGCCAGCGCATAAGACTGGCCGCGCTGCAGCGCCGCGTGCAGCGCGGGGTCAAATTCTCCAGCCCAAGCCAGCAGCTCGCTCAATACCGTGCCGGCGTCCATGGCAGCGATGACATCCTTAGAGATGTCCCGCAGCTTCTCCCCGTCGAACACCGGTCCGCTGACACCCAGATTGTTCAGGTCGATGGCATAGGCTTCCAGGGGCAGGGCTTGGTTTACCCGCCGCCAATCCTCATAGGCTGAGTTGATAAGGCGCATGTAGTACTCCCGCAGGGCCAGCGGCGGCACACCTTGCGCCCGGTAGTAGGTGGCGTGGCCGTCCTCGCCCCGGCGCTTGCTGAACTTGCTCTTGGATGCCCCTACCTTTTTCATGATGGGCGCCAGGTGCCCATACACCGGCGGCTGCTGGCCCAGTGCCTCAAAGAGCTGCCGGTGGATGGGATAGGAGGGCAGCCACTCATCCCCGCGCACCACATGGGTTGTGCGCATCAGCGTGTCGTCCACGGCATGGGCGAAGTGGTAAGTGGGAACGCCGTCGGATTTGAGCAGCACGATGTCCTGCACGTTTTCCGGCATGGAGACCTCCCGCTTGAAAAGGTCGTCAAACCCGACCCGCCGCCCGGGCTCTCCAGGCGACCGGAAGCGCAGTACAAACCGCTTTCCGGCTTCGAGCTCCCGCCTCACATCGTCAAACCCCATCTGCCGATGGGCAGCCCACGGGCCGTAGTACCCGATGTCCACGCCCTGCCGCTTTTGCTCAGCCCGCATGCGCTTAAGCGCCTCTTCGTCACAAAAGCACGGATAGGCCTTGCCCTCTTCCACCAGGCGCCTGGCGAAGGCCCGGTAGATTTCCACCCGATGACTCTGGACATAGGGCCCGTATTCACCGCTCTCGCTGTCCCGTCCGAAGTACCCCTCCTCATAGTCAATGCCGAAGGCGCGCAATGCCGCCGGCAACCGGTCCCGCGCGCCACGCACCTCGCGCTTCTGGTCCGTATCATCCAGGCGCACATAGAACACGCCGCCGGATTGCTTGGCCAGCCGATAAGAGAGGAAGGCCGCGTACAGCGTTCCGATGTGCAGCTCTCCCGTGGGACTGGGCGCCAGCCGCGTGACCATGGCGCCGGCAGGCAAACTCCTCGGAAGATATCGCTCAATGATCTTCTCCACAGACACCGTTACATCCGGGAACAGCAGGTCAGCCATCGACACATTCAACCTCATTGTTCATCCTCCAGACATATAAAAATGGCCCTTCGTCCTATGAAAGGACGAAAGGCCAAGCTTTCGCGGTACCACCTAACTTGATTGCAGCGCAATCCACTCATGGGCATCCAACAATGCCCCTCCCCTGTATCGTGAGGACACGGAAGGTTGGCAGGCGCTTCCCCTTCTGCTCCGGCTCCTCGTTCAACGGCTTCCATTGCCCGCTTCCACCTTGCCGGGCTCTCTGTGAATTTCCAACCGTCTACTCGCTTCCATCATCGCGTTGGATATGAAATTGAGCTTATTATAGCAGGCATGTTCTTTGTGTCAAGAAGTGGGGAAAGGATTTCGCGCCTTTGAGGCGCGACCAAAGGGCTTTCCGATCGCCCTTTGGAAACCTTCGGCACCATTTCTTGGATGGTTATATAAATATGTGACTAGCGCATCGCCTCGTTGCTCGATTACCGTGTAGGGCAAGGGCTTGCCCTTGCCGCCCATGCCGCTCACCGTCGTAATCCTGCCGCATTGGCACGATGCCGCAGTCTGATCATAATCCCCCCTCTGGGGGAGGGCGCAGGAGAGGGTTTTACGCAGGCGAGTACTTATTGCCGATGGCGGATTCATTCCGCCGAGGAAACCAGCACGTAGATAGAGACGTTCACAAAAACCGCCAACCGGCGTCCCCGGCATTTCACTCCTAAAATGGGACGCAATAAATAAGCGTAGGTCCGGCGACAATTATCGCCGGACCGAATACTGATCAGCATGCAAGTCGTCCAAATCGCCGACGACGCAACAGCGTCGTCGGCGAAAGGCTTAGTATCCCTTTCCAAGTTCCCCTTGATCCGACTCCTTCAGCGTGCCCGCGGCCTCGCGCTTGAAGGCCTCCTCCATGATGGCCACAGTGGCCGTAGCCCCCACGCGCACACAGCCCGCGGCGCGGCAGGCCAACACAGCGTCCAGCTCGCGCACGCCGCCGGCGGCCTTCACGCGCACGCTGGGCGAGCACGTGGCGCGCATCAGCTTCAGGTCGTCGATTGTGGCGCCGGTGGGCGCGTAGCCGGTGGAGGTCTTCACAAAATCCGCTCCAGCGCGCTCCGCCAGCACGCAGGCCTTGGCCTTCTGCTCGTCGCTCAGGTAGGCGTTCTCCAGAATCACCTTCACAATGGCTCCCCGCTTGTGGGCGGCTTCCGTCACGGCGCGGATGTCCTGCTCCACGTAGTCATACTGGCCGGAGATCAACCTGCCGATGTTGATCACCATGTCCAGCTCCACAGCGCCGTCGTCCATGGCGCGCTCGGCCTCGAAGACCTTGACGTCCGTGCGGTTGGAGCCGTGAGGGAAGCCGATGACGGTGCTGAGCTTCACGTCCGAGCCGGCCAGCACTTCTCTGCCGATGGGCAGATCGCTGGGCTTCATGCACACAGTGGCGGTGTCATACTTTCTGGCAATTTCGCAGCCCTTACGCACGGTTTCGGCGTCCATCTCGGGCTTGAGCAGGGAATGGTCCAGCATTTTGGCGATTTCCTTGGCTGTCAACATGATCGGTTCCTCCTTAGATTAAATACATAGTGTATGTAGCGTTGATAGGTCCCTACCGGATGATACGGCCCGTCGACGTGCCCGACGGGCTTAAAATACCGTGAATCTCATAGCGGTCGCCGCGGAACAGCGTGTTTTCCTCCCAGATAGCGGTTCCGCTGGCCAGATATCCACAGCCCTCTACCCGCAGGCACGCGCAGCCCTGCTTCACCTGCAGCAATGAGCGCTCCTCGGCGCTGGGCGACACGGCGCGCGCCCGTTGCTCGGCGTGGGAAACCACGATGCCCAACTCCTTGAGCGCTGCGTAGAGCGAGCCTTCCACCATTTCCCGGGTGATGCCGGCGCACACCGGCTTGGCCAGAAAGCGCCGTTCAAATATGACGGGCACGCCATCCACGCTGCGCAGCCGCTCCAGACATATGCCTTCGCCCAGCTGCCCATGGCGCGCCTCTTCGAACTTCAGCACCCGCGTCGTGGGCGCAAGGCCGCTGCGCCGGGCCTTTTCCGTAAAGGAGAACAGCGCGCTCATGTCGTGTTCCAGCGCCTTGCCCGCGACGAAGGCGCCCACGCCCTTTTTGTATTGCAGCTGCCCGTCGGCCACCAGCATGGAGAGCACCTTGTTGGCCGTGGTGCGGCTGATGGCAAAGCGGGCCGCAAGCTCCCGCTCGGAGGGGAAACGGCCCTCCGACGGATACCTTCCCTCGGCCAGCTCCTGTCGCAGCAGCTCGACGATTTGCTGATACAGCGGTTCCCGAATCAAATCCGGCATAACATCCCCTCACGTGGATGAGTGGCTAATCCACATCTTCGATTATACCCGTTCAATTCCTTTCTGTAAACACATGTGGTAGAATTAATTGCCATGTGAAATGAGAGGTGCCATCATGATTCCTTCCTTTGAGTTTTTGCTGCCCACAAAAATCCGATACGGCGCGGGCGCTCTGCAGACCTTGGGAGAAGAGCTGAAAGCCTTAAGCGCGAAAAACATCATGATCATAACCGACAAGGGCCTTTCCAAAACGGAGATGCTGCAAAGGTTAACAGAGCTTATCCAAAGCGAAGGCATCCCCTTCCTCGTGTACGATGAGATCGAGGCAAACCCGAAGGACTACAACGTGGAGGCTTGCGCCGCCAAAGCCAGGGAAGAATCGATCGACACGCTGGTGGCCTTCGGCGGCGGCAGCCCCATCGACGCGGCAAAGGCTGTGGCGGTGCTGGCCAAGCAGGGCGGCAAGGTCAGGAGCTATCAGGGAAAGGGCAAAATCCAAGACGACTGCCTGCCCCTTTTAACGATACCCACGACGGCAGGCACCGGCAGCGAGGTCACCTTCTCGTCTGTTATCACTGATACAACGGAGAAGTTCAAGTTCACGATCAAGAGCACGGCCATCGCGGCCAAAACGGCGATCATCGATCCGGAGCTCACGCTGACGGTTCCGCCGCTCATCACGGCCGCCACGGGCATCGACGCGCTGACCCACGCCATTGAAGGATACACGGCCAACTGCACCGAGCCCATCGCCGAGGCGGTGGGGCTGTATGCCGTGGAATACATTGCCAAGAACATCGCGGAAGCGGTCAGGAATGGCCAGAACCTGCAAGCCAGGGACCACATGATGATGGGCAGCCTGCTGGCCGGCCTGTCCTTCAGCCATGCCGACGTGGCATCGGTGCATTGCATGGCAGAGGCGCTGGGCAGCATGTATGACGCACCCCATGGCCTGTGCAACGCCATTCTTCTCCCCTATGTCATGGAATACAGCCTGCCCGCCGCGCAGCACAAATACGCCCGCATCGCCAGGGCCATGGGCATAGACGAAGCGGATGACGCCGCGGCAGCGGCCAAGGGTATCGAGCGCATCCGGGAGCTGTCTATGGAAATCGGCTTGCCCGGTATCAGCTCGCTCAACGTGAACCCCGATGATTTTGAGCTCCTGGCGGAGATGTCCGTAAAGAACGGGTCCAACGGCAGCAATCCGAGAGAAATCACCAAGGATGGTTATAAGATGCTGTTCGAAAGGGCCTATCGAGGTTAACAGCATACCGACCGCCCCAATGGATCACCAATATAAGAACCACACGCCGCAGCCACTCGCAAACACAAAAGCCGCGAACCACACAGGTCCGCGGCTTTGTTGTTCTTGGGGGACTTTTATGGCTTTGCCGAAACCACGGCAGTGTACCCGCTGTACACCTTGACGCCGCCCACCGTCCGGTAGGCCCGCACCTTGTAATAATAGATCTTGCCCGTGGCCAGGCCAGTGTTTGTATGGCTCAGCGACGCGGTTGTTATGACCTTGGTATAGGCGCCGCCGGGGGTCGCGGCACGGTAGACTTCATATCCGCCCGCGCCGGCCACCGCGCCCCAGCTCACCTTGACGCTCGTGGCCGAAGCCCTTGCCGCCTTGACGCCCGCAGGCGTGGCCAGCGCCGGCTTGGCGGATTGCACCGCCGAGTAAATGCCATAAATCTTGACGCCGTTCACCGTGCGGTATGCCCGCACCTTATAAAAATACGTCGTGCCCGTGGCCAGGCCGCTGTTGGTATGGCTCAGCGCAGCGGTCGTGATCACTTTGGCATAGACGCCGCCAGCGGATGTGGCCCGGTAGACTTCATACCCGCCTGCGCCGGCCACCGCGCCCCACGTCAACTTTACGCTGGAATAGGATGCCGCTGCCGCCTTAACCGCCGGGGCAGCCAAGGTTGGCTTTGCCGATTTCACCGCCGAATAACCGCCATACAAGGTGTTGCCGCCCATTTTGCGATAAGCCCGCACCTTGTAGTAGTATGTGCTGCCCTGCGTGAGGCCCGAATTGGTATAGGCAGTTGCGGTACCGCTGGCAATGGTGGCGATCTTGGTATAAGCGCCCACACTGGAGGTTGCGCGGTATACCTCATACCCGTTGGCGCCCGATACCGCGGCCCAGGTCAGCTTGACACTGTTGTAGGAGGCGGAAACAGCGCCGAAGGAGCCAGGCGTCGCCGGCACGGCATAGGCTGTCGCGGGATAACCGTACCAGGGATTGCTGAAACCCTTCTTGCCTTGCACATAGCCTATGCTAAAATCAAACCTGCACTCGTCAAACACCTCGTCGCCCATGGCGGGAGCGTTGCCCAGGAAGTACGCATTCCCCAGCCTTTCGCAAGAGAAAAACGCCCAATCATCGATCGTGGTTACGCTGCCGGGAATCGTGACGCTGGTCAGATAGATGGCGGAATCAAACGCGGAATCGCTTATGCGGGCCACGCCGGCGGGAACGGTATAGGACGACCGGCCATTGCCCATGGGATATTGGATCAGCCGCGTTTTTGCCTTGTTGAATAGAACGCCGTCCTGGCTGGCGTATGAAGCACTGGACGAGGCCACATAGATGGTAGCCAACCTGTTGCAGCCCGTAAACGCCGATTCGCCGATGCCGGCCACGCTGGCAGGCAGCGTGATGCCCGCCAGTCGGGTGCAGTCCGCAAAGGCGTAGCTGCCTATGCTGATTACGCCATTAGCGATCGCGACGTTTTCCAGGCGGCTGCACTGGGCAAAAGCGCCGTCCTCAATGCTGGCAACGCCGCCGGTGACCGTGACATTTTTCAGGTTCCCGGAACCCATAAACGCGGTGTACTCAATTCTGATCACGCTTGGGGGCGTGGTGTAGGAAGTTCTGGCATGGCCGATGGGGTATTGCAACAGCACCTTTTTTGCTTTATCAAACAATACGCCATCCTGGCTGGCATAAGTGGTGTTGGCGGCGTCCACCTGAATGGACGCAAGCTTGACACAGCCCGTGAACGCCACCTCCCCGATGGTGGTCACGCTGTCGGGAATGATGATGCTGGTCAGGCTGCTGCACAGCGCAAACGCCATATCGCCGATGCGGGTGATGTTGTCGGGGACCGTCACACTCTGCAAGGCCATGCAGCCCCAAAACGTGCCATCCTTGATGCTGATGAGACCGCGCGGAATCCGGATGCTGGTCAGGCTTCTGCAGCCCTCGAAGGCCATCTCTCCAATGGAGGAGACGCCATCGGGGATTGTCACGCTGACCATATTGCCGCAGCCGGAAAAAGCCGATGCCCCGATGCTGACGACGCCGGCGGGGATCGCGATGCCGTTCAGACTGACACATTCGGAAAAGGCCGAGTCTCCAATGCTGACGACACTCGCTGGCAATATGACGCTTGTCAGGCCTCCGCAATCGGCAAACGCGGAATCGCCGATGCTGGTGACGCATGCGGGTACTGTGACGCTGGACAGGCCGTCGCACTGCGAGAACGCCCAATCCCCTATGCCGGCCACCGGATACCCGCCCAACGTCGAGGGTATTACCACCGTGCCGCCGTCGCCGGTGTATTCGGTGATGATGGCTTTGCCATTGCTCACCGAATAGACGAAATCACCGGATATCGCGGCCAACGCGACCAATGGGTGCAAGGAAAGCAGGAGAGCGGCTGCGACGATCGCGGCCGACAGCTTCTTGATCATACCCTTCATAGGTTCCGCTCCGATCCATTGTTTCAATGGGCTATTTACATTATTTTGGTAGATAATTACCTTTATTATATACAGAGCCCCTTACGGACGCAAGAGGACGGCCTCTAGGGTTTGGCCGACACCAGTGTCATTTATCAAGCTCGTTCTATTTGATTGGATTTTGAAGGCGGAGTTTAAATGAAAAGCCGCGAACCGTTGGATTCGCGGCTTGACTGTTGCGGGTTATCTCAAGAAATCCTCCCGGATCGGCGTGAAGACATCGATGATGACACTCTCCTCCTCCAGCGCCTGCACACCATGCTCGGCATTGGAAGGAATATAAACGCTGTCGCCTTGCTTGATCACCTGATGCACTCCGTTCAAGGTGAATTGAAAAGCGCCCGAAGCGATATAGCTGACCTGCTCATGAGGATGCCGGTGCATCGCTCCGGCCGCTCCCTTGGCAAAGCGTACCTCGGTCAGCATCAGTGCCCCGCCCGTAGCCAATATCTTGCGGGTGACGCCGTCTTCGCAGTTCTGGGTTTTTGAATTCGCATTTTCAAAAAACATGGGAACCCCTCCTACTCATTTTCTATAGACAAATTCTCACAAAATATCCGCACGACATGCGGATCAAACTGTATTCCCGCATTGTTCCGGATCTCCGCTACCGCCACTTCCTTGGGCATGGCCTTTCGATAAACCCGATCTTCCGTCATCGCATCATAAGCATCCGCAACCGCAAGGATTCGGGAAAGCAGCGGTATATCTTCCCCTTCCAGCCTACGGGGATAGCCCTTTCCATCCCAACGTTCATGATGTGACAGAATGTATTCAGCTATAGGCTCCAGCACGGAGGAGGACTTCGCTATTCTATGCCCGATCTCGGGATGCCTTTTCATAATGGCCCACTCTTCCTCATCCAGGTAGCCCGGCTTGTTGAGGATACGGTCATCTATTCCGACCTTCCCAATATCGTGCAGCATTGCGAGCAGCTCCAACTCATCCAGACTTTGTGGGGGAAGATTGAGCTTCTCTCCTATCTTTTTGCACAAAGAAGCAAGTCTCACGGCATGCTCCTCCGTCAAACGGCTCTTTTCATTCACAATGGACATCATAGAAGTAATAATATCACTATGGGAGCTTTTGCGGTTCAACAGCTTCCGCTCTCGCAAAAACTCATTTGCCAACTTGTCTGCTTGCCTGATGTCGTCATCCGCAGTATCTTTTATGGAGTATCCGACCGACAGGTTGATATCGAACAATTTCGTTTTGGTATTCTGGTTGTAGATCGCACACGTCGATTCGATCAATTTCTGGATACCCAAGGCCGCTTCATGATCTGTGTTTGGCAGGAGCAACCCAAATCCACCGCCACTCACTCTCGCCAGAACATCGCCGGGCCGGCAGCAGCTTTCAAGTATTTTGGATGTTGTTTTGAGAAGCATATCCCCTTCCGGATATCCCAACGATTCATTGACAAGCCGCAATCCGTTGATATCCACCGACATCACGGCAATTGGCAAATGGACGTCACCATTCAACTGTTCCATTGCCTCTTCATAATATTTTCTGTTATATAGCCCTGTTAAGTAATCATGGTTTTCCATGTAGAGGATTTGCGCTTCTTGCATTTTCTGCTCGCTGATATCAATAATGATCCCCTCAAGCGCCTCCACGTCGCCATTGGCATCATAGCTGCCCTGGCCCATCTCCAATACCCATTTGTACTCTCCGGTTCGGGTAATGATCTCATACTCATATCGGAAAGGATTCCGTAAGGCAATGACACGTTCCCATTCACGCCATAGGATATCCCTGTAATCCGGAGCAATCAGCTCATTGAACGACAGCTCCTTGTTGTCAATCAGGCTTTCCGGCTGATACCCCGTTAATTTGTAACACCCGGCCGAAACATATTGCATCGTCCAGTTTGCGTCATAGATGCAACGATAAGCCAAACCGGGCAAATGGGAAAGAAGAACAGCTTTGCTCCGCTCGCTTTCAAACAATGCACTCTCAATCTTTTTACGATCACTGATGTCCTCAACAAGGCACATATGGTTGTATTTGTTGTTTGAAAGATGCAGGGAAGCAATGATAACATTCGCCCAAATGTAAGATCCATCCGGTTTTGAATATCTTTTCTCCAAGTGATACCCACTGATTTGTCCGGATTTGAATTGATCATAATGATCCAGGTCCACAGATAGATCATCCGGATGCGTGATATCCATCCATCTGATGCCTGCCACCTCCGCCGTTGTTCTTCCCAATATCCTTTTAAGCATCGGATTGACACTTGGTCTGTCATCATCGTTGGCAATGATATATTCATCATTGTGCCCCAGCGCCAGCCCAATGGGAACTTCATTGAATATGGTTCTGAAAAGCTCTTCTCTTTCTTTTAGTTGCACATCCATCCGGATTAAAGCTTTGTTGCGGTTTGTAATGTGGACGAAAGCGACAAGTATCAAAAAAACGCAAAGCACAACCACAACTGCCTGAATCGTACGAATGACCGCACGGTCATTCCACGATTCCACCGAATAATCCACCCCAAATACAGAAATGACGTTTCCTGACTCAAAGTCCCTCATAGGGACCAGCACGCTCATCCAGGTGCCCCACCGATCGGTTACAGGCCCTGACATTATGGTTTTGCCCGTTAAATAAGGAGAAAAAGCATCCTGCGTTGCCTCGGTATACTCCTGTCCCGGAGGGGAATAACCCCCGGAACCAATAGGCTCCGAGTCCGCGAGAATATATATTTTACCATCTCTCTGTATATAAATGTACGCAAATCGAGCATTGTTGTTCAGTTCAACTAGCTTGATCAACGTATTCTTTATCTCGGCATATTCCTTGGATATGATGTCGTCAGCATTGCCTGTCAGTTTGGATACCGATGATTTTTGTATTCCGGCTTCCGCCGCGGTCGCCAACTGAATCGCCTCGCGCTCAGTGCCTTCGATGCTGATCGACCATGTATAGTAGATAAAAGCGGCGCCTGCCGCGGCAAAACACAGGAACAGTAACATCAGCAAAAGGAATTTCGATATATGCCTTTTGTCCGGCTTGGTTGGCATATGAGTTAACCCAGGCTTTCTTACATATTCTTACATGCCAGAAGTATCATCCTTCAATATAAACTTCCCGCAAACTTACAGCGCTAAACAAAAAAGCACTGCCGCAGACGCAGTGCTTTTCAAAAGAAAAGAGCTTGTTCTCGTTACGCCAAACACCCCGCGGAATCAGTTGGGGTTGGTGAATTGCGGGGGCTTCGGGGAATTTGCCGCGAAGTATTGCCCGCCGGGCTTGGAGAGGTCGAAATACAGCTTTGAGTCATTGGTAACGCCCCAGTCTTTGAGGGACCCCGTGTCCTGAATGCGGTTGAAGGCCTCCCGGAACATAGTGTTGTGTGCTTCCTCACGGTTGAGCAGGAAATCGATGGCATCCCGAACGCCGAAATCGTTGATCTGGCGGTGCAGATACTGGTACACGACCTTGGCCCGTTCCTCCGCGGCGATGTCGCTTAGAATATCCGCGGCCAGGTCGCCGGTCTCTTCAATGTATGCCGCCGTCCAGGGATACCCGGAGGCGTTGGTCAGCGCAGGCGTCAGGCCCGTGGCGACATGGGCCTGCACGGTGCCAACGGTGGCTGCCATGGCGTTGGGGTCATGCCCGTTGAGCAGGTTGACCAATGTGCCAACCATCTCCATATGGCCAAGCTCTTCGGTGGCCACATCCAGAAACAGATCCCGAATCTGGGGATCGTTGATGCGGAAGCTTTGGGACAGATATTGCAACGCGGCCTTCAGCTCACCGTGGGGTCCGCCCAGCTGCTCCTGCATCAGGGTGGCATAGTTGGGGTTGGGTCTGTCTACACGCACATCGTACAGCAGTTTCTTATCATGGTTGAACATTGGCTACCTCCTGACGGTTTTACTTAGCATCAGCAAAACTGTAAAAAATAACCGCGGGAATAAAGTCTTCTCCTCGGAAAAAGCTATAAGAAGTTTTGTTGAGGGAGCTCCATGATACTACTAAAAAACCTGCAATGTTACACACCGTCGCCGGTCGGCATACGTGATATCCTGATCGCAGGCCGGATGATTTGTACCATCGCCTTGCCGGGGCATATTTCCCTAGCCCTTGACGGCTTGCAGACGGTGGACTGCAGCGGGCTGCATGCCTTCCCCGGCATGCTGGACCAACACGTGCATCTGATCGGCGGCGGCGGAGAGGGCGGCCCCCGGAGCGCCGTGCCGGAGCTTGCCTATCAGGACATCATCCAGGCGGGCGTCACGACGGTAGTAGGCGTTCTGGGCATGGATTGCTACGCCAGAAACCTGCGCCAATTGCATGCCAAGGCAAAGGCGTTGGAAATTCAAGGGCTTACGGCGTTTCTCTATACAGGAAGCTATGCTGTGCCTGCACCTACGCTGACCGGGTCCGTCACGGATGATCTTATTCTCGTCGACGGGGTAATCGGCACAGGCGAAGTGGCGATCTCCGACCACCGCTCTTCGGTGGCCTCGGTGGATGAGTTGGTCAAGCTGGCTGCCCAGACCCATGCCGGGGCCATGCTGGGCAGCAAGGCCGGCGTGGTTCATTTCCATGTGGGTGACGGCAGGCAGGGGCTGGACCCCCTGCTGGATCTGTTGGCGCGCACCGATCTGCCCATGGATATGTTTGTGCCCACCCACATCAACCGCAGCGAGCAGCTGTTCCGCGAAGGCATTAAGTATCTGAAAAGCGGAGGACGCATCGACCTGACCGCCGGAGAAACCAACGGCATAGCGGTGCACGATGCCCTCGCCCGTTTGCAGAAAATGAACCTGAACCTGGCCAAGGTTACGGTCAGTTCCGACGCCAACGGCAGCATTCCCGGCGGTGGTATCTCCCCCATACAAGCGCTCTTTGACGATATCAGGTCCTGCATCTTTCTGGACGGCATGGCCCCGGAGGTCGCCTTCCGTTTCGTCACCGAGAACGTCGCCCAATGCCTGAAGCTCTACCCTGCCAAGGGGGCGCTGTTGGAGAGCAGCGACGCAGATATCCTGATCACCGACTCGCAATACAACCTGATCAAGCTGTTCTGCAAAGGTTCGATGGTTCTGAATCAGGAGATCGCGGCAGGAAACCGGCCATGAAAAGCGCGGCCAGCGGAATCCTGATCATCATCGGCGGCGCCGAGGATAAAAACGGCGAAAGCTTGATTCTAAAGCAGGCCCAGCAACTGCTTGGCTCGCAAGACCGTTTGACGATACTGACCACTGCCACGGAACAGCCGGAGCAAGCAGGCGCGGCATACGAGAACGTCTTCCGCCGGTTGGGGGTGGGCAATGTGGTGGTGTTGAACATCAACACCCGCCGGGACGCCAACGATGACGCCATGTGCGAAACCCTACGGGCATCCCGCTGCGTCTTTATGACCGGCGGCGACCAGCTGCGCATCACCAGCATACTGGGCGGCACCCAGGCCAGCGAGGAGCTCAAAAGCCTGTACGCCGGCGGAGGCGTTATCATGGGCACCAGCGCCGGCGCGTCGGTCATGAGCTCCACGATGGTCGTGCAGGGCGAGGACAACGGGCCCGCCAGGAAATGCACGCTGAAAATGGCGCCCGGCCTGGGCCTGTTGGAAAGCGCCATCATCGACCAGCATTTTGGCCAGCGGGGGCGATTCGGCCGTCTGCTGTGCGGCGTTGCGGAGAATCCCGGCATATTGGGTATCGGCATTGACGAGGATACGGCCATCCAAGTCTTTCCCGATGAACACTTCGAGGTCATTGGCAACAATGCCGTCACCGTGATAGATGGAAGATCGATACAGAGCTCCAACGTCTCGGAACTCTATCCCAATGAATTATTGGCCATTATCGGGGTGACCGTGCATGCCCTGCCCGCCGGATATGGCTTCGATCTGTCAAAACGGCAGGTTCTGCGGCTAAAGAAAGACTGACAGGCATGAGGGTACACATGAGAATTCTGGATATCACGATTTATCGAGGCAGAAACATCTACAGCCACAAGACCGCCGCCCGGATGCTTGTAGACCTGGGCGCCTATGCAGACACCCCCACCAGTCAGATCGAAGGGTTTAATGAGGCTCTGCTGACCTGCTTCCCCGGCCTGCGCCAGAACACCTGCGGGTTGGGGTACGCCGGTGGGTTTCTGGAGCGGCTGGAGTCCGGAACCTATTTGGGCCATGTGCTGGAACATGTCATATTGGAAATGCAGAACCAGCTGGGTTATACCGACGCCAAGTACGGCAAGACCCGCGCGGCGGCTCAGCCCGGGCAATACAATGTCATCTTTGAATACAGCAACGAGGTGTGCGCGCTGGAATGCGCCAAGGCCGCTGTCTTCATCCTCAATCGTTTTCTGGATCGGGAAGCCGTGGAAATCGGCGAGTTCATGGCATACCTGAAAAAAGTCTCGCTGGATGCGGAGTTCGGCCCCAGCACGGCAGCCATCGTCAAAGAGGCCAAGCTGCGGGGAATTCCGGTCAACCGCATCGGCAATGACAGCATGATCAGCCTGGGCTATGGCAAGTATCGCCGGCTGCTGGAATCCACCCTGACCGACGCGACCAGTTGCATCGCCGCAGACATCGCGACCAACAAGCAACTGACCAAGCTCATCCTCAGCGAAAACAAAATCCCTGTGCCCTATGGCAAGGTCGTGTATTCGGAGATCTCCGCCCAGATGGCCGCCCGGGACATCGGAGCCCCCGTCGTCATCAAGCCCTACGACGGCAATCAGGGCAAAGGTGTGTCGCTGAACGTCACTGAAGAGAAGGACATCAGAGCGGCATTTCGAGAAGCATCGCAATACAGCAAGGGCATCATCGTGGAACAATATATCACCGGCAAGGATTACCGGGTGCTCGTCGTAGGCAATCAGGTGCGCGCCGTCGCGGAACGCGTTTCCGCCAGCGTGACCGGCGACGGCATCCACACCATAGAAGAGCTCGTGGAGATCGTCAATCGCGACGAACGCCGCGGAGAGCAGCACGAGAAACCATTGACCAAGATTCGTCTGGACGCCGTGAGCCAGAATATCCTGAAGAAAAAGGGCATTTCGCCGCAATCCATCCCCAAGGCTGGAGAAACCGTGGCGCTGCGGGAGAACGGAAACCTGAGCACCGGCGGCATCGCCATAGACCGTACCGATGAGATCCACCCCGACAACGCGGAACTGGCGGTGCTGGCTGCCAATGCCATTGGCGTGGACATCGCCGGGATCGACATCGTCGCGCAGGACATTTCCGAACCCATCCGCGCAAGCGGCGGCGTCATTGTGGAAGTTAACGCAGCGCCGGGCATCCGCATGCATCTGTATCCCAGTGAAGGAACGCCTCGCAATGTGGCCCGGGATATCGTCGATATGCTCTACCCGCCCCTGGAGGCCATCGACTTCCCCATCGTCTCGGTAACCGGCACCAACGGCAAGACGACCGTGACCCGCCTCATCGCCCATGTTTTGGGTGCAGCCGGCCGCCATGTAGGCATGACGACCACCAGCGGCATCTATGTGGAAGGCAAATGCATCTGCAAGGGCGACAACACAGGCCCCGTGAGCGCCCGCACGCTGCTTTCCAACCGGCACATCGATGCGGCTGTGCTGGAGACCGCCCGTGGCGGCATCGTGCGGGCCGGCCTGGGCTACGATCTGGCCGACGTGGGCATCATCACCAATATTGCCGGAGACCATCTGGGGCTGGACGGGATAGAAACCCTGGAAGATCTGGCCTTCGTCAAGTCTCTGGTCATGGAGGCCGTGAAGGACAACGGCTGCGCCGTACTCAACGCCGACGACCCCATGACCGAAGTGATACAGGATCGCACGCAGTCTGAGCTCATACTGTTTACCATGAACCCTGCACTCGCTTTGGACAAGTACGCTAACAAAGCGAAAAAGTTTGTATATCCTCAGGAGGGTTTCCTCTATGTACGGGACGATGGCATCCGCCATGCAATCGTGGAGATCGCCAAGATACCCATAACCAATGGCGGAACCATCTCATGCAACATCCAGAACTGCCTGGCGGCTGTGGCAGCACTGTGGGGCCTACGCATACCACCATCCACCATTGCGGCGGGTTTGACCAGCTTCACGGTTAACCCCGGGCGGTTCAATTACCATCAACTGAATGGGTTTACGGTCATGGTGGATTATGGACACAACCCCTCCGGATATGAGGCCGCGGTGCAGTCGCTGCGTTCCACCGGCGGCAAGCGGCTTGTAGGGGTCATCGGCGTTCCGGGAGACCGGTTGGATTGCGATATTTCCGCCGTGGGCGCCCTGTGCGCCGCCGCCTTTGACAAGCTGTACATCAAGGAAGATGCCGATCTGCGGGGCAGGCGCCAGGGCGAGGTGGCAGCTCTGCTCCGGAAGGCAGCGCTGGATCACAGATTCCCCGAAGAAAACATGCTGATCATAGAAGATGAGCTGGATGCGCTGAAAGCTGCCGTTGAAAACGTACAGACCGGCGACACCATTGCGGTGTTTTATGAGGAACTCCAGCCAATTGAAGACTATATAAGAACTCTAGAATGAACCGTACTCGAATCAACAGGCATGTTCTTTGAGAAAAACGGAGAACAATCATTCATAGCATCCAAGCAAAACTGGCCTGAAACACTGGGTTTCAAGCCATTTCTTTGTGGAGAGAGTGGATATGAAGGCTCAATGCGCTTGCGCGCAACCAGCCTGCGGCGTTTCCGTCCCGCTGCGGTGTGCCCTTGCTTTGCAGTTCGTGTTCGTCACATTCTTGCTGTAGCGGGTGGGCTCTACATCAGCACCCATAAGGCCAAAAGAAAAACACCCCCATACGAGGGTGTTTTTCTTTTGGCGGAGAGAGTGGGATTTGAACCCACGGTAGAGTTACCCCTACACATGATTTCCAGTCATGCTCCTTCGACCACTCAGACATCTCTCCATGACGACTGAAAGCCATATCATGATACATGAAA
>JAEZSC010000111.1 GCA_023422005.1 Bacillota bacterium | reverse complement strand
TCAACCAGAAATCCGGCGTGAGCCCGGCGAACAGGGCCAAAATCCTCGCCGTCATGGAAGAGCTGAACTACCGGCCCAATACGCTGGCCCGCTCCCTGGTGCTGCAGCGCACGCAGACCATCGGCGTTGTGATGGACACGCTATGCCATCCCTTTTTCTTCCAAATGATCTACGGCTTGCAGGATGCCGGCGAGCGCCTGGGCTACAACATCGTCTTTTGCAGCGGGCGCTCCGACGCACAGATTAAGAGCAAGTACATCGACTATTTCGGCAGCGGCAGGGCCGACGGGCTGATCGTATATGGCAGCCATCTCAACGACCAGAGCGTGCTCAATGACCTGGCGCAGCGCAACACGAGCTTTGTGCTAATCGAGGGCACGCTGCCCGGCGTGGCGGTCAACAACCTGTTGGTGGACAACTTCCAAGGAGCTCAGCAGGCCACCGAACACCTGATTTGCCACGGCTATCGGCAGATAACCCACTTCACCGGCGACATGGAATATAAGGTCGCCCAGGACCGCCTGCGCGGCTATCGGGCCGCGATGGAGGAAGCCGGCCTGCCGGGCGCGGTCGTGCGAACGGTCTTTTCCGAGCAGTCGGGCTATGAGGCGATGACATCGCTCATCCAAAGCGGAAACATCCCGGAGGCGGTCTTCTTTGGCGCAGACCGCATTGCCTTCGGGGCCATCCGTGCCATGGGCGAGCATGGTTTGAAAACCCCGGAGGACATCGCGATCATCGGCTTTGACGACGACACGCCCCAGGAGCCCGATGCGCAATACCCAAAGCTATCCACTTGTCGCCAGCCGCTGTACCAGATGGGAGCGGAAAGCGTGGAGCTGCTGGTGCAGACCATAGAGAACCCACAGCGGGAAAAGGTTGTTAAGACCTACCAGCCGGAGCTCGTGCTGAGGGATACATGCAGATAGAGGACATTGATGACGATGTCATCACAAGAATACATGGGCCGAAGGTTTCCAAAGGGCGATCGGAAAGCCCTTTGGTCGCGCCTGAAGGCGCGAAATTTTTGCCTTTATAAAGAGAAACAACTCAAGGAGTTGACTAACCATGAGCAGTCATTTCCTCGACCTGCGCAACGTGGAAAAGACCATCGTGCCGTGCCTGCCCAAGCTGCAGGGCACCAACCCCGATGGCGTGCATCTGGACTTTACGAACTACTACCTGCAGCGCAACGGCCAGCCCTTCTTCGCCATCGCCGGCGAATTCCACTACTCCCGCTATGACTGGCGGGATTGGGAGACCGAGCTTATAAAAATACGGGCCGGCGGCGTCAATGTGGTCCCCACGTACATTTTCTGGATCCACCACGAGGAGGAGGAAGGCTGCTTCGATTGGCAGGGCAACCGCGACCTGCGGCGCTTTGTGCAGCTGTGCGGCAAGCACGGCTTGTATGTGATCCTGCGTATCGGGCCCTTCGACCACGGCGAATGCCGCAACGGCGGCATGCCCGATTGGCTGCACGGACGGCCCTTTGAGCTTAGGTCCAACGACGAGGGCTATCTGCACCATGTACGCCGGCTGTACGGAGAAATCGGCCGGCAAGTTCAGGGGTTGATGTTCCAGGACGGCGGGCCGGTCATCGGCGTGCAGCTGGAAAACGAGTACGGCCACTGCGGCGCGCCGTGGGAGATGACCCGCGGCCAGGGGGACGAATGGGTGCCCAGCGGGCGGGACGGCGAGGAGCATCTGCGGGCGCTCAAGGACATCGCGATATCTTCGGGCCTGAGCGCGCCGATGTTCACCAGCACCGGCTGGGGCGGCGCCGCCGTGCTGGCGGAGGAGGTTCTGCCGCTGTACGGCGGCTATGCCTTCTGCCCATGGTCCGTCAACGACCGCAACACGGTGCACCCGGCAACCGAGGAGTTCCTGTTCCGGGACTTTCACAACAATACCCTGCGGTATTCCAATTTCGACCCGCCCTACGAACCGGAGCGCTATCCCTTCGCGTGCTGCGAGATGGGAGCGGGCATGCAGGTGTGGTACAGCTACCGCTTCCAGGTGCCGCCCCACAGCGCAGAGGCCATGGCGCTCGCGAAGGTCGCGGGCGGCTGCAATTACATCGGTTACTACGTGTACCACGGCGGCTCCAACCCCATCGGCAAACATGCCTACCTCAACGAGAACACGACGCCCAAGATCTCCTACGACTTTCAGGCCCCCATCGGAGAGTTCGGGCAGATGCGGGAATCCTACCGATATCTAAAGCCCCTGCACCAGTTCCTGCAGGATTTCGCTGGGCTGCTGTGCCCGATGGCCACAGTGCTGCCCCAGGAGGCGCAAGCCATCCAGCCCCAGGACACCGGGACGCTGCGCTACGCGGCCCGGGCCAAGGGCGGGTCGGGCTTCCTCTTCATCAACAACTACCAGGACCATGTGGACATGCGGGACCACGAGGATGTGCGATTCACCGTGGCGCTGCCCGAGGGGGAGTTCACGATCCCCCATCGCGGCGGCCTGACCATAAGGCGTGACATGTGCGCCGTGCTGCCCCTGGGTCTGGACCTGGACGGCGTTCGCCTGCAATACGCCACGGCGCAGCTCATCACCCGGCTGGAGCACGAAGGGCAGGCTTATTGGTTCTTCTTCGCGCCCGAGGGCATCCGCCCCGAATACTGCTTGCGCAACGGCAGCTTCCGGGTCATCGATTCCGGCGTGCACCGGGCACAAACCGACGCCGGCTGCTCCTATGTGTGCGCGCAGCCGGGCACCGAGGGCGCGCTGACGCTGACGACGCTGGACGGCCGCAAGGTACACATCGTAACGCTGACCCGCCGGCAGGCGCTGCAGATGAGCAAGGTGGATCTGTGGGGCGCTGCGCGCATCGCGCTGTGCGACGGCCACGCCTATGAGCGCGACGGCGCGCTGTGCGTGGGCAGCCTGGGCAGCCCGACGGTGAAGCTGAGCCTGTTCCCCGACGCGCCAGCGCTTTGCGCCCCGGGCGCAGCCTTCCGCAAGGTCAGCAGCGGCCTGTTTACCACCTATGAAGTGCGCATGAATGCCGCGCCTGCGCGGGTGCAGGTGGAGAGGATCGGCGAAGGCCGGGCGGTCATCCGCCTGGAAGGCGCTCAGACGTGGGATGGCGAATTGATACTGTCCATCCCCTACGTGGGCGACGTGGGCCGGGCCTACATCGATGGCCGGCTGATCAGCGACAACTTCTGCAACGGCGCACCTTGGGAGATCGGCCTTAAACGCCACAGGGACGAAATCCTCGCCAAGGGGTTGTATCTCTACATCACGCCCCGCAAGACCGGCAAGGCCGTCGTCGGCGCCTCGGCCATGGCCGCCCAGCAGTGGTTCGAGGGGGAGGCCGTGTGCCAGATCGGGGAGATCGAGCTTGTGCCCGTGTATGAAGCGCAGGTCACGGCGGAGCTGTAGAAAAGAATATCACAGCGAAGACGAGGGAACCCGCGGGTTCCCTCGTCTTTTTATGACATGTGACGGATGGTACTATGCTGGTTTTCCATGGCCCCCATGAACAGAACCGCGCCGGTCCTGCTGTCGCGGATCAGATACAGGAAGGGCCGGTTGAACTCCAGCGACACCGACATTCCCTTCGCGCGGATCTCCACCGACGTGGCGGCGCTGGCCTCGGTGCCCTCCTCGTCAACCTCGATGAAGCTCTTGTGCCTGACCTTGCTGATAAAGAGCTCCTTCCCCATCGTTGCGCTCATGGCGGTGAAGTCGGCCTTGGAACCGAAGGCCTGTTCCATACCCATGGCCTTGAGCACATCACTGAGCTCGGCCTCATAATCCAGCTTGAACTTGGGGAACCGCAGCGCCATGGGGCTTTCGCCGCACTGGGCAATGATATTCTCCAGCATTCCGGGCGTCAGCGCTCGCACATAGTCGCCCAGCGCCTGCTGCCGGGGCAGAATCGCCACCATCTCCAGCCGCCCGGCGGCGTAGGGGATGCGCGCGGCGATCACCGAATCGTCGGCATAGCCCAGGTTTCCTTCCTCTCGGAACAGATATTTTGCCTGCACCTTCTGGCCGTCGGCGGTTGTGAAAACGTCGTCTCGGGTCCACTTCGGGTCAAAGCTCTGCTTCCACGGCGCTTGAAAGTGCACGGCGTTGATCAGGAACATCACGGTTCTGTGGTCGATGGGTGGCTCAATCAAATCCTTGATGTTTCCGCCGGTGTTGTCCTGCACCCATTTGTTGATGATATCGGCGGCGCCGTCGTCGGAAAAGTCCAGCCCCCGAATGGCCGCCGCGTAATAGTCCCGGTTTCTATTCAGGAAATCCGCGTTGACCTCCGGGGTAAAGTCCTTACGCATCCAGATGGAGTTGGCGATGGCGATCTGCACCTTGGGGTCCGCGGCGGTCAGAATGCCCATGAGGCCGGCGTTGTCGGCGTTGAGGTCCTCCAGCGCAATCCCCGCGGCGTGCAGTGCCTCTGCAAAGCCCGCGGCCGTGGAGTCGGAGGCGCCGTTGTAGGTCATGCACAGCGCCAGCCACACCGAAAGCGGCGAGAAGAACACGTTCTTGCCGCCAGACGCGGCACTCAGACGCTGGAACAGGTCCACCGAGAAGGCACCCAAAGCTCCGGACACCGCGGGCCGCAGCGAATCAGCGGGCTTGAATGCCATGGGTTGGACGTCCACCCCCGGATTCCCGGTGGGCTGGGCCGTAGGCGCGGAGACACTGCCTGTGCCGCTGCATGCTGCCAACGGAGCCACCGCCAGCAGTACAGCCACGGCTATCAACGTAAGCTTACGCGATCTCATTTCCATTGTCCTTTCGGCTGTTAGCGAACACTGAATGATTCAGTGTTTACTTTAGCAGTTTGGACGAGGGCGGGCAGTGGTTGGTTCCAGCGGGAATGTCGGCAGGCTACGCCGGGTTTTCCATGGTCCCCATGAACAAAATCGCGCCGGTCTTGCTGTCGCGGATCAGGTACAGGAAGGGCTGGTTGAACTCCATCGGCATCACCGCCGCTTCCGCCCGCATCTCCACCGACGTGGCGGCGCTGGCCTCGGTGCCCTGCTCGTCAACCTCTATGAAGCTCTTGTGCTTGACCTGGCTGATGTAGAGCTCCCTACCCCGCTTGGCGCTCAGCGCGGAGAAGTCGGCGGAACCCCCGAAGGCCTGCTCCATGCCCATGGCCTTGAGCATGCCGTTGAGCTCAGCCTTATACTCAACCTTGATCTTGGGGAACAGCAGCGGCAAGGAGGTCTCGCCGCACTTGGCGATGATCTCGTCCAGCTTCTGGGGTGTAAGGGCATTCACATAATCCCCGAGCGCCTGCTGCCGGGGCAGTATGGCCACCATCTCCAGCCGGCCTGTGGCATAGGGGATGCGCGCGGCGACCACCGCCTCGTCGGCATAACCCAGGTTGCCCTCCTCGCGGAACAGGTATTTGGCCTGCACCTGAGTACCGCCGGCGGTCGCAAAGGTACCGTCACGGGTCAGCTTAGGGTCAAAGGCCTGCTTCCACGGCGCTTTGAAGTGCACGGCGTTGATCAGGAACATGACCGTGTCCGGGTGGATGGGCGGCTGGATCAAGTCCTTGATGTTGCCGTTGGTATGATCCTCCACCCATCGGTTTATTGTGCCGGCGGCGCTGTCCTTCGCGAAATCCAGCGCCTCAACGCCCGCCGCGTAGGATAGCCGGTTCCTTTCCAGAAAGTCGGCGTTGACGTCCGGCGCAAAGCTGTCGCGCATCCAGATGGAGTTGGCGATGGCGATCTGCACCTTGGGGTCCGCGGCGGTCAGCAGGCCCATGAGGCCGGCGTTGTCGGCGTTCAGGTCGTCCAGAGAAATGCCCGCGGCGTGCAGCGCCTTGGCCATGCCCTCGGCGGTGCCCTCGGATGCGCCGTTGTAGGTCATGCTAAGCGCCAGCCACACCGAAAGCGGCGACAGGAACACGTTCTTGCCGCCGCCCTCGGCGGTCATGCGCTGGAACAGGTCCAGCGAGAACGCGCCCAGGGATTCGGAGATTGCCGGTTTCAACGAGTCCGCAGGCTTGAAGGCCATGGGCTGGATGTCCGGCCCCAGGTCATTGACCTTCTGGGTAGGTTGAGCTGTGGGTGCAGCGCTGGCCGTAGGAGCGGCGGGGCTGCCCGGTACGCCGCAGGCTGCCAGCGGCGTAAGGGCCAACAGCAGGGCCATTGCCAAAAATGCAAATTTGATCGATCTCATGACCATCGTCCTTTCGGATGCTATGCAGATAGGACGCGCTCAAGGATACGATTGTTCCCGCAGGGAGGAAGCCCTGCGCAATGCCATCGGGGTTGGGTATCCCAGCGAGCAGCTCAAAATGGCGTGACCTATGCCCGTTTTGGTCCCTTATAGGATTTTATCCAGCTCGTGCCCGATCGCTTCGTATTTGTTGTATTCGTGAGGTATGTTCAAGGAATCCAAATACAGATGCAGAATCTCATTGTCGCAAAACAAGATGTCCGCCGTTCCAATATGAATTTTTATTTGAAGTTTGCCGCGTATTTTTTCTGCGTTCTGTCCAATCACATACAGGATATTGTTCTCTTCCAAATGTCTCTGTTCTGCAATCATGGTTTCATATAGCTTTGCGGCTTTCTCCGGCGCTTCTCCCACACCGCGATACTCTTTGTGGTAATAGTGGTGATATGTGCCCGCATAAGCCGTTACCGAAGCGAACCGTTCGGGATATTTCGCAGCGTAATAAAACGCCATTCCCCCGCCCATGGAAAAACCGGTAATCGACCGGGTTTCACGGGTTGCGTGTGTTTTGTATGTCTCTTCGATATGGGGGATCAAGTCGTTTATGATCATGGATTCCACAGGCAGGTTTTCGGTGTCTTCTATAACCGGTGAGTTGTTGGCGAAAACGGTAATGGCCTGTCTGCTGGAGCAAATCTTTTCCAATGTCCACAAGTCGGTGGATTCGTTGCACGTCCAACCGTGAAGATGGTACACGACCGGGTACCTGTCCCCGCTTTTTTCATACTCGGGCGGAAGATAGATGTTATATCCGAGCTCGTGACCAAACCGTTGGCTGTAGAAGGTGAGGTGGGTAACGTTCCGAGGTGCGCTTGACGGCGGATTGATATACTTCATTTGCTTTCTCTCCCGCTTGTTGAATTGTTTTATAAAAGTTCCTGTGACTGCCCTCTGGTCCGTGCGGAGCACCAGATACTCAAAGCCCCGGAAGGCAAAGCACACAATGTAGAAGATTAGGGATGAACAGGATCGAGCGGGATTTGGCTTTGGTGAGCATCACAACAATTCCTCTATTCATTAAAAATATCTACGAAAGAGTATTGCTTCCCAGATTATAGCAAGGCCATACCCTATGTTCAACGTTACGGATGTTACGGATGAAGGAAAAGCCCATGCTACGCTCCTCGCATGTCACAGGGGAAGAAGCGCAACAAGAAGGCCTCCCAAAAGCAGGCTGAAGAAGTTGGCGGCCACGACATAAGCCACAGTTCGGAGCCTGCGGTGTTCGTTTATGATTGCGGCAAGGGTGGCCAGTTCGACGAGCAGGCCCAGCACTTGCAGCGGTATCAGGATGAGCCATATATATGAGTCAATGGGATACTGGTTCATCACGATGTTCAAAGTGCCCTGGGTAATCAAATTGACAATAAGAAAGGCAACCCAGCTGCACTTCTTCCGGTACCCAAAGATGAAGAACAGCAATCCCTCCAGCAGCAGCGTCAGCAGTACGCGTATGGACACCAACGACACCCCGCGGCCAACACTCTTACCGGGTGTCACGGCTCGCCGGGAAACGTCCAATGAGAGGAGGATGTTATCATCACTGCTGAGCATCGATGCCGGCAACGGGCACTCGAAAGTCTTGCCATTGGTGTTTGCGATCAGCGTGACATTCGTAAGCGGCGGTCGCTCCTCCGGGGCCATGGCGGTGTAGAACCACCGGTACTGCGCTTCCCAGGCGATTTGCTCTTTATACATCTGCACCGTGATGAAGGCATCGCCGTCCTGAAATCTCAGGGATAGCTCAAGGTCGTCAGCGGGAAAGCCGACGATCACCGTCAGGCCGGGAGCCGGGGGCTGAAACGCGCGGGCCGCCGGCGTCAGCACGGCCAGCAGCGCGCAGACGCAAAGGAAGAGGAAACAAACTTTACTGTGCGGTTTCATACTACATCCTTCCATATGACGAGCTTTATCGGCCGTGGGTGCATTCACATTCTATCATATAAACGATGAGCTTTGTCCGACTTCGCCGATAAAAAAGGAGCTGCCTTGCGGCAGCTCCTTTGTCTATTTTGTTCCGTTGCGGTGGCTTACTCTTCCTCGCCGTCCTCGGCATCGTCACCGGCTTCCTCGCCCTCGGCGTCCTCCGCCGCGTCGTCGCCTTCCTCGGCTTCGTCGGTTTCCTCTGCCTCCGCTTCGGTCTCGGTGTTGTCGAATTCGCCGGTGTCCTCGGGCAGCTCGGCGCGCTCGATCTCCTCGTCCTCACCCTGCTCGGTGACCTCCACAGCCACCACGGCGTCGCCCGCCCGCAGGCGCATCACGCGCACGCCCTGGGCCGCGCGGCCCAGCACCGGCACAGTGTCGGCGCTGATGCGGATGATCGTGCCGTCGGAGGAAATCAACAGAATGTCGTTGAGGTCGTAAACCGGCGTCAAGGCGACCAGCGGACCCGTCTTCTCCGTGACCTTCAGGGCCAGTATGCCGTAGCCGCCGCGGCGCTTCACGGTGAAGGGCTCAAACTCCATGCGCTTGCCGCAGCCGCGCTCAGTGACGGCCAGGATGCGCGCGGCGTCGTCCACGAGGATCGCGGACACGACCTCGTCGCCCTGGCGCAGGCGGATGCCGCGCACGCCGGCGGAGGAGCGGTGCTGGGGGCGCACGTCCTTCTCGTGGAAGCGCAGGCCCCGGCCATTGCGGGTCGCGATCAGCACGTCGCAGGCGCCGTCGGTCAGTATCGCGGAGATCAGCTCGTCGCCTTCGTTTAGGTTGATGGCCCGCAGACCGGCGGTGCGGATGTTGGCAAACTCGGCCACCGGCGTCTTCTTGACCGTGCCGCGGCGGGTCGTCAGCATCAGATAGCTGCCCTCGCCGGTCAGGCCCTCGGCCAGCGGGATCACCGTGTTCACGTTCTCGCCGGGCTCCAGCTGCAGCAGGTTCACGACGGCAGTGCCCCGGGCCGCGCGCCCCGCTTGGGGCACCTGGTAGCACTTGAGCTTGTGCACGCGGCCGCGGTTGGTGAAGAACATCAGCCAGTCGTGGGTGCTGGCCGAGAGGATCTGGTCCACAACGTCCTCCTCCCGGGTCGTAAGGCCGGAGATGCCCACGCCGCCGCGCTTCTGGGCCTTGTAGGTGTCCGCCGGCAGGCGCTTGATGTAGCCCATGGTCGTGATCGTTACGACCATGTCCTCCTGCT
>JAEZSC010000103.1 GCA_023422005.1 Bacillota bacterium | reverse complement strand
CCTTGCTGGAGGAATGTACAATGCGCCGAAGAAGAAGTGCCCGTGGTAAGAAGAAGCAGAACGACTCGGCTGGCGTGGCTTCCATCGTATTGCTGCTGGTGGTGGTCGCGTTGTTCATCTATGTTTTTCAGGCGCTGGACATCGGCTCCATCCTCTTTGGCGACGGTACTGCCTCGCCCTCACCGTCGGCTTCCAAGGCATCGGTGGGTGTCACGCTGGCACCTACGCCATCGCCGTCGCATTCTGTATCGGCCTCCGCAACGGCCGCCGCGACCACGGTATCCGGCAGCGGCACCGAAGAGATCAAACTGAACCCGATTACGCTGTACGGCGTACAGTTGGGCGTATTCAACCAGGAGGAAAACGCCCGGGCCTTGGCCGATCAGATGAAGCCCTCCGGCGCTTCCGGCTATATCCTGCGCGACGGCGATCAATTCCGCGTCGTGGATTCGGTGTATTATGGGCAGGCCGACGCCAAGACCGTGCGCGACCAATACAAGAACAGCTCCGCTACCGATGCAAGCCTTCTGAAGGTGGAAGTCAGCGGCATCACTTGGAGGGTCACCGCCACAAAGGAGCAGATCGCCACGATCCGCAGTGCCCTGCTCGTGATGCAAAGCCAGATCGTCGTGCTGATCGACACACAGAAAAAAGCGCAGGCCAGGCAGGGGAGTCCTGAGGATTATCTTTCTGTGATCAGCGCCAGCGCCCGCAAGTTCACGGAGACCGACGACGCGCTGACACAGGCGCTGGGAAACACGAGCACGCCGCAGATTGTCAAGCTGCACGAGGCTCTCACCGAAAGCGCCAACAACCTGAACGCATTGGTGCAAGCCGGCGGCGGCAATCCTACGGCATTGCTTTCCGGCCTAAAATATAATATCATTGAAATACTGCTCAAATTGGAGCAGAAATTGAAGAGTACTTAATTTCCGATATAGAGGACATAAGATGAAGGTCAAGGACATGATTCCCCTGTTGAACGCCGAGCTGCTCTGCGGGGAGGACAAGATGGAGCACGAAGTCCACTCCGCCTGTGGCAGCGACTTGATGAGCGATGTGCTGGCCAGCGTGAGCGACAAGACATGCCTGCTTACCGGCCTTACCAACCCCCACGTGGTGCGCACAGCGGAAATGCTTGAACTGGCCTTGATCGTTTTCGTCCGAGGGAAAATACCCAGTGATGAAATCCTGCAGATGGCCGAGGAGCGAGGGATTGCCGTAATGCGGTGCGAACACACGCTGTTTACCGCCTGCGGCATTCTCTACAGCAACGGCCTTCGCGGAGAAGGCAGGGGATATGGGCAGTGAAAGCAGCCTGATCGAACGCTATCCGGTGGTCGCCGGCGACTTCAATGCCGCCGGCGATGCGTCTGCCGCCATCAAGAATGTGCTCAAACGCTTGGGCATTGACACGCAGGTCGTGCGACGCATCTCCATAGCCAGCTATGAGGCGGAGCTCAACATCATCATCCACAGCCATGGCGGGCAGCTGACGCTGTCCGTGAGCCGCGACCGCATCACGCTGATCGCTTCGGACAGCGGCCCGGGCATCGCCGATGTGGAGCAGGCTATGACAGAGGGCTTTTCCACCGCGCCGGACAGCGTCCGGGAGCTGGGCTTCGGCGCGGGAATGGGCCTATCCAACATGGCCCGATGTGCGGGTGAATTCGAACTGCAGACCGGCGAACAGGGCACCACGGTAACAATGCGCTTTCCACTGCGCTAATATATAGGGCTGTCGTGTTTGCATACTCAATGATCAGATAGGAGCCAAAGGTTTCCAAAGGGAGATCGGAGCCCTTTGGCAGCGCTCGAAGCTGACCCGGGCTGGCCGGATGCCTGCATCCTGCTCGCCTATGCAGCCCAGCTTGCGGCAACGCCGGTTATAACCGGTATCTGATGTATGCACTTTATACATTTAGCCCGACAGCCTCAAAGCTTGCATGGGTTGCAACAGAATGTACGGCATTGTATGCTGGATGCAACAAGGTGAGGTTATGAAGAGTGAGGTTATGAAGTATTTCCACAGCGTGACGCTGGACAGTGAAAAATGCAAGGGATGCACCAATTGCCTCAAACGCTGCCCTACCGAGGCCATCCGCGTGCGCGGCGGCAAGGCTCATATCATCGCCGAGCGGTGTGTGGATTGCGGCGAGTGCATCCGAACATGCCCCTATCACGCCAAGATCGCCACGACGGACAACATCAGCGTCATCTCGTCCTTCCCATACAAGATTGCGCTGCCGGCCCCTTCTCTTTATGGTCAGTTCAAAAACCTAAGCTCCATCGGTTCGCTGTTGGGCGGGCTGGTGGCCATGGGTTTCGATTGGGTGTATGAGGTGGCCCGCGGCGCCGATATCGTGAGTGCCCAAATCTCCAAGCTGCTCGCGAGCGACCATGGCCACCCGCTGCCGCTGATCTCCTCGGCGTGCCCGGCGGTGGTGCGGCTGGTCCAGGTGCGCTTCCCCGAGCTGCTGCCCAACGTTGTGGACCTGCTGGCCCCCCTGGAGGTGGCAGCCAAGCTGGCCAAAGAACAGTTTTCCAAGGTGAGGGGCGTGCCCATCGATCAGATCGGCGCGTTCTTTCTGACGCCGTGCCCGGCCAAGATGACCAGCATACGCAACCCCTTGGGTCTGGAAAAATCCAATGTGGACGGTGCGATTTCCATTCTGGAAATCTACGGCCTGCTAAGCGGCCAGATGCGCCACCCCGGCGAGGAATTCCAGGGCGACCGCGCCAGCTTTGCCGGCATCGGCTGGGCCAATTCCGGCGGCGAGAGCACAGCCGTGGGCTGCGACAACGCGCTGGCGGTGGACGGCATCCACAACGTCATCCGCGTGCTGGAGCAGATAGAGGACAACAAGCTTTCCGACCTGCAGTTCTTCGAAGGCCTGGCCTGCCAGGGCGGCTGCGTGGGCGGTGCGCTAACCTTTGAAAATGCCTATGTGGCCAAGAACCGCATCCGCCGCCTGGTGGAGAAGATGCAGCAGAGCACGAATTCTGCCCGGCCGGAAACGCCGGACATGGACATCGCCTTTACGCGCTCATTGCCCGAACAGCCGATACTCAAGCTGGACGACGACATCGGGCGGGCCATGGAAATGATGGAGCACATCGAGCGCCTGACCGATGGCTTCAAGGGGTTGGATTGCGGTTCCTGCGGCGCGCCTACGTGCCATGCACTGGCCGAGGACATTGTAAAGGGTCAGGCGGTGGAACTGGATTGCATCTTCAAGCTCAAGGAAAAGGTAAACAATCTCGCTCGGCAAATGAAAGACCTGAGCGATATGCAATAGGGAGGACCCATGACGCTCAAACAGCTGTACGAAGCCGGTGAATTTACTTTGCTGACACCCGGCGCCCCCATCGACCGGCCCATCACCGGCGGCATATGCTGCGATCTGTTGAGCTGGGTTATGGCCAAAGGCAGCGCCGGCATGGCGTGGATCACCGTGCAGACCCACATGAACGTCGTAGCGGTAGCCTCGCTGCACGAGTTCTCCTGTATCCTTCTGGCCGAAGGTTGTGCCATGCCTCCGGAAGTGCTCAAAAAGGCCGCCGAAGAGGGCATCACCGTACTGGGCTCCCCGCGCTCGGGTTATGAGCTCAGCGGCATGCTCTATGCATTGGGGATTGGGAAATGACGCTCCATGTGGATTTGCACATCCACTCCTGCCTTTCGCCCTGTGCCGACGACGACATGACCCCATACAACATCGCGGCTGTGGCCAGCTTGCGCGGGCTGGATGCCATTTCGGTGACCGATCACAACGCCTGTGCCAACAGCGTAATCTGCGCTCAGGCTTGCTCCGATTTCGGCCTGTTGTTTCTGCCCGGTGTTGAGGTTACCACGCAGGAGGAAATCCACGCACTTTGCTATTTCCCGGCTCTGGAGGCATTGCAGGATTTCTGCGCGTTGCTGGAACAGAAGCAATGTTTCGTGCCAAATCGTTCGGATTTTTTCGGCCAGCAGATCATCGTGGACGCCGACGACGCGCCGGCGGGGGAGTGCCCACGCTGGCTGCTGCAGGCTGTGGCCCTGCCGCTGGAGACAGTAGAGCGCGAGGCCAGGGCCCGCAACGGCATTTTGGTACCCGCCCACATCGACCGCGGTGAAAACAGCCTGCTGGCAAACTTGGGCTTCATTCCGCCAGCTCTGCACGCGCGGGTTATGGAAGTAACGCAAAAAACCGAACTTGATCCGCAGTACCGTCCTATTCGTTCGTCAGATGCTCATCGATTGCAAGACATTCTAGAGTTCGGCTTTCCCTTGCAAACGGCCGCCTCCAGCATATCAGACATATTGAACGAACTGATGCGCCAGTCCTGATTGGCTGTAAAAGCCGACCAATTTACTCGAATTTGTGATTCCAGTACATTTTTTAGTTGAACTTCACAGTTTCTACTCGTGAAACTTTTATTGGATTTGTTCAAAAAACAGGTGCAAAGAACCACGTAATATGTTAAAATAACAACGCGGGAATGTTAAGAAATTAACAAGCCCGTTCATATTGTTCGGAAAAGCTTCCAAACATAGAAGGGGGACCTGGAATGGACGTTCGCAAGGAAAAAGAAAAATTCGACAAGCTTGACGCGGTCATCG
>JAEZSC010000052.1 GCA_023422005.1 Bacillota bacterium | reverse complement strand
CGGCCCTCGTCGCCCACGGAGCTCATGGCGTCGTTCCAGTCGCCGGTGCCCATCAGCGGCAGGCCGTGCTCCCCGGCGCGGGCGGCGCGGTGCAGCGCCCGCAGGCAGTGCAGGAACAGCGGCTCCCTAAGGTCGGATGGTTCCGCGACGCCGTAATAATCCTCGGCGCCTTCGGCGATGTCCACATCCTTGAGATACGGGCGCTCCTCCCTCAGAATGCCTCTGTCGCCGGTGTGCTCGATGTAATCGGCCACCAAAAATGCCAGGAACACCATATCGTCGGTCATACGCGTGCGCACGCCGCGATAGGGCGGGTGCCACCAGTGCTGCACGTCGCCGCTCTCGAACTGGTGCTCTGCGCACAGCAGTATGTGCTCACGCACGCGGTCTGGGTCGCTCCAAATCAGCGCAAGCATGTCCTGAAGCTGGTCGCGATAGCCGATGGCGCCGCCTGCCTGATAAAACCCCGCGCGGCCCAGCACGCGGCTGGACCATGTCTGGTACAGCAGCCAGCGGTTGAGCAGAATGTCCATGGCGTTGTCCGGCGTCTTGACCTTGACCACGCCCAGACGGGTCTTCCACCAGCGGCACACCTCCTTGAAGGCGGAGCGGGTGGCCTCCACCGTTGCGAAGCGGCGCACGGCAGCGCGCATGTCGTCCACATTGGACGCAGTGCCCATCAGCAGCACGACCTGCCGGCTCATGCCCGGCGGGATGCGCAGCCGCAGCCGTAGCGCCGCGCAGCCGCCCAGCCCAGGGCCAAGGCTGCCGGAGAACTCCTCACGAACCATGCCCGCCGGGTTGGCCAGCCCTCCCAGCACGCCGGTGAACTCACAACGGTTGGCGGTGAAGGAGATGTCCTTCCCCGGTGCGGCCATATAGAGCAGCTGTCCGGTGAATTCGTCTCGGTAACCGTTCTCCGCCCACAGCGCGCCGCTCTGGGGGTCCCGCCTCACGGTCAGATATGGCGCGGTGTTTTCGCGGCCGGCGCCCATGACAAAGTCGGCGTACCATGTGACGTCCAGCTCCCGCACCCGGGGGCCGGGGTTTACGATCTTGAGCAGCTGGACGCGCACATCGCCTTCCACCGGCAGGAACACCAGGTTCTCCTGGGTCAAGCCATAGCCGCCATACTCATAGCACGTCCAACCTTGGCTATGCCGCACGCGATACAGCCCCGGCCCCCGCGCCGGCCCCGGAGATACGGTCCAGAAATCGCCGCTCTCCCTATCCCGCAGATACAGCCCTTCTCCCGCGCTGCCGGTCACCGGGTCGTTGTGCCAGGGCGTCAGCTTGTTTTCGCGGCTGTTGGCCTGCCACGTATAGCCCGGGCCCATGTCCGTGGCCACCATGCCGAAGCTGCCGTTGGATATCACGTTGCACCACGGCAGCGGCGTGTTGGCGCCTTCCTCCAGCGTGATGACATATTCGGAACCGTCTTCGGTGAAGCCGCCCAGGCCGTTGTGGAACACGGTGTCGATCTCCGGCAGCGGCGTTTCCTCCCAGCGCTCAGGCTTGGGCCGTGCAGAGGGTGCCAGCGAAGCCTGGGCCGCGATGGGCCGAAGCTGTGCTGTGAGCGGCTGGCCGGCCTGCAGGATGCACCGGGCTACGGCCAGCAGCGTGGTCATCGTTTCAGGGTTCACCTGCGACGCCGTGAGAACGTGAATACCGCCCTTTTTATTCACGTAATCGCGATCATGGCTGGATAGTATTGTGTCGTGCAGGCGGTCGTGCAGAGGGCGGAGGTAATCATTGCCGTATTCGTTGACGAACACGATGTCCACGGAAACACCCTTAAAGCGCCACCACGCGTGGGCCAGCAGCAGGTGCCGCGCAGCCTCCAGATGTTCCAGATCGCTGAGCCTGAGCACGATGATGGGCACATCGCCGGAAAGGCCCAGCTCCCACAGGGCGCTTTGGCCCCGGTGCACACTGTCCAGCGCGCCCAGGCGCGAGCGCACGCCTGGCAGGCTGTATAGCACATAGGTGCTCATGTCGGCGAACAGCCTCAATTGGTTGGGCTTTACACCCAGATAGCGCATGTTGGCCTGTTCCTGGGTCCAGGCCATTTCAAAGGCGCGCTCCACGGCTCCCGGCGCAGCCAGCGCGTCGCTGGCGGCCAGTGCCTTTTGCCGGTCCCACCCGCAGGCGATCACGAAGCTGAATGTTACGGTGCCGCCGGCAGGCACCGTGACCAGCGTGCGCATGCACACCGCCGGGTCCAGCACATTGCCTTGGGTGTTGCCCAAAGCGCCGCCGTCCAGATGCTTGGGGTGCAGCAGGCTGCGGCCCCGGCCCAGGCTTGCCTCCCGGGAGGTGTCCACCTGCACAGGTGTGATGGGCCCTAGTTCGCCCACAAAGCGGCAAGCCATGTGGGGCGTACCCTGGTGGCTGTCCCGCGGGCGGCGGCGCACCAGCACCACGCCGCTGTCGCTCAGCGCCTCAGTCTGCACAAAGAGGTTCTGGAAGGCCGGGTGCGCCGAGAAGGCCTCCTGGGCCGCCAGGGCCACCTCGAAATAGGCGGTCACTTCTATGTGCTTTTCCTTCTCGGATTTGTTGCTCAGGCACAGCCGGCGCACCTCGGCGGGGCTATCCGGAGAAACCACAACCTCCATCAGCGTGGTCACGTCGCCGTCGCGGCGGCAGAACTGTGCCGTATGGGTCTCAAACACGACCTCGTACTCCTCAGGTTTGCGGCAGCCCGGCGTCAGCGTGGTGTTCCACACCTCGGCGGTCTCGATGTCGCGCAGGTAAAAGAACACACCGGAATCCTGCGTCACGGCGTCGTCGCGCCAGCGGTTCAGGCTCAAGCCGTCCCAGCGGCTGCAGCCCGCGCCGGAAGCCGCCACATACACGACATAGCCGCCGTTGCTTAGCAGTTGCACCTGCGGCGGCCACAGGCCCTCGGTGCCGTGGGCCGTGCGCACCATGCGCACCTCGCGGGGCTTGCGCTGGCGAGGCGTGGTCTCAGCGGCGGCGAACTTCTCCAGCACGGCGCCGTGGCTGGGCGCACGCTCATCCATGAGCAGCTCCACCGACCGTATGGGCGCCAGGCGGTGGAAGCGCTCTACCATGGAGTTGCCACACAGCAGGTTGGTCAGCGCCGTCAGCGCCATGCCCTGGTGGTGAATCATGTAGCTCTTGACGATGCGGAAGCCGTCCTTTTCCTGTCGGCGCTCGGGCGTAAAGTCCACGGCTTCATACATGCCGTATTCGCCCAGCATGCCGATGTCGCACAGGCGCTTGAGGTTTTCATAGGCAGGCTCGGGGTTGAACTGCATGGCCATCAGCGTGGAATAGGGCGACACGACCACGTCGTGGCTCAGCCCCGCCTTCATACCCATGTCCGGCACGCCGAAGGAGCGGTACTGGTAGTTCAGGTTCAGGTCGAACTCATGGTAGCCCGATTCCGAGATGCCCCAGGGGATGCCCTTGAGCGCGCCGTAATCGATCTGCGCCTGTATGGCTGCGCGGATCGTCTCCCCCAGCAGCGTGCATGGCTGGTGGCGCAGCGTCAGCGCCGGCATCAGATATTCGAACATCGTGCCGCCCCAGCTTAACAGAGGCACACCGCCGCCGGCCAATGTCAGCGCCCGCCCCAGCTTCTTCCAGTGCCGCGCGGGCACCTTGCCAAAGGCGATGGCCAACAGGCTGGTCAGACGGGCCTCGCTGGCCAGCAGGTCGTAGAAGGAGTTGCCCAAACGCCCGCCCTGCTCCACGTTGCAGCCGATGTGGAACAGATCCCGGCTCTTGTCGTACAGCGCGTTCAGGTTCATGTCCATGGCACAGCGCTCCAGCTTCTCGGCCACAATGGCCGCGGCGGCAGCGCGCTGCTCGAACATCGCAGTGATGCTTGCCCGCAGCTCCTCCAGTCGCTGGTTGGGCGCGGCCTTGATCGCCAAATCCACGGCCTGGGCCGCCCGCCCGCCGGGGGCCCAGGCGTCGGGCCGGGCATATTCCTCCCAAGCGCCCTCCAGCATGACCCGCTGCTCCGCACCCAGCAGCGACAGGGCCTCCAGCAGGTCCTCGCTCTCCTCTATGACATCGTCTACAAGGTCAGCCGCCTGCGCCGCCCACTTGCCGCCCAGGCGATCGGCCAGCGCCGCGGCCTTTTCGGCGGTTTCTGCCACCAGGCGCATGCTGTGCTGGTCGCGGGCCATCTCCAGCGCCGTGCACATTTGCTCGATGGCTGCGTCAGGCTTCTTCTCCGCCATCACGCGCAGCGTGTCTACCAGGCCGCCCACCACCGCAAAGCTAACCGCCGGGCCTGCCGCCACCTCGCGCACCGCTTGGGCGCACAGCAGCAGATAGGCCATCAGGTTTCCGCTGTCCACGGAGCTCACGTACAGCGGGTGCAGCGGTTCACAGGTGCGGGTGTCATACCAGTTATACAGGTGCCCCTGCCATTTGGGCAAAGCCAGCACCGCGTCTATCGTGGCGCTCATGCGGTCAATCATCCGTCGGGGCGTCAGATACCCCAGATCCAGCGCGTCGGCGTTGGCCAGCAGCGAGAGGCCGATGTTCGTGGGCGACGTGCGCGGCGCGACGCCCTTGAAGGGGTATTCCTGGAAGTTGTCCGGCGCCAGGAAGTGCTCCTCCGCCGTGACAAAGCGCTCAAAATAGTGCCATGTCCGCCGGCATACGGCGCGCACCAACCGCTCCTGGCCGGCGTCCACGGCGGAGCACACCTCGCAGTTGGGGCGGCTAAGGGCCCAGGCTGCCTGCGGCGCGGCGGCCCAGGCCAGCGGGGCCAACACCCACAGCAGCGCGGCTGGCGTGGGCGCACATACGAAGGTGATGCCCATGGCAACCACCGATATGGCTACGGCTGGCCACATGAACGCCCAATAACCACCGGGCGTTGAAGGCTTGCCGCGCTCGGCGTCGGCGGCAGTGGTCCACAGCAGCAGACGCTTTTTGCTCACAGCCATGCGGTATAGCGAGCGGACGGCGGCATCCGCCATGATCCACGCCTCAAAGGGCAGGAACCACAGGTTCATAAGCGGCCGCAGGAAGTCAGAGCGCATGGCTGCCAGCGTCAGCTTCAGGCTGCCGTTGCCCCGGGCGTTCATGGCTCCTGCCATCGCAAAGAGCGCCGGCAGGAATTCCACCGCCAGCACAGCAGCCATGCCCAACCACACGCGCCCCGCCGCCGCGCACAGCAGGATCAGCACCAGCTGCGCCGGCGCCATCAGCGAGCGGCGCAGGTTGTCGGCAATCTTGTATTTGGAAAGCCCATTGATCGGGTTAGGCTTGCCCTCGGGCGTCGTGCGGCACAGCCAGTGGGCAATCTGCCAGTCTCCGCGCACCCAGCGGTGCATGCGCACGAAGTAGGTGTATACGTTGGACGGGAACCCATCCACGACGGCCACATCGCTGGCGAAACCCGCACGGGCATAGCTGCCCTCCAACAGGTCGTGGCTCAGGATGCGGTTGGCGGGCAGAGCGCCATCCAGTGTGGCCATGAAGGCGCGCACGTCGTAAATGCCCTTGCCGGTGAAAATGCCCTCGCCGAAGAGGTCTTGGTAGCTGTCGGCCACGGCACCGCTGTAGTGGTCCAGCCCGCAGGGGCCGGTAAAGATTGCGGAGAATTCCGACTGGCGGGAGCTGCCGGTGGCCAGCTCCACCCGGGGCTGCAGGATGCCATAGCCGCGCCGGACAACGCCGTTCACGATCTCGGCGGCATTGAGCGGGTGCAGCATCATGCCGATGAGCCGGGCTGCGGCCTCATGGGGCAGCTCGGTATCGGCATCCAGCGTCAGCACAAAACGTACGCCATCCAGGCTGGCCAGCCTCTGCTCCAGGCCTGTGAACTCGCCGGCATCGCCGCTGAGCAGCAGCCGGTTCAAGGCCAGTATGGCGCCGCGCTTGCGCTCAGGGCCCATGTACACGCCTTCGGCACCGTTGAAGCGGCGGTCTCGCGCCAGAAAGTGGAACAAGCCTGCACCCCAGCGCTCGCACAACGCCGCCGCTGCTGCCTGGCCTGCGCTCAGCAGCGCAGCGTCGCCATCGGGATCCGGCTCCCGGCTGTCCTTGAAATCCGCAAGCAGCGTGTATCGCAGGTTCTTACCGCCGTGCCGCAGATACAGCGTTTCCAATTGGGCCATCAGCGCCTCAATGCGTGCAACACTGGTCACCAGCGCCGGTATCACGATCAGCGTGCGCCCTTCGTCGGGCACACCGTCCTTCAGGTCGATGGCCGGGATGACCTCGCTGCGCACAGTACGCTTGACGATCTCGTTAACCAGGAACACCGTAGCCTTGGTGAACACCGGCAGCGCCGCCAGGCCCACCAGCACCCGCATGACGACCGTTGCCGGCAGCAGATAGCCCAGCGCCGCCGCCAGCACCGCCGCACTCAGCCATATGGACCCGCCATACAGCCATTGCTTGAACCGGTTGTCCAGCTGAAAGCGGCGGCCCTTGAGCTTGCCGGCCAGAAATTTCAGCCCCTCGCCGACGATGTAATACCCAATATGATTTTCCTTTTCATAGGCTGAGCCCGCCCGCTCGGCGGCGCACTGCACGGCCAGGCGCGTCAGGTGCAGCTCGCTTACATGCCAGCGAGCAGCCAACGCCTCCACCCGGCGGCGGTACAAGCCCCGGCTGGGCTCGTCCATGCGCTTGTAGACGCCGGACGGGTCTTCCATCAGTGTGCGCTCCACAACGCTGACCTGGCGGAACAGATCCAGCCAGTTCAGCGCATCCAGATAGCGCAGGCTATCCATGCAGTTGCTGATGAGCTGCTTTTCCGCGCCTTGGCGGTGGTGGGAGCTGGCGATCTGGTCTTCCAGGATGAAGCCCCGCTCGCTAAGGATCTGGTCCAGCCACTTCAGCGGCTGCGCGGCACCCTCGCCTTGCTCCATGAGCCGTACGCTGAGCCGCTCCAGAAAAGCGCCGCCCATGCCGTCGCGGCGCATCCATGGGTTCTTGCGGCTGCGGGCCAGCCAAGCCGCCTCGTCACCGGGCGTGGTGGCGATGAATTCGGCCATCACCTCGGCGGCTTCCCACTGGGACTGGTTGTCGTTGCACGCGACGGACACCTCCGCCACCCGCCGCAGCACGCTCAAGCGCAGGAAGGCCGGCAGTATCCACAGCTCCTTGAGCGTCAGCGGCGTTTTCTTCTGGTATTCGTTGAGATAGAGCGCCAGCGTATCGGTGTCCAGCCGGCCGTTGGTGTAGCTTAACAGGTTGTCAGAAATCCAACATACCCGGGGGCAGCCCTCGCTCTTGATGATGGGCAGGCTGGAGGGCCCGTTGCGCAGCATGTTCTTCACGCGGAAGATTTCCTGCTCGATCATATAGATATTGTCCAGCAGCCACCGCCCGGCGGGAGCCAGGTTCTCATCCTCGGGCACAGCGGCCAGCGCCGCGCGAGCCTTGCGGATGTCCGCGGCGGCTGCCGCCAGCATGGCCTGGGAGAAGCGGTCCCGGCCGGGCTCGGCTTTATGGCTGCGGGCCAGGCTGCCCGCCACGCCGCGGATGCTCTCGCTGTCCAACTGCACCGCTGTCTTCTGCGGCTGGGCGCCGCTCTTGCGCGACACGAACAGCAACAGCGCCGCCAGGATGACGAACAGCACCAGCAAGAGGGCGATTATTCCAATATCCATAAGCCACTCCATTCACAACAACGGGATACTGCAAATACATTTTCCCTAACGCAGCGCGCCAATATACCCCACACATGACGCTTGGGTTTCAAGGCTCCGCTTGAAAATGTGCGCACGTTTCTTTATTATGGGAGAAGTGTGTCGAGTTTATGTCGCGGCACACGATACAAGTGACTAAATGAAGTATTATGGATAATATGAGAGGTACATATGAAGGATATTCACGCGATTTTGTTTGACATGGACGGCGTGCTGGTGGACAGCGAGCCTGTGATCACTGAGGCCGGCATATTGGGCTTGAAGGAATTTGGCGTGCAGGCCCGGTGGGAGGACTTTCACGCTTTCACCGGCATGGGTGAGGACCGCTTCATCGGCGGAGTGGCCGAATTACACGGTGTGCCCTATCGAGTGGAAATGAAGCACCGTGTTTATGAAATCTATATGGACATCGTGAAGGACAAAATCGAAGTGTACTCCGGCACCTTGACAACGCTTATGCGCCTGCAGGCTGCCGGCCTGCGCTGCGCGCTGGCCAGCGCCGCGGATCTGATCAAGGTGCGAGCCAACCTGGCCGCCGCCGGCATCGCCGAAAGCCTGTTCGCCGCCCTGGTCAGCGGCGACGACGTGACCAATAAAAAGCCCGCGCCGGACGGCTACCTGCTGGCGGCGCAGCGCTGCGGCGTGGAACCCGCGCATTGCGTTGTCGTAGAGGACGCCCTGAGCGGCATCGCCGCTGCCCGGGCCGCGGGCATGCGCTGTGTGGCAGTGGAGACATCCTTCCCCAGCGAGCGGCTGCTGCAGGCCGGCGCCGACGCCGTGTGCAAGGATATTTCGGGCGTATGGGAAGCGCTGGAGCAGTTGGGATAACCACTGGAGTCCTCTCCCCAACCCCCAGGATGCATGGGCGAGCAGCGCCTATAAGGCGCGGCCAGCCTCCCCGTCACCGTGGGAGGGAGATACTGATCAGATTGCAACAGCGCTGTGGGCGCAAGGCTTTGCTTAAAGGAGTGGCAAAGCCTCACACTCGCACCTGCCAGCATCGTTTCAATGCAGTAAGGCACGACGAGGGCGGCAAGGGCAGAGCCCTTGCCCTACATAGGAGCGGTTAGGTAGGGCTGTCGTCTTAGTCAAACAATGACATTTTTAATTCACAGATGGGGTCGAAGGTTTCCAAAGGGCGATCGAAAAGCCCTTTGGTCGCGTCCGCAGACGCGAAACCATTAAGAAAAAACTCCTTCCCCATAAGCAGAGGAAGGAGTCAAGTCGACACCTAACTAGAAGATGATGCAAATCAGATTGTTCTTCCCCTCATTAACCATCTTCGTCAACGCGTTGCGCATGCGGGTCTGAGCGTTCAGCGGCATGTTGGCAGTCTTGTGGCTCAAGCCTTCGCCCACCATGTCATACAGCGTCTGGCCGAAGAAGTCGGTCTTCCACAGTGAGTTCGGGTCACGCTCATAGTCGGCCTTCAGGCGGTTGAGGAAGTCCTCGGTCTGGCGTTCGGAGCCGATGATCGGCGTGACCTCGGTTGCCAGGTCCACCCGGATCAGGTGCAGGCTGGAGGCCGTGGCCCGGAAGCGCACGCCGCAGCGGCCTCCATGGCGCATGAGCTCGGGCTCGTCCAGATGAATGTCCGTTATGCCGGGGCGCACGTGGCCGTAGCCGGTCTCGCGCACCGAGTTGATGGCGTTGGACAGCCGGTCGTATTCGCGCTTGCCGTGGGCCAGGTCATAGATGATGCCCATGAGCGAAGCTTCGTCGGTAATCTCCAGCCCGCTCTCCTCGCTCAACAGCCGGTAGTACAGGCTGGCCTGGGGTATGATCTCCATCTCCACAATGCCGCTGCCGGGGTGTATGCTTTGCACCTTGAGCGTCTCAATGTTGTCGGCCTCGTCAAAGGCCTCCACCATGCGCTCATAGTCCTTTACCTTGGCGATGGCCGCGCCGGCCTCCTTGACCAGTTCCACAACGAAATCCACCAGCCAATGTCCCCAGGGCAGCGACTTGACCCACGTGGGCATCTCGAAATCCATCTGGCGGATCGGGAACTCGTAGAGCACCGTCTTCATGACCGCCTGCACGTCCTCGCGGCTCATGTGCAGCGCATCCATGCTAAGCACCGGTACGCCATACTTGGCACTCAGATCCGCCCGCAGCTCGCCGGCAGCATCGGAATCCGGCACACGGCTGTTGAGCAGCACGATGAAGGGCTTGCCCAGCGCCTTGAGCTCGTTCACGGCGCGCTCCTCGGCGGCCACATAGCCGGATCGGGGAATGTCGGTGATGGTGCCATCGGTGGTCACGACCAACCCGATGGTGCTATGGTCGCCGATGACCTTGCGCGTGCCGGTTTCCGCTGCGATGGAGAAGGGCACCTCCTCTTCATGCCATGGCGTGCGCACCATGCGGGGCTGGCCGTCCTCGGTGTCGCCGTAGGCGCCTTCCACCATGTAGCCCACGCAATCCACCATGCGAACATGGCAGCGGGCGTTTTCAGAGAGGTTGACCTCCACAGCCTCGCTGGGCACAAAGCTGATCTGCGTGGTCATGATGGTACGTCCGCCGCCGCTTTGGGGCAATTCGTCCACCAGGCGTTCCTTGTGCCACGACTCTTCCATCTCCGGCAGCACCATCAAATCCATGAAGCGCCGGATGAATGTAGATTTGCCGGTGCGCACCGGGCCGACAACGCCTACATATATATTGCCGTCGGTGCGTTCGGCCATCTCGCTGTAGATATCCATTTCCGCCATGCTGCCACTCC
>JAEZSC010000198.1 GCA_023422005.1 Bacillota bacterium | reverse complement strand
ACGGTCAAGATTTCGCGCCATCGGGCGCGACCAAAGGGCTTTCCGATCGCCCTTTGGAAACCTTCGGACCCATTTAATTAATGATGAAACGTGATAGCCTTGAAAAGGCAGGGCTCTACATTTCTCTGCGATTGTCCAACGCCCTTGCCAGCGTCACCTCATCGGCATACTCCAGATCCCCGCCGACCTGTATGCCCTGGGCCAGCCTCGTGGCGATGATGCCCAGGGGCTTGATGAGCCGGGCGATGTAGAGAGCCGTGGCCTCGCCCTCCAGGTCGGCGTTGGTGGCCAGTATGACCTCGCGCACGGCGCCGTCGGCCAGGCGCATCAGCAGCTCCTTGATATGGATGTCCTCGGGGCCCCGGTTCTCATTGGGGGATATCACGCCGTGCAGCACATGGTACAGACCGTGGTAGCTGCCGGAGCGCTCCACTGCGGCGATGTCCCGGGGGTCGCGCACGACGCAGATGCAGGAGCGGTCCCGCCGGTCGTCCAGGCAAAGGCCGCACATGTCCTCGGCGGTGTAGTTGCCGCACACGCTGCAATGGTGCACATCCCGCCGGGCGCGGTATATGGCCTCAGCCAGCTCGCGCACGTCGGCCTCGGGCTGCTCCAGAATGTAATAGGCCAGCCGCGCGGCAGAGCGCTTGCCCACGCCGGGCAGCTTGCTCAGTGCGTTCAACAACCGCGCCAGCGGCTCCAGATAGGCGCTCATTTAAAACAGACCCGGCATCCCCATGCCGCCGGTGACGCGGGCCAGGTCGGCCTCGGCCATGTCGCCGGCCATGCGCAGGCCTTCGTTCACGGCGGCCAGCACCATGTCCTGGAGCATCTCCACGTCCTCGGGGTCCACGGCCTCGGGCTTGATCGTGATGGACTTTAGGACCTTCTTGCCGGTCACGACCACGGTGACGGCGCCGCCGCCGGCGCTGGCGGTCACTTCCTTTTCCTCCAGTTCGGCCTGCACCCGGGCCATGTCCTGCTGCATCTTCTGGGCCTGGCGCATCAGCTGCTGCATGTTGCCGCCGCCCATGGGGAAATTCGGTTTTGGCATAGTAATAATCCTCCTTGTTTCGCTGGCGATCTTCGCCGCGAAGTGGTGTTGTATATTCTATGATCGGGTTTGCTCTTTCCGAATGAAACCGCGGTTACTTGCCTTCCCCTCCGAGGAGAAGCCATAACTTCCCGCAACTCCTGCTGCTAATCCTTTTCAATGGTAACGGAAATCCCCTTGGGGATGGCCGCCATGGATTGCTCGATGAAGCGCTGCTCCGCCTCGGACCATTCCTTGGTCTGGAAGCGCAACGCCACCGGCCGCCCCACGATCTTCTCCAGCACGGCCCGCATCTTATCCATGCGCTTGGCTTCGCCCAGCATCGCGATGGTGCCCTCGTCGTTGGGAGCGAACAGCAGCGTGAGCGTATCGTCGTCATAGGCGATGCCCTTGCCCTTGGCAGCCAGGCCCACCAGGCTCATGAAGGAAGGCTGGCTGCGCATGTGCTCCAGCGCCGTCTGCCACAGCTTGTTGGCGGCGCGGCTGCCGGCGGTCTCGGGCATGTCGGCCTGCTGCTTGGCTGGCGCGGGAGCGGCTGCCGGCGCCGTGGCGCGAGGCTGCTCGCGGGGCTCCTCCCGGCGCGGCTGCGGCGCGGGGGCGGGTCTGGCACTCTGACCGGGGGCACCTCTTTGGGGTGGAGCCTCCTGCGGCGGCAGCTCCGGCGGCGGCGCTTCGTCCCACGGGGGAGCCTCCTCCCACGGGGGCACGTCGGCAGGAGCAGAGGCAGCGGGCGGGGCATCCTTGGTGTGGGAAGGGGCCTGTGGCCTCTCTACAGCGCCGTGGACGACTTCCGGCTGTGGGGGAGCGCTGATTGCCACACCTGCGCTTAATGCCGCTTCCAGACGTTCCAGGCGCGTCAGCAGCGCTTCATAGCTGGCGGCCTTCTCGGCGCGCACACAGCGGAACATGGCGACCTCCGCCAGTATCCGGGGGTTGGCCGCGTAGCGCAGCGAGCCCTCCAGGTCGCTGAGCACGCCCAGCGACCGCAAGGTGTCGCCGGGGGCAAAGCGCTTGGCCTGAGCCGCAAAGCGCCCGGCGGTGTCGGCATCCACATCCAGCGCCGCGGCCACGTCGCGGGCGAAGGCGGCAATGTAGACATCCCGCAGGTGCCGGCACAGGTCCGTGGCCCAGGTCTTGATGTCGCCGCCGTCGTTCAAGAAGCGGTCCAGCAGCTCCACGGCCCGGGCGGTGTCGCCGCCCAATATGCTGTCGGCCAGCTCGAAGAAGTAGCCGCTGTCGGCAGCGCCCAGCAGGCTTAGCACCTGGGGCAGCGTCACGCGGCCCTCGCCCAGAGACAGGCACTGGTCCAACAGGCTCAGGGCGTCGCGCATGCCGCCGTCGGCGGCCCGGGCGATGGCGTTCAGCGCCTCGGGCTCGGCCTCGCCGCCCTCGCGGGCCAGCACACCGGCCAGCAGCTCGGCCATCTGACCCGCGCCGATGCGTTTGAAGGCGAACTGCTGGCACCGGGAAAGCACCGTGGCCGGCAGCTTGTGGGGTTCTGTCGTAGCCAGTATGAACACGACGTGGGCCGGCGGCTCCTCCAGCGTCTTGAGCAGCGCGTTGAAGGCCGACGTGGAGAGCATGTGCACCTCGTCCACGATGTAGACGCGGTAGCGGCCCACGGCGGGCATGTATTTGACGTTCTCCAGCATCTCGCGGACCTTGTCCACCGAGTTGTTGCTAGCGGCGTCGATCTCCACGATGTCCATATTGGTGTCGGCGCCCAACTCCGTGCACGGCCGGCAGCGGCCGCAGGCCTCGCCGTGTTGGGGGTTCTCGCAGTTGATGGCCCGGGAGAGCACCTTGGCCGCCGAAGTCTTGCCGGTGCCCCGGGGGCCGCTGAAGAGATAGGCATGGCTGACCCTGCCTGCGTCCACCTGGGAGCGCAGCGCCTGCACGAGGCCGGGCTGCCCGATGATGTCCTCGAACAGCCTGGGCCGGTATTTTCGATACAGCGCGCGATAAGCCATTTTCCCTTTCGCGTCCGATGCTGCGGCATCGGCCGCGATTCAGACGACTTGTTCTTGACTTTTCGTTATCGCCCACCGCACATGTCGCCGGGCGATACTCGGGTTCATAGTCTCATACCTAGTTCTTGGAACGCTATTTCGCCTGTTGGCGAGTTCTTTTGCCTACCTTGTGCTTGCTTTTTAAGTTTCCCTCCGTCGGGTGAACCGCCGCCGGGTTCCTTCTATCCTTCTCATGTAAGATTTTATTATTTATCGTTTATAGATTAATAGGCCGCGGGGGGGCAGCTCTACTTCGCCGGATACCGGCTTGCCAGTTTCCATGTCCACGCCGCCTTGGCCCACATCCACGGTGGCGCCGTTTGCCAGGAAGTTCATTACGAACACGAACTCGTGCTGGCCGTCGGTGCGCGTTTGAGCGGTGACGCCGGCGGGAAGCTCGGCCTCCAGCGTGCCCATGATGCCCAGCTGCTGCAGGCGCTGGCAGAAGAAGTCCCGCTGGAAGGAGGCGTCCAACCGAGCGGCCACAAACCACGCTTCGCCCTTGCCCACGGCGTTGCGGGTGACCGCGGGCATGCCCTCGTAGAAGTCCTCATCATACACGCCCATGGCCTGGGCGCCGCGCAGGTGGATGATCTCGCAGAAGTCATGGGCCAGATATTCCTGGCCGTCATACTTGACCGCGCGGCTCTCGCCGTCGGGCAGGGAATCCATCTCCTCGCACCACACGCCCAGCGTCTCCTTGAGCGGGCCGGGGAAGCCGCCCAGGAAGCACAGGTCGTCCTCATCCACATAGCCGCTCATGTATGTTGTGACCAACGTGCCGCCGGCGCGCACGAAGGCATCCAGCTTCTCTGCCATGCCGGGGCGCAGCATATACAGCATCGGCGCGACGACCAATTTATAACCGTCCAGCGGCTTCGTAGAATCCACGATGTCCACGGACACGCCGGCCTGCCAGAAGGGCTTGTAATGGCTGAGCAGCGTCTCCACGTATTTCTTGTCGCGCTTGAAACCCGCGGCGGCCTTCAGAGCCCAGCGGTTCTCGACGTCGTAGACAATAGCGACCTGGGAATGCGTCGTGCAGCCCACGATGTCGTCCAGCTTTTTCATCAGCGCGCCGGTGTCGGCAACCTCGCGGAACACGCGGGTGTTCTCGCTGCCCTCATGATCAACGACCGCGCCGTGGAACTTCTCGGCGCTGCCGCGGGACTTGCGATACTGGAAATACTGCACAGTATCGCTGCCATGGGCGACTGCCTGCAAGCTGTAGAGCTTGTGGCCGCCGGGGCGGCGCAGCTTGCCCACGGGCTGCCAGTTGGTCGCCGAGGGCGAGCTTTCCATGAGCATCCACGGCTTGCCGTCCTTTAAGCCCCGGCAGAAGTCATGCAGAAAGCTGGCCATGGAAGCCACGTCGATGTCCTTGTCGGTGGTGCTCCACAGCGGGTAGTTGTCCCAGGAGGCGATGTCCAGCTCCTCGGACAGCCGGAAATAATTCAGGCCATCGTAGAAGCCCATCATGTTGGTCGTGACCGGGATGTCCGGCGTGATCTCCTTGAGCGGCGCAGCCTCGGCTTTCATGAAATCCACGGTCTGTTCGGTCACGAAACGCTTCCACGCCAGCTCCAGCCCGTGCACCGAAAACTCGCCGCGCATGGAAGGGGATTCCAGCTGGGACCAATCGGTGTAGGTGTGGCTCCAGAAAGCCGTCCACCAGCGCTGGTTAAGGTTGTCCAGCGTGCCGTAACGGGCCTTGAGCCAATCGCGGAAGGCCTGCTGGCACAGCTCGCAGTGGCATTCGCCGCCGTATTCGTTGGAAAGGTGCCAGATGCCCAGGGCAGGGTGATCCTTATAGCGCTGGGCCAGCAAGGTGTTGATCTCTCGGACCTTGCGCCGGTACACCGGCGACGTATAGCAGTGGTTATGGCGCTGGCCGTGCAGGATGCGATGCCGGTCCTCATTGACCCGCAGCACCTCGGGGTATTTCTGGCTCATCCAAGCCGGGCGCGCGCCGGAAGGCGTGGCCAGCACGGCCACCATGCCGTTGTCGGCCAGCATATCCATGACCTCGTCCATCCACTCGAAGGTGTATCGGCCATCCTCAGGCTCCAGTGACACCCAGGAAAAGATGCCGATGGACAGTGAATTGATGCCGGCCAGTTTGGCCAGACGCATATCCTCTTTCCAGATTTCCTTGGTCGCGATCCACTGGTCGGGGTTGTAATCGCCGCCGTGGATCAGGTGGGGCATCTTGGGGCTGATGGGCGGATATCGTTTCATACTGGCCCTCCAAAACATAGTGTTTATATTTTACCATAGTTACCGGGACATAGAAAGCACCGCCGGCGCTGGAAGCAAGAACGGAACGCTTGGCGGCAGGGTCCAGAACGACCAAAGAACAAAGGAACCTGCATCACGCTAGAACGCGTCCGAATACGTGATCCCCGCCCGGCGCAGGACTTCCAGCCCCACGGCGTTTTCATTGGGGGAGCCGCCGGCACTCTGCCCGTCGGGCAGAAAGCGAAAGCCCGCCCACAGATACAGCCCCACAGCCCGGTGGCTCCAGGTCTGGGTGTGCAGGTAGAAATCCCGGTCGCCCTCGATGTCCGCCATCAGGCGTACGCCCTGGGCCACGATGGCCCGGCCCAAGCCGCGGCTCTGGTGCTCCGGGTGCACGCCCACCCAGTGCACCCATGGGTCACGGCACTGGCCGGTGTACTGCCACCACGCGGTGAACGTGGCCACCGGCAGGCCGCCGGGTTCGCGGATGAACAGCATGCGCCGGCTGGATTCGCCGTGGAAGTCCAGATAATCCCGCCGTACGCAATCCGACGCCTGGGTTTCGTCGTCAAATTCCAGCACGGCGGTCTCGATGCGCGCCCAGTGGGTCTCGTCGCCCGGCTGATACAGCGAGAACGAATATCCCGGCGGCAGTATGGCTTCGGGAATGGGCGCGCCGGCGGGGCGTCGCATCAGCAAATTGCGGTATTCCAGAGACTTATCCAGCATGGGGCGTATTCTCCCTGAACAAAGATAAGCCTATTTTAACAATATACACAGCGCTTTCAACAGAAACCTGCCAGCAAAAGGCCAAAAAGTTGCTTTTATACACGGGCTGTGGGAAAAGTGTGGCGATTTGTGCGCGACAGATGGTGCACAGCTTGTATGAATCTTGGGATATCCCGGCGGATATCTCCGTTCTCAGGGCCATCAAATCGCTCTTTCGGGCGGTTACGCGGCGGTATTGCCCAATCGGCGGGAAGAGGCAGACGATTTCTGTCGATTTATCCACCGCTTTCCACAGAGAGGGTGCTCTCGACTTTGGCTGGATTCAGCCACGTTTCGCGGTTTTCCACAGATGCACAGGCCCTACGACGAATACGGATCAATAAGTTAATATCCATACGCAAGGACTCGTGAGTTTATGCATAATAAAAACAGAGGAAAGGATTTCGCACCCCGGCGCGACCTGCGCATCGCCCCGCTGTGCTTCTCACAGCCTACGGCTTGCTGTCGCATCGGCAGAGCCGCACAAGGCGACGCTGGGCTACAGCGCCCTTTGCTGCACCATGTGCAGCAGCGCCTTGCTCTCACATCGGCTAAGGCCGACGTTGCCGCAAGGCGGGGCAATGCATACTGCGCTAACGCCAAAGGTCTCCGATCGCCCAGGATGCATGGTCGAGCAGGAGCCGCAGGCTCCGGCCAGACCTTTGGAAACCTTCGGCACCCATCTTTAGAATGGCAATGTTCAAGGGGAGATTCTTCACTGCGTTCAGAAGGACAGTACGGTTTGCGCCAGCAGCCATATTGTGTCCTACATCCAAGCAAAACCAAAAGCAGCCCGCAGGATGACGAGCCGCTTTTATGAGAGTCAAAAACCTCAACCCCCGGTCAACACCGGAAACAACAATATCAAAGCCACCCCCGGCACCCCCAGCAATCCCGCGATCATCGCTGTGATCGGGTTCATGCCCAGGGCAAACCCGATGCTGTCGCGCAGCAGGTTCAAAGTCAGCAGCAGCAGCCCGCCCATCAGCCCATTGAGCAGCAGCCGATAGAGGAACTTGAACGGCACCAGGAGCAGCCACCCGAAAGCATACAGCGCCAGCAGCCCCAGCGCATAGGCCAGTATCATCTGGATCGGTACAGACATGGCGATCCCTCCATGTCATGTATATCCATGGTGAATCGCCAATATGCGTGTGGGTTATTGCATGGCCTCGTTCTGCATGGACGGGCAGGCGGACTCATAAGCCGCTTCTCCGCTGCGCAGCTTGCGTATCATGTATTCGTATTTGCGCCTCGCCGCCTCAATCTCGTACAGCGCGTATTCGATGAGGTCGGGATCGGTGATGGAGTTGAAATATTGCTCGGCGGACTGCAGCTCTCGCAAGGCCCGGCGGGCGCCGTCGGTATATTCGCCCTCCGCGTTCATCATGCAAGCAGGATCGGCAGCCTCCCGGCCTGGCCTGCGGCGGGCGCCCTGGAACAAATTGCGTATCATTCCAACATTCTCCTCTCCGTATATGTGATCAGTATTGCCGGAAAGGAGAGGTGCTATACCTAGGGGAACGATCGACCAATTGGTCCTAAAATTGATATCGGTTTTGGTGGGCACTCAGCGGTATCGCTGTGCCCGCCGGGGCGCTTTGGCCGTTGAGATAGGCTGTAACATCCATCGTGATGCGCACCTCCACCTCACGTAGGATGCGCTCCATGCGGCCTTCGTGGGCGAAGCTGTAGGCCTGTTCACCGCTGACGATGATGTGATCGGCCATGGAGATGCCGATGGCGGAGAGAGCGATGGCCAGCTTGCGCGTGAAGATCAGATCGTTGCCCGAGGGCTCCAGCTGCCCCAATGGGTGGTTGTGCACGAGGATGACCTGAGAGGCGTTGTTGCGCAGCGCAGACTCAACAATTGTGCGCGGGTGCACCGATACCTCATTGACGGTACCCTCGTGCAGCAGCACCTCGCGGATCAGCCGGCAGCTGGGGTCCAGGCACAGCATGAACAGCGCTTCCTTGGTGCGCCCGGCGAAAAGGTCGATGGAAAAGGCGCAGGCGGCGCGATAGTTGTCCATGGGCATGCCGTGCTGGGAGCTGTCCCGTCGGTACAGCCTCCACAGCGGCTTCATCATCGCCAGCAGCAGCGCCGAGTTGGGCCCCATGCCCTCCACTTTTTCCAGGTCCAGCGGGTCGGCGTCCAGCACGGCGGAGAAGGAGCCGTAGCGTTCCATAAGCCGATGGGCGATGGGATTGGTATCGCGGCGGGGCAGCGCGTAAAAGAGCAGCAGCTCCAGCGCCTGGAGGGGATCGAAGCTGTCCATCCCTTCGGATAGAAAACGCACCTTGAGGCGTTCGCGGTGTTGCTCGTGCATGGCAAGCTCCGAAAATATAAATAAGATATTGGAATCAGTATAACACAAAAGATAGAAAAGTGGTGTTTTATGTCGTAAAATATCCTGAACGGAATATGGCTGACGGAGGACGGAGATACGGCTTCCGTTGCCTCTTATACAGGAATAAGGAAGAGTGCTATGTCCTGGATTTGGGTATCACGACCTTCATCTCCACATACGGACCCACGTCATTGAGCACGAATTGTGCGTCCAACCCCGAGGCCTGCAGCTCTCCCACGGCGCTTTTCATCGTGTTGGCAAACAGTCTCCAGTCCCTCCACGCCCGGGAGAATGTGGGCATCAGCTTGGACTGGGCCTTTTCGATGGTCAGCAGGTTGTTGACATGGCGGTCCACGAGCTCTTCGGTCTGCTGCACGTTTAGGTTGCCCAGAACCACGGAGTCGATGACCGAAAGCTGCTCATCCTCATCGTGCAGGCGCAGCAGCGCCCGGGCATGGCGCTCGGAGAGGCTATGGCGGGTCACGGCGTCGCGCACTTCCGGCGTCAGGCGCAGCAGGCGCAGCTTGTTGGCGATCGTGGATTGCTGCCGGCCCAGCTTGTCGGCCAGTTGCTGCTGGGTCAGGCGCAGCTCCTCGGTCAGCCGGCGGTAGCCCTCGGCCTCCTCAAAGAAGCTTAAGTCCTCCCGTTGCAAATTCTCCGCCATCGTCATCAGCGCCGCTTCGGCGTCGCTCACGTGCAGAATTGTGGCCTTGATGTGGCTTTCACCCAGCATGCGGCAGGCCCGCAGCCGCCGCTCGCCGGCGATCAGCTCATAGCGGCTGCCGGAGGTCGCGCGAACGGTGATGGGCTGCATCAGGCCGAACTGGCGAATGCTGTCTGCCAGCTGGCCCAGCGCATCGTCATCAAAGGTGCGCCGCGGCTGCCAGGAGCTGGGCAATATGGAGTCGATGCTCAGAAGCGCCGAGCGGGCGCCATCGGAGGCAAACGGTTTTCGCAGGGCTTCAAACAATGCCGCACCTCACAGTGGTA
>JAEZSC010000187.1 GCA_023422005.1 Bacillota bacterium | reverse complement strand
TCCTGCACTGCCTGCGGGCGCTGCACCGCGCCGCCCGCGCCGGGGAGCACGGCCTGCCGCTGATGGGCACCGGCGACTGGAACGACGCCATGAGCTCCGTGGGCGACGAGGGCCGCGGCGAAAGCGTGTGGCTGGCCCTCTTCCTTTCGTATGTGCAGCGGCGCTTCGCCGAGGTGCTGGCGCAGGAAGGCATGCGGGAGGACGCCACCGAGCTGCAAGAATCCGCCGCCGCCTTCGAACGCGCCGTGGAGGAAGCCGGTTGGGACGGCGCGTGGTATCGCCGGGCGTTCTTTGATGATGGCACCCCGTTGGGCAGCGCCCTCAACGACGAATGCCGCATCGATTGCATTTCCCAATCCTGGGCGGCCATCAACGGCCGCATGGAGCCCGGCCGTGTGGAGATCGCCATGCAGGCGCTGGAGAAGAACCTCGTCAGTTTTGAGGAAGGCATCGTGCGGCTTTTGTGGCCACCCTTCGCCAACACGGCGCTGGAACCAGGCTACATCAAGGGCTATCTGCCCGGCGTGCGCGAGAACGGCGGCCAGTATACCCATGGCGCCATATGGGCCGTATGGGCTTACGCGCAGATGGGTCTGGGAGACATGGCCTGGCGGCTGCTGTATCTGCTCAACCCGATACAGCACAGCGGCACGCCCATGGGCAAGGACCGTTACAAGGCCGAGCCCTACGTGCTGGCGGCGGACGTCTATTCGGTGCCGCCGCTGGTTGGGCGGGGGGGCTGGACATGGTACACCGGCTCGTCGGCATGGATGTACCGCGTGGCCATTGAATATTTGCTTGGGCTGTGTGTGCGCGGCGACAAGCTGCTGATACAGCCTTGCATACCGGCCATCTGGCGGGAATACAACATGGAATACCGCCACGGCAAGACGCTGTACATCATCCACGTGGAAAACGCCCGGGGCGTGTGCCGCGGCGTGCGCCAGGTCATCGTGGATGGCCGCGCCCAGGCTGACCACGCCGTGCACCTGAGCGGCGACGGTGAGACCCACTCTGTACATGTGCTAATGGGAAGCGAAAGCGGTTGAAAATACAGAACAAGCAAGGCGGTTGCCTTGCTTGTTCTGCGTCCTTCACGGTTTTACGATTTCGTAGAACTTCCTGTCGAGCAGGACGCCGGTTTCAACCTTCTCATAGGACACATCCTTGCGCTGGCTGTTGAAGATGCCGAAGCTGCCGAAGTACTCCCACACAGCCCAGCCGAATCCGCATTCACGGTACACCGCCATGGCGTCGGCCATGTAGCGCAGCGTTACGTCGTGGGGCGTTTGGTTGTAAACCCCGCATTCGCCGATCATGACGCCCACGCCGCTGTTCTTCAAATCCACCCAGGGCTGCAGCTGTTCCCTCAGCCAGGCGCGGTCCATCGTCTCGGCATTGGCATCGGGCATGAGGTCACCGCCTTGCAGCCGAAAGCCCGGTGTGCGAACGCCCCATTCCTGCCCCGTGAACGCGGCGGTCGCCGCTGTGCCGTCGGGAAAGGTCAACGCCATCTGTGTCAGCGTCAGCCAGTCGCCTTCCTTCAAGCGCACTTCGATCTTCTGTGTACCCACGGGTATGTCGGCGGTGTAGTCGCGGTTGAAGATGTTCTGGTAAATGCCCCACTGCTCGGCGTAGATGACCTTCTCACACGAGGCAGGGTCGGCGGTGCTGCGCAGGGTTTCGTCGAAGACCACCCGGCCGTCGCACAACACCTGCATGTGGGCCACATCGCTGACCTGGTTCACGTGCAGCGTCAGCCTGGCGGCTTGCGTTACAGGGCCGTCGATGGTCAGGGGAGACGCGAGGGCGGCCTGACGGGGACCGTAGAGATAGCCGGACAGGCTGACGAGCGGCCACGCGGGCGGGGGATAGGCATCGGCGCCCTCTACCCAGGATGCCATGTAGTGGGTCACCTGCATGGGCTTGTAGTTGTGCAGCGCCTGGGCGATCTGCAGATCCTTGAGCTGTGGCAGCGGCACTGTGGCATAGTCCAGCCCGTCGGCGATGATCAGCCGGTCCGGGTCTTCGGCGCGAATGGCTTCCACCAGCAGCCGCACGACTTTCTCATAATCCTGCGCGCTGACGTTGGCGGGCTCGTTGAGCAGGTTGAAGCTCATGTTGCGGTTGGGCACATCACGGTAGCGCCGGGCCAGCATCGCCCATTGGGCGGCGCAAGCCCGCTGGGCGGCGGCGCTGGTCCACAGGCTCTCGGGCTCCGCCGGCGGGTTCACGCAATATCCCGGCGCACGGTGCATGTCCAGGCTCACGTGGATGTCGTGCCGGGCGCCCCAGCCCACGGCGTTGTCCAGCGTCTTGAGCCGCGACTCCCGCACGCCGGCCCAGTCCTCGCCGGGCGCCCAGAATCGATAATCCAGCGGGATGCGCGCGAAGTTGAAGCCCTGTTCCGCCAGCAGGCGAAACTCCCTTTCCACGAAGACGCCGTCGGTGTAGGACATATCGCACAGGTGGTTGATGTTGAATCCATGCCACTGGGGCAGCGCCGACCATTGGGGTTCTGGCAGCCGGCTGTCGGCCCGTGGCGTGTAGGTGAAGGGAACCGGGATGGGAGAGGCGGTGGCCGTTGCCGCAGCCGTGGCGATGGGTGTGGCTGCGGGTATAGCCGTTGCCTTCGGGCTGGGCACAGTAAGGGGCGTAGCCCCCGAAGCCCCAGGCCCAGGGCCGCAGGCGCACAGCGGCAGGGCTAGCAGCAGCAATGTGGTGAGCTGGCGCAGCTTCATGGTGACCTCCCGGTTTCAGGCATGTACTCATATAGTATACCACGGCTAAGGCCCGCGGCGGTTTGCGAAGGCGTCGCTTTGTGCTATCATAACAGCAGGAACACAGCGCCATGGGAGGATGACGATGGCAGGCGAAACTCAGGACATCCGCCAAAACGTTGAGATGGTGCGCCAGCGCATGGACGCCGCGGCCTGCAGGGCCGGGCGCGACCCGCAGGCCGTTACGCTGATCGCCGTGAGCAAGACGGTGGAGGCCGACCGCGTGCGCGAAGCCTACGACGCCGGCCTGCGGCACTTTGGTGAAAACCGCGTGCAGGAGCTGCTGGCCAAGCACGGCGAACTGCCGGCGGATTGCGTGTGGCACCTGATCGGCCACCTGCAGAGCAACAAGGCACGGGACGCCGTGCAATACGCGGCGCTCATTCACTCGGTGGACAGCCTGGAACTGGCCAGAGAGATCGCCCGCCGCGCCCAGCGTGCCGGGCGTGTGGCCGATGTGCTGGCACAGGTCAACATCTCGGCGGAAGCCACCAAGTCCGGCGTGGCGCCAGAGCAGGCGGAGGATTTCGTGCGGGCGCTTGGTGCGCTGGAGCACATCCGCGTGTTGGGCCTGATGACCATCGCCCAGCCGGTGGAAAACCCCGAGCATGTGCGCCCGGCTTTCGCCCATATGCGGGGGCTTTTCGAATCTCTGGCGGCCAACCCCACGGGCAGCATACAGATGCGCCACCTGTCTATGGGCATGAGCCACGATTTTGAGATCGCCATAGAGGAAGGCGCCACGATGGTGCGGGTGGGCTCGGCCATCTTTGGGCAGCGGGTCTATCCGCCGGCGCGCTAAATGAACAAATCATTTCTTGCATAAACTGCCAGCCCCTGCGCATGCTACCGGCAAAACACATGGGAGGGCAATCATGGCTGTATTGGGTAATCCTTTTGTTGGCAACGCTCAGGGCGTGTCGCCGGATGATATGGTGCAGGCGCTGCGGGTGGATGTCATCAATGAGTTTGAAGCGGTCATCGGGTACGAGGCTCACGCGTTATCCACCAACGACGAACGCGTGCGTAAGGTGCTCCATCACATCGCCGATGAGGAGCGCCAGCACATCGGTGAGCTGCAGCAGCTGATCGCGATGCTGTGCCCCAATGAGGGGCAGGCCATAGAGAAGGGCAAGAATGCTGTGGCGCAGCAGCAGGCCAGTAACTTTCAAGCACCTTTACAGTAAAGGGAGGAATTTCACGCCTGCGGGCGTGACCTGCGCATCGCCTCGCCGACATCCGGTCGGCGAGTGCGGCAGAGCCGCACAAGGCGACGCTGGGCTGAAGCGCATCCTGCGCCAAGGCCAAAGGGCTTTCCGGTCGCCCTTTGGAAACCTTCGGCACCCATCTTGTTAAACTATTCTTGAGACTATTCTTACTGTTTGGGTGTAACAAGGATGAACTGCTCACTTTGTTGCCGACAGCCGGTTTATCCGGCGGAGGCAGCTGAATGCGAGAAAGAATCGAACAAAAAAACCGCCAGCAGGCGATTCCCGTTCCCAAAAAGTAAAAGTGAGACGGACAAAAAATGATCTCCCGGCGACGGTTATCGCCGGGAGATTTCGTATCCTCTTAACAGGGGCTCCAGATCGCCGACGGCACCACCGTGCCGGCGGCGAAAATAAAGATGCCCGGCTGTGACACCGGGCAGGAGTAAGGAGGATTGTAATGAAAAAGCACTGCTGCCGTCTCAGATGACCTTCGCCATCGCTGACTGCAACTTGAGTATAGTCAAGCTTTGTGAACAAACCATGAACGACCTGTAAACAACCTGTAAGAAAGATGTCAACAAAATACAATATGTAGTGGTTTTGGCAAATGTGGAAAAACCAGATGTGGGTGTTTAGAAACGCTAACGACTTTGCCTCCGTGGAAAGACATGCTCGTAGCAAATCTGCCCTGGAACGAGTGTATGATACAGAAAAAGCCGCCTAATGTCAAGCAAAGGGCTGCAAGCGTACGGCATAGGGACTGGTAAAGAGTGCCGGCGGGCCCAGCGCATGGGGGTGCACGATGCGGCGAAAGGCGGGGTTTGCCCACTGGATGGTTCGCTGCTAAGCTCTGTATCATCTTGTGAAAGGCGGTGTGCAGCGATGGTAGAGATCAGGGTGGAGCAAAAACCAGGCTTCCGTGTAACGGGCAGAAAGACGTGGATCGGCGGTGAAGTGCCCAGCAACGAGCCTTTCGGGCGGTTCTGGGATGAATGCGGGGATAGCGGATATCTGGAAGCTCTCTATCGGGCCACGGATGGACAGCCCGGCGCGGTGACGGGAGGCACTGTGCTGGGCGTGTCGCTGATCGTGGACCCGGCCGTCCGAAACTTCTACTATTGTATAGGGGCGGAAGGTGTAGCGCTGGATGGATATGAGAGCTTCCACATACCGGCGGGGGAGTGGGCCATCTTTCGCAACCAGGGCCCCATGCCCGACGCGCTGGTGGAAGCAGAGATGCTTGCCTTTGAGCGATGGCTTCCCCAATCCGGCTTGCGCCATCGCACCGCGCCGGAGATGGAGGTGTATCTTCCCAACGCCGGCGACGGCATGATCCATGTGGAGTTCTGGTTACCAGTGGAAGCAATACCCCAGAGCGCCAGGCCCCAGGTGGCAGCCGATGACCGGGCTGATGGGCTCCACACCGATGGTCAGACCGGGGAAGCGCTCCAATAGCAGGCAGCGAAGCGTGTTCACAGCATCCAGGTTGTTGATATGCAGCAGCGTGATGCCCAGCGTATGATCCGGCGCGGCCTGCTGCAGCGCGCAAAGCATGGCTTTTATGCCCTTGACCTTGGCTTGTGGGTAGATTTTGCCCTCGCGCAGCGTCAGCAGCGGCAATATGTTGAGCAGCTTGCCCACGAAGTATTGCGAGTTGTTCAGGCGCCCTCCGCGCTTGAGATACAGCAGATCACCCACGGTGAACACGATGCCGCTGCGCCCGGCGCGCTCCTCGACCATGGCCTTGATGTCCGCTGCTGTGCCTCCCGTGTCTGCGATCATCCAGGCGGCGGTCACCAGGTTCTTCAAACCAGCGACGGCGCTCAGGGAATCTATGACGGTGACGCGGCTGGGATCGGTATGCTCCGCGGCTACCTGCGCTGAACTGCAGGTACCGCTGAGCCCGCCGGACAGCAGCACGGCTACCACATCCCGGCCCAAAGACAGTGCCTGCTCGAACACATCCTGAAAGCGTGAGACCGACGGTTGTGAGGTTGTGGGAAACGCTTTGGATGCGGTAAGTTTCTCGTAAAAGGCAGGATATGTGTTCGGAAGGCCCTCTTCGATGGACTCTCCATTGAACTGAAAACTCAGCGGAACGACCTCAAGCCCCATGCGCTGGATTTCTTCGGTGGTGAAGGCAGCGGTGCTGTCACAGACGATCTGAATGGGTCTCATGGGTTCCGTCCTTCAAGATAGTTTTATATTCTAAGCATATCAAAGGGACCGATTATCGGTCAATCAAAAAAATGTAGCCTTGAATACTGTTTCCCGGCCGGAGTGTGGGTTATACTATCTCCAACAAATGCAAAGGAAGGTGTTTCCATGAAGGCTAGCATCGACCGGGATGGCTGCATTTCCTGCGGCCTATGCCCTGAAGTCTGCCCCGAGGTGTTCCGCATGGCTGATGACGGCAAGGCGGAGGTTTATGTGGACGCGGTGCCCGCCGGCGCCGAGGACTCCGCACAGGAGGCTGCCGAAGGTTGCCCCGTAAGTGTCATTACAGTAGAGTAGAGATACTGGACCGTCTCGATGAGGAAAGAGCCGCTGCGAAAGCGGCTCTTTGCATATTCTAGGAGGTACTGCTTGCAATTTCCCCAGCAAGGCAGTATGAAAATGCAACTTTAAATGCGCTTACATGCGACAAACCGCAAGAAATACCTGTTTTCTATCCTTGTTTTCCTTTTATTTTGCTAGAAGATGCGTTTGTTCCTTCATATTTAATATACTTTATGCTTGACATCATGCATAAGATGTGATAGCTTCTTGTATAACAAATGGTGAAGCAATGGCGGTTCACACGGGGAATGCTATTTCTTCACCATTTATCTAATCAAGGAGGAGAAACGTACATGAAGAAGACCCGCGCACTCGCCTTGGCCGTCGTTCTCACGCTGGTGGTGGGCCTGGTTCTGGCCGGTTGCCAGACAGCCAAACCCACAGGATCTGCCGCAACCAGCGCCGCCCCCGCCGCCTCCGGCGGCACCATCAAGATCGGTGCCATTATGCCCATGACCGGCGACGTTTCCGTGTATGGTGTATCCACGTCCAACGCCATCAAGATTGCCATCTCCGAGATCAACGCGGCCGGTGGTGTCAATGGCAAGCAGATTGAACTCGTCCTTGCTGACGACGAGAACACCCCTGAGAAGTCCGTGGACGTCTACAAGAAGCTGACCTCCCAGGACAAGGTCGACGTTATCATCGGTTCCGTGGCCTCCAAGTGCACGCTGGCCATCGCCCCTCTCGCCCAGAAGGACGGCATCCCGCTGATTACGACCGCCTCCACCAACGAGGAAGTCACCAAGACTGGCGACTACATCTACCGCACTTGCTTCATCGATCCCTTCCAGGGCACTGTATGCGGCAAGTTCGCCACAGAAAACCTCAAGAAGACCAAGGCCGCCATTCTCTTTGACAACGGCAATGACTACTCCAAGGGTTTGGCCACCGAGTTTGAGAAGGCTTTCACCGCCGGCGGCGGCACCATCACCGCCAAGGAAGCCTACACCAAGGACGATGCGGACTTCTCCGTCATCATCTCCAAGGTCAAGGAAAGCGCTCCTGAGGTCATCTTCCTGCCCGATTATTACAACAAGAACGCCCTGATCACCAAGCAGATCCGTGACGCTGGTATGGCCGATGTGATCCTGCTGGGCGGCGACGGCTGGGACGGCATCACCGGCGTGGCTGGTCTGGAAGCCGTAGGCACCTACTTCTCCAACCACTATGACCCCGGCGCCACCGATCCGGATGTTGTTGCCTTCGTCGATAAGTATAAGAAGGCTTACAATGGCGAGGTTCCCAACGCTCTGGCCGCTCTGGGTTATGACGCCATGCAGATCGTGGCCAAGGCCATCACCGCCGCCGGCTCCACCGACAAGGCCAAGGTGCGTGACGCCATGAAGGCCGTCACAGGCAAGTTCGTCACCGGCAGCATCTCCTTCGACGCCAGCCGCAACCCTGTAAAGTCCGCCGTGATCGTAACCCTTGTCAAGGGTGAAGACGGCAAGCTGGCCGCTAAGTACTTTGCCACGGTCGATCCGTGATGGCATCGGCTAGGCTAAAAAACTGAGTTTTTGATAGGGGAAGCGCGGAACATCGTGTTTCGCGCTTCCCTCGTGCAAGGGGTAAGAGGTGGATCGATGGAAAAGTTGCTTAATTATCTCTTCATAGGGCTCACCATCGGCAGCATATACGCGCTGATCGCCCTGGGCTACACGATGGTGTACGGCATCGTGAAGCTTATTAACTTTGCCCACGGAGACATCCTGATGCTGGGCGCCTACATGGCCTACTTCGTGCTGGTGGGGAGCTCCATGCCGCTGTGGCTGAGTGTGGTGGCATTCTTGGTGGCTATGGCCGGCTGCGCTGCCATTGGCATTTTTATGGAGAAAACATGCTATAAGCCTTTGCGCAACGCGCCCAGGCTCAATGCGCTGATCACGGCCATCGGCGTTTCCATGTTCTTGGAAAACGGCAGCAAGACGCTGCCCTTCATCGGCCCCAACCCGCGGCAATATCCGCAGTTGGGGGAGGCGATCCTGTACCCGTTCCAGCAGATCAGCGCGGGCATCAAAAATGCCACGGGGTTGCACATCGCGCCGATGCATGTGTTCGTCATGCTGACCGCCGTTGTGCTGATGATCGTGCTCAATTACATCGTCAATTACACCCGCATGGGCAAGGCCATGCGCGCTGTTTCCTTTGATATGAACGCTGCGAAGCTCATGGGCATCCCGGTGGACTTCGTCATCAGTTTCACCTTTGCCATCGGAGCGGCGCTGGCCGCAGCCGCGGGCATTCTTTACGCGTTCTCCTTCCCGCAGATAAACCCCTATATGGGCATCATGCCGGGTCTTAAATGCTTCATCGCTGCGGTGTTGGGCGGCATCGGCAGCGTGCCCGGCGCCATGCTTGGAGGCCTGCTGATCGGTCTGGTGGAGTCCTTCACCAAGGGCTATATATCATCGCTGTGGGCGGATGGCATCGTGTTCGCCATCCTGATCATCGTGCTGTATCTGCGGCCTACCGGCATTCTGGGCAAGCTGACCCGTGAGAAAGTGTAAGGTGGTGTTGAAATGAAGAGCAAGGGAAGTCTGTTTCAACGCCTGGGCAAGCAGGTTGCTTTTATCCTCGTCGTCTATGGCGTCATCGTGGCCCTCGCGTCGCTGGGTGTATTCAACGAATATGTGACCACCGTTTTGACCACAGCCAGCATCAACATCATCGTGGCACTGGGCTTGAACCTCGTGACCGGCATGTCCGGCCAGCTGGTACTGGGACACGCGGGCTTCATGGCCGTGGGCGCGTACGGCACGGCCATCATGCTCAAGGCCGGATTTCCGATGTTTCCTGCGTTGGTGCTGGCTTCGCTGTTCACCGCACTGATAGGCCTGATCTTCGGCTCCATGGCCCTCAAGCTGCGCGGTGACTATCTGGCCATCGTGACGCTGGGCTTTGGCGAGATCATCCGCGTGGTGCTGATGAACCTGGACAAGCTGACCGGTGGCGCCGCCGGTATGATGGGCATCCCCAGCATCGCAAACTTTCTTGGCAACCAGACGCTTAGCAACTTCGTATGGGTGTCCTTGTTCATGGTGCTGGCTATTCTGGCGTTGACCCATCTGCTGACCAGTTCCCATGGCAGGGCCATCCTGTCGGTGCGCGACGATGAAATCGCCGCTGAGGCCATGGGCATCAATGTCTACTATACCAAGGTTTACGCTTTTACGCTGTCCACATTGCTGGCTGGCGTCGCCGGGTCGCTGTTTGCCGGCCACTATGGGTATCTCAACCCCGGCAGCTTCACATTCTTGAAGTCTATGGACTTCTTGGTCATCGTCGTGTTCGGTGGCCTCGGGTCTCTTACGGGTACGGTGACAGCAGGCTTTGTCGTGGTGCTGTTGCAGGAGACGGTGCTGCGCAATCTGCCCACGATCCCGATCAACCTGGGCGGCGTGCAGTTTCCGCTGGAGCTGTCCAGCTATCGCCTGGTGATCTATCCGCTGCTGCTCATCCTGATGATGATCTTCCGCCCCCAGGGCCTGCTGGGCACCAAGGAGCTTGCGCTGACCGACACGCTGCTGTCGACCCGCTGGTGGAAGAGGCAAATCGTCCGCCTGGGCGAGCGCCGCGCGGCCAAAGGAGGCAACGACAATGCCCATTCTTGACATTAAGGATCTTTCCATCACCTTCGGCGGCCTCAAAGCCGTCAGTAAGTTCAACCTGCAGATGGAGGCAGGTGAGCTCATCGGGCTCATCGGCCCCAACGGCGCTGGCAAGACCACGGTATTCAACATGCTGACCGGCGTCTATACGCCCACATCCGGCACGGCCATTTTTACCGGCCGCGACGGCAAAACGACCCATTCGTTGGGTCACCAGAAGGCCTGGCAGATTGCCCGCATCGGCATCGCGCGCACATTCCAGAACATCCGCCTGTTCAAACGCATGACGGTGCTGGACAACGTCCGCCTGAGCTTTCACCCCACGGTGCGTTATTATTCCGTGTCGGCCATCCTGCGGCTGCCCAAGTACCGCAAGGAGGAGGAAAGCATCCGCGACCGGGCCATGGCGCTGTTGAAGATCTTCAACCTGGACAGCAAGGCCGGCGAGATGGCGGCCAGCCTGCCCTACGGTGAGCAGCGCAAGCTGGAGATTGCCCGGGCGCTGGCGTGCAACCCGCAGATTTTGCTGCTGGACGAACCCGCCGCCGGCATGAACCCTCAGGAGACCCAGGACCTGTGCCGGCTCATCACGTTCATCCGCGATGAGTTCAACCTGACCATCCTGCTCATAGAGCATGATATGAGTCTGGTCATGAAGATCTGCGAGCGCATACTCGTTCTGGACTACGGCGAACTGATCGCCCAGGGCCTGCCTGAGGAGATCCGGAACAATCCGCAGGTCATCAAGGCCTATCTGGGCGAGGAGGTGCCGCTCTAATGCTGAAGATTACCGATTTAAAGGTCAACTACGGCAACATCGAGGCGCTGCACGGCGTTTCGCTGGAGGTAGGCCAGGGCGAGATCGTCACATTGATCGGCGCCAACGGCGCCGGCAAGACGACGACGCTGCACAGCGCTTCGGGCATCATCCCCAAGACCGGAGGTAGTGTGGAGTTTCTGGGCCGCGACCTGGAGAAAGTCTCCCCGGACAAGCGCGTGGAGATGGGCCTGGTGCAGGTGCCGGAGGGGCGGCGCGTGTTCGCCAACCTGACCGTGCAGGAAAACCTGGAGATGGGCGCCTATTTGCCCCGTGTGCGCAAGAACATGAAGGCCAACATGGACAACGTCATGGAACGCTTCCCGCGCCTTAAGGAGCGCTGCCGCCAGCCGGCGGGCACGCTCAGCGGTGGCGAGCAGCAGATGCTGGCCATCGGCCGCGCGCTGATGACCGAGCCCAAGCTTCTGCTGCTGGATGAACCATCCATGGGTCTGGCCCCCAAGCTGGTGCAGGAGATCTTCGCGATAATCCGCTGGATCAACGGACAGGGCGTCACGATACTGCTCGTAGAGCAGAACGCCCATATGGCGCTGCAGACAGCCAACCGCGCTTACGTCATGGAGACCGGCCGCATTGTAACCGAAGGCGTCGCCTCCGAGCTGCGGGAGAGCGAGGAGATCAAGAAGGCTTACCTGGGTTAATCCTTTCAAGCATCCAGCCCGCCGTCACAGGACGGCGGGCTTTTGCATGCCGCTCAAGCGACGATTTGTTCATTTGAGATTCCGCCGATTGTGTTATACTGTCGCAAGAGGTCGTGCCTATGAAGACGATTTTGCTGGTAGAGGACGAAAAAACCATATCCATGGGTCTGGATTACTCGCTGCGGCAGGAGGGCTACGATGTCATCCTGTGCGCCAACGCCGCGCAGGCCCGGGACGCCATCGGTACAAAGCATTTCGATTTGGCGCTGCTGGACTTGAACCTGCCTGACGGCAGCGGCTATGACCTGTGCCGCCTGATCCGCGCTTCGGGGGATACGCCCGTCGTGTTCCTGACTGCCTTCGACGACGAGGTTAACGTCGTTATGGGCCTGGATATGGGCGCCGACGATTACATCTCCAAGCCCTTCCGCGTCAGAGAGCTGATGTCCCGCCTGAGGACCATACTGCGCCGCACCGAGAAATCCCAGGACAGTGCGGACGTTCTGCAGTTGGGAGACGTAACAATCAATACAAAACAAGCAAAGGTTACAAGAAATGGGGACGAAATCCCCCCGCTGACGGCGCTGGAGTATCGGCTGCTGTTGACGCTGGCTGCCCACAGCGGCCAGGTGCTCAGCCGAAGCCAGTTGCTGGAGGGCATCTGGGACATCGCCGGCGAGTTTGTCAATGACAACACGCTGAGCGTCTACATCAAGCGCCTGCGGGAGAAGCTGGGCGACGACCCGCAAAGCCCGCGGCTGATACAGACCGTGCGCGGCCTGGGCTACCGGGCGGGGGAATGATCATGCTGCGCAACCGGGAGTTCCGTCTATATCTGTTGACGCTGTTGGCGCTGGCAGCGCTTAGCGTCGCCTTGGGCCTGCTCATTTCCCCGGCGGCGGCGGCGCTGTGCGCCGGGTTTTCCGTCTTGTTCCTGGCAGCCACGCTGGTCTTCACCTCCTGGCGCTACCGCCAGATCGCCCGGCTCAGCGACCAGCTGCGCCGCATCAATGGCGGAGACCACAGCCTGGACCCCAGGGACGAAACCGAGGGCGAGCTTTCCATACTGAGAAGCGAACTCTACAAGACCACGGTCATGCTCCGCGAGCAGAACGCACAGCTGAAGCGCGACAAGAGCGCATTGCAGGAGATGCTCACCGACATTTCCCATCAGCTCAAGACGCCGCTGACATCGCTCTTCGTGATGACCGACTTGCTGTGCGACTCAGACCTGCCGGAGGACCGGCGCCTGGAATTCACCGGGCGCATCCGCGCGCAGCTGGAGCGGTTGCAGTGGTTGTTGAGCGCGTTGCTCAAGCTCTCCCGCCTGGACGCGGGGGCGGTGCAGTTCCAGAGCACTCCGGTGCGCGCCGATGCACTGTTGCAGCGGGCGCTGGCGCCGCTGCTGATCCCCATGGAGCTCAAAAACCAGTCGCTGCGCGTGGATGCGGGCACGGTGACGCTGCGCTGCGACCCGGCGTGGACGGCGGAGGCCGTACTCAACATCCTGAAGAACTGCGTCGAGCATACGCCTGACGGCGGCACGCTGACGGTCAGCTGTTCCGAAAATCCCCTGTACACTCAGATCCGTATACAGGACGGCGGGCCGGGCATCGACCCGGCCGATCTGCCCCACATCTGGAGCCGATTCTACCGCGGCAGCAACGCCCATGAGGACAGCGTTGGCGTGGGCCTGGCGCTGGCGGCGGCCATCGTGCAGGGGCAGGATGGCTCCGTGTCGGCGCACACCCTCCCCCAAGGCGGCAGCGCCTTCGAGATTCGTTTGCCCAAGTGACAATTTTGTCACCGATGCTGTCACCGCGGCGTCATCTGCGCCCATTACAATGGCATCATACGATTATGAGGAGTGAATGCCATGGAAATTTTGAAAGTAGAAAACGTCAGTAAGGTGTATGGCAGCGGAGAGGCTGCCGTGCGGGCGCTGGATGATGTGTCGCTGAGCGTGGAAAAGGGCGAGTTCGTGGCCATCGTGGGCTCGTCGGGCTCGGGCAAGAGCACACTGCTTCATACTTTGGGCGGTGTGGATCGCCCCACCGACGGGCAGGTGTATGTGGACGGTGTGAACCTTTCCACGCTGGACGAAAGCGCGCTGGCCATCTTCCGCCGCCGCCAGGTGGGCCTGATCTATCAGTTCTACAACCTGATCCCTGTGCTCACGGTGGAGGAGAACATCCTGCTGCCGCTGCTGCTGGACGGCCGCAAGAGCGAGCCCAAGCAGTTGGACACCATCCTGCGCATGCTCAATCTGGAAGACCGCCGCCGGCACCTGCCCAACCAGCTCTCCGGCGGCCAGCAGCAGCGGGTGTCCATCGGCCGGGCACTGGTCAACAGCCCCGCCATCGTGCTGGCCGACGAGCCCACGGGCAATCTGGACAGCCGCAACAGCGCGGACATCCTGGCGCTGCTGCGCCAGTGCAACAAGGAGTTCGGCCAGACGCTGATCGTGATCACCCACGACGTGGACATCGCGCTGCAGGCCGACCGCATCATCGGTATAGAAGACGGGCGCATCGTGCGCGATGAGGTGACGCGCAAATGAACGTCATGCAGCAATATACATGGAAGACCCTGCGCCTGAACCGCCAGCGCACCATCGTCACGATCATCGGCGTCATCCTTTCCGCGGCCATGGTCACGGCGGTGTCGGTGTTCCTGGCATCCTTCATCACCCTGTTGCAACGCTCCAGCATCGCCGACAACGGCAACTGGCACGTGCTGCTGCGGGGAGTGCCAGCCGACAGGATGGCCCAGGTGCGCGCCGCCGACGCGGTAGATCTCGTTGTGCTCAAGCGCGATCTGGGTTATGCGCCGCTGGAGGGTTCCCAGAATTCCGGCAAGCCCTATCTCTTTGTGCGACAGCTAGGCGGCGACGGTTTCGCGCAGATGTCCATCCGCCTGACCGAAGGGCGTCTGCCCCAAAGCGCGGGCGAGATCGTCCTTTCTGAAACCGTCAACCGCACCGTAAGCAAGCCCTATCAGATTGGCGACACAATGTCACTGTCGCCGGGCCGGCGCATCAACGGCAACGGTGAGGATATTGAGCCCAGCCAGGGCCTGATCTACCGCGTGGATGAGGAGACCGGCCAGTGGATTAACGACCCCATAACCGGCCAGCCGGCGCTGGACGAGCGTTTGCTGACCGGCGAGGCGCAGACGTACACCGTCGTGGGGTTCATCGAGCGTCCGGGCCTGGAGCCCAGCTGGTCAGCGGCGTGCTCTGCCTTTGCTCTGCTGGAGGAGGGCGCGGCCGGCACGGTGGATGTTTATTATACCGCCGCAAGCGTCACCCGCGTGCTGTTTGGCGACGCGGAGGCACTGGCCGCGGCCGTAGGCGCGCCCAAGCCAGAGTTCAATACCGGTCTGCTGCGCTATTACGGCGTGGTGGCCAGCGACACGCTGTTTACATTCCTGTTCGGGCTGTCGGCGGTGATCTTCGTGATCATACTGGTGGCTTCGGTATCCATGATCGGCAATGCCTTTGCGATCTCAGTGTCCGAGCGCAGCCGGCAGTTGGGCATACTGGCCAGCGTGGGCGCCACCCGGGCGCAGAAGCGCGCCAGCGTGTATTTCGAAGCGGCACTGATCTACGCGGCGGGTATGCCGTTGGGCATACTGGCCGGCATCGGCGGCATAGCCGTCACGCTGCAGCTCATTCAACCGCTGCTGCTTTCCATCTTCAACACCTCCGGCGGGGTGACGCTGGATCTCGTGGTGCCTCCGCTGTCACTGGCGGCGGCGGTGGCACTCTCGGCGGTCACGCTGCTGCTGTCGGCCCGCCGGCCCGCCCGTATCGCCTCCCGCGTGCAGCCCATCGACGCCATCCGCCAGAGCGGGGACATCCGCATCAGCGGGAAATCGGTGCGCACCGGGACGCTGGTGCGTCGGCTGTTCGGCTTCGAGGCAGAGATTGCTATGAAGAACCTTAAGCGCAGCCGCCGCAAGTACCGTGCCACCATCGCCTCGCTGGTCATCAGCATTGTGCTGTTTCTGACCGTATCCACCTATGCCGATACGGCGCGCCTAATTACCGCAGCCGGCGACGAGGGCATCAATTACGACATCCTCGTCAACTACAACTACCTGCCTGCCGATCGCGTGCAGGCGATGGACGAGCGCATTGCTGCACTGGACGGCATACAGGCCATCACGCGCAGCGAGATGTTCTACGCCAGTCTGCCCGGTGACCGCGTGACCGATGAGACACGGCTGGCCAATGGCATTCTGGAAGAGGATCAGACCATGCAGGCACTCACGGTAATGGTCACCCGCCTGGACGACGGCAGCTTCACTGCCTACACCGAAGACTTGGGCCTGGATCAGGCCGTGCTGGATGGTGATGTACCCGGCGCCATCCTCATCAATGCCGCCAAGAGCACCGTCAGCATAAACGGGAAGCTGCAAAAGGTCATGGGTTCGGTGCTGGCCGTGGGCAGGGGCGATGCGCTGGAGCTGCAGAACAGCGAAGACCTGCTGCGCCGGGATAGGGAGCAGACAGGGGAGGTTCGTTCTCAAAAGGTCTCCGTGGCCGTGCTGACCGACCGGCGGCCGATGGGTGTGCCGCTGCTGGATTTCAGTACGGTTGTCATCATTGTCAGCGACACGGGGTATGAGCGGCTGGCGGCCGCTCTGGGCATCGGCCCGGAGGCTGTGTCCCACCGCACCTTCCTGGAGGCGCCGGATGACCAGAGGACGGAAACCGAGCTCAGCCGGATCGTGGAATCCGTGCCCGGCTCTCGGGTGTTCCTTCACAACTTCAGCAGTTACGCTCGCTCCCAACGCAATCTGTGGGTCTTCCTCGGCGTGTTCGTGTACGGATTTATCACGCTGATCAGCCTGATCTGCATCGCCAACATCTTCAACACCGTGTCCACCAACGTGGCGCTGCGCCGCAAGGAATTCGCCATGCTGCGCTCGGTGGGCATGACGCCGTCGGGTTTCAACCGCATGATACGCTTTGAGAGCGTGTTCTACGGCCTAAAGAGCCTGCTCTACGGCCTTCCCGCCAGCGTAGCTGTGGCCTATGCCATCTATCGGCTGCAGGGTCCGGTCGTCGAGGCGCCCTTCGCGCTGCCGCTGGGCAGCTATGGGTTTGCCATTGGCCTGATCTTTGTGATTGTCTTTGCCACAATGCTCTATTCCAGCCACCGCTTCAAGCGGGAGAACATCATTGAGGCATTGCGAGAGGAGAACCTATAGCGTAATGGGAAGAAAAACGCTCCTTGCACTTACGATTTTTACGGTTTTGGCAGGCGCTTTGTGCGCCTGCCAAAACCGGTCTGATCGCCCGGCGACCGCCGGTGAAACACCGCAGACGATGCGCAGCGGCGATAGGCCGAGCCCACACCCGTCGCCATCGCCGGACATTCTGCTCATAAATCGGGAGAACCCTCTGCCCAAGGACTATGACCCCGGCGAACTGGTGAACTTGTATGAGCGCAAGGACAGGCACTTCCAACTGGCCAGGGCCGACATAGAGGTGTGCCAGGCCGTCTTTGAGGCAATGGATGCGATGTTTGCCGCGGCACAGGAGGACGGCGTGGATGCGTTCATCATCACCAGCGGCTATCGCTCGCCGGAGAAACAGAGCGAAGTGTTCGAAGGCACCGACGACGGCACCGCCGCCCAACCCGGTGAAAGCGAACACGAGAGCGGCTTGGCCTTCGATGTGACGGCCAAGGGGAACAGCAACTTTGAGCGAACCCCTCAATTCAAATGGCTGTACAAACACTGCGGGGAGTATGGGTTCATCCTGCGTTACCCCAAGGGTGCGCAGGAGATCACCGGCTATCCCTACGAATCGTGGCATTACCGCTATGTGGGGTTGCCGCACTCAAAAATCATCATGGATGAGGGCATCACATTGGAAGAGTATCTTGGTGTACGCTGACATTCAACCGAGGGTAACGAATGATCCGCCGGTGCCGGGCCACAATAGTCTGGAGGTGGCGGATTTGAAAAAAGACACGGACAAAAAGCCCAAAGCCCAAAAGGAAGCCGGGAAGGCAATCAAAGCGTTTGTCAACGAATCGTCCTTCCACAATGACCCCGACGGCAGCTACACCGGGCACCCCAAGGATGCCGGCGAAAAACCTGTACAGGACGCGGACGACCTGTAAGCCCACCAGACTGTCCGAAAAGGCTGCGCCTTTTGGCCAGCCTTTTCGTGTGTGTCTGATTGCGTGCTGCGCAAGTTGCTCCGGGATTATGGTCTCCGGAAAACACCGATATTTGTCTGAAAACATAAAATGATTCCAGCGAAGCGCGGCCAATCCCCAAGAATATGGCCGATCGTGGTTTGCAGACAGATGAGGTGATTCAACATGAGCAATATCGCATTGCAGATCGAGCGTCAGGCAGCCGGGTTGATAGAACCGTCATCCAATGTCGCCTTTGATACAATCGTATACTGCGCTGGCGACATCAGCTACGACACCGGCACCGGCGTCATAACCTTCCATGTGGCCGGCAGGTATGTTCTGGATTGGTGGGTGGCAACGCAGACATCCACTTCGACCAATGGAGCGGTTTTTGCACTGTCCTCTTCTCAGGGCGATGTGTTGGAAGGCAACTCGCCCATCAAGACCGGAGAAGTCGTAGGCATAGGAATTCTCGATATCGCTGCCGCTCCCGTTACGGTTTCCCTGGTAAACGCCAGCACCGCTTCTTTCTATTATTCGGCCATCGTCCCGGTAAAGGCAACGCTTGTCGTGACCGAAGATGATCTATCCGGGACAGGTCCGACCGGCCCCACGGGGCCAACAGGCGAGACAGGAGCCACTGGCGCCACGGGCCCCACCGGTACGTTTGAGCCCAATCCCTTTGACATCTATGTACAGGCAGGCGCGGTTGGTGGAAACGGCACGCAGGCCAGCCCCTACGGAACGATCCAGCAAGGGCTGACGGCGGTGGCTCCAACGGGAACGGTTCACATCCTCGGCGGAACCTATCCGGTTACCGCGACGATGACGGTGAACAAAGCGGGAGTCACGATCAAAGGATATCCCAATATGGTGATAGAATTGCAGGCTGCTGCCATCGTCTTCACGGTTTTGGGCAGTGGCGTAACGATAGAGGGATTGAGGATCACCAGCGACAGCCCCTACGCGGTGGAGTTCATACAGATTGGCGGCGCAAACCATAAGCTGATCGGCAATGTGATTTATGGGCCGCCGCAGGCGGGGCCCTCCACCGGGTGGGTTGTGAACCGGGGGTTCCTCACCCAGGCGAACAACATGACGAATCTGACCGTTCAGAACAACATTTTCTACTCCTTGCGGCAGCCGGCCTATCTCAACCCCAACACAACCGGGCACATTGTGCACAACGTCGTGTATAACACCCGCGGGTTCGTCGTGGACAGGGCCGTCGTGGTCTTCTCAGGCAACTCATGGGGCAGCCCGGAGAATGCGTCGGACATCGCGCTGCTGCTGGGCACCATAACGGGGCCGCCCTATGACCCGCTGACCGATCTGTCTGTCAACAACAGCGACGCCCTGATAGACGACCAAAGATAGGAAAAGGAAAGGGCTCCGGCCCATGATGACCATCCGATGCCAACACGGAGGACGCCCATCCGGGCGTCCTCCGTCCTGCGGTTTGATCGTGCAGTCAAGGAGGTGTTCCAGGGGTTGTACTTCCCGCTCCTTTAGCAGACGCGCTTATTGTCATCACATACGTTACAAAAGATGATGACAAGCAGCAGGAAGAAGAAAAGTAAGCTGTCGCCATCATCGCAGAAGAGCTCGCAGTTGCAGAATATCACAACCAGCAGCAAGAAGAAGAACAGCAAGCTGTCGCCATCGTTCCCGCGATGTTTGAATCCTCCCAGAAAGCCACCCATCTATGTCACCTCCTTTATCTCAGCCTACTTGATGATATGTCGGTGGAAATTCCGATGTGAAAATGGATATCCGTGCGGCTGCGCTGTTCGGTTATCCATAGGGTGACAGAGACATTATAAGTATGGAATAGCGTGACGCATATCCTGCAAGGTGCTGGTCTGTGTGATTAACATTGCGGAACACGCGGCGTTTGATGGTATAATTTTTATAAGGTAATTTTTGGAGGAAACAACATGGAAGATTTTGCGGAATTTTTCGCGGGCATCGATAACCCGCAGCATCGTGCTCGTACGGAAGAAGTCTTGGGTTGGGTGGCCAGGAGATTCCCCAACCTGGCTACCAAAATCGCATGGAACCAGCCGATGTTTACCGATCACGGCACCTTCATCATCGGCTTCAGCGTGTCCAAGAATCATCTGGCCGTTGCCCCTGAAAAAGCTGGGATAGCTCGGTTTTCCGAGGAAATTGTGCAGGCGGGCTATGATCACACCAAAGAACTGGTCCGCATCCGGTGGGATGGGCCGGTGGATTACTCGTTGCTGGAGAAGATGATCGAATTCAATATTCAGGATAAGGCCGGGTACACGACTTTTTGGAGGAAATAAGAGAGACAGGGCACTTATACCAGCGAGCATCCTATGTACAATATTTAACCTCCAAAATGGGTAAACAATAGGGAGGGTTATTGAGAACAAGCCCCAAAGGATGGTTAAGTATGAATACAGCTATAGAAAACCGAAAGCCCAATCGGCTGGCGAATGAAAAATCACCCTACCTTCTGCAGCACGCCCACAATCCGGTGGACTGGTGGCCCTGGTGCGACGAAGCCTTTGAGGAAGCCCGCCGCCGCGATGTGCCGGTGTTCCTTTCCATCGGGTATTCGGCGTGTCACTGGTGCCACGTCATGGAGCGCGAATCCTTCGAGGATGAGGACACCGCCCGCATACTAAACGAGGGCTTTGTCAGCATCAAAGTGGACCGCGAGGAGCGCCCGGATGTGGACCATCTGTACATGGAGGCATGCGTGGCCATGACCGGGCAGGGTGGCTGGCCGCTCAACTGCTTTCTGGACCACGACAGGCGGCCCTTTTACGCAGGCACTTACTTTCCAAAACAGGCCCGATATGGTTCTCCGGCTTTCGCCCAGGTGTTGGAGACATTGCAGGCGCTGTGGCGGGATGACCGGCAGCGCCTGCGGCAGGCCGGCAGCGCCATCGCCGAACACCTGAGCCGCCGCGGTCAACCCGGCCGGCCGGACCCCGGTTCCATTGATGTGGCCTACAGCATGCTGGAGCAGAGCTTCGACCACCGCCACGGCGGCTTTGGTGGCGCGCCCAAGTTTCCATCGGCGCATAACCTGCTGTTTCTGCTGCGATATGGCTTGCTGCGCCGCGACAGCCGTGCCCACGCCATGGTGGAACGCACGCTGGACGCTATGGCCGCTGGCGGCATATTCGACCATGTAGGCGGGGGCTTCTGCCGCTACAGCACCGATGGGCGCTGGCTGGTGCCGCACTTCGAGAAGATGCTCTATGACAATGCAATGCTGCTGGCGGCCTATGCCGAGGCGACTTGCGCCATCGACGGGCGCTTTGCCGACCCGGCGCGGCGCATCGTGCAGTGGCTTCAGCGAGAGATGGCTTTGCCGGGTGGCGCCTTTGCCACGGCGCTGGACGCCGACAGCGAGGGCGGGGAGGGCGCAACCTATCTGTGGACGCCGCAGCAGGTGGCTCAGGCGCTGGGAGAGGCCGACGCCGAGCGGTTCTGCCGGCTGTTCGATATCACCGGGCAGGGAAATTTCGAGGGGAGCAACATCCCCAACCACATTGGGCGGGAATTGAGCATAGAGGAAACGGCCTTCGCAGAGCGGTGCTTCCCCAAGCTGTTGAAGGAACGAGATCGCCGTCCGCAGCCCTTCAAAGACGACAAGACGCTTGCGTCCAGCAACGCGCTGATGATCATGGCGCTGTGCCAGGCCGGCCGGCTGCTGGGGGAGCCTGGCTGGGTGGATATGGCCCGGAAAGCTGCCGACTTCCTGCTGCGGGAGCTTGCGCAGGGGGATCGCCTGATGGCCAGCCACCGGGAGGGCGTGACCGCCCATCCGGCTTCCAGCGACGATTACGCATATCTGCTGTGGGCGCTGCTGGAGCTGCACCAGGCCACGCTGCAGCCCCAGTGGCTGCGGCAGGCGGTTCAGTGGGCGGACCGCATGATTGCTCTGTTCTGGGATGAAACCGGTGGTGGGCTGTTCCTGGCTGGAAATGACGTGCAGGGCCTGTTCCTGCGCCAGAAAACCGCCCATGACGGCGCGCTGCCCTGCGGCAACTCCGTGGCTGCGGTGAATCTGCTGAGGCTCTCGCGGCTCACTGGCCGGCAGGATTATGACCAGCGCGCTCAGGAGATCCTTGAGGCGCTGGCACCCACGCTCAATGCCCAGCCCACGGCGCTCACGATGATGCTCTGCACGCTGCTGCACATGGAGAACGGCGGCACCGAACTGGTCATCGCCCAGGGAAAGGGCATGGAAGCGATGCTGCAGGCGGCCCAGGGCTACCACCCCTTCACGCTGGTGACAGCTCGAGGACAGGACTATGCCGGGCTGGAAGAGATAGCGCCTGTTATACTTCCCATGGACGCCAAGGAAGGAGCGGCCACGGCCTATCTGTGCAGCAAAGGCGCCTGCCAGCAGCCGATGGTGGACGCTGCGGAGTTGGCAAAGCGCATGGCCGGTGTGGACGGCATCAATGTGCAGCAGGCTGAACAGGATGCCGGTATCGACAAGCTGTAAACGCTCTGGTAAGTATTCTCATATTCGGCTATACTTGGGGCAGTAGCATCGCAGGAGGTCTGCCCATGAGTTGGCAAGAAGCATTGGCGGCCATGAACGAGCACGGACCGCGCATCCGGCGTGCGGTGGAACTACAGGAGCAGGTGTGGCTGGGCCAGGGGCCCGCCGAGCAGCCTCTGCTGCTCACGTGCCAGAGCGACGCCGATTTTGACCGGCGCTTTTCGGCATTTAACACGATGGAAACCCACTTTGACGGTGAAAAGATGTTCATGAGCGGCTTGCGCGAGGCTATGCTGGCCGCCATGGGCGGTGCCCAAGCCGTGCCTTCCATGCGGGCCAACATGGGCTGCGGCATTGTGCCCACCCTGTTGGGCCTGCGCCAGCAGCTTTTCCCAGACAAGATGCCCTGGGTCACCGAGCACCTGGACAAGGCAACGCTTGCGCGCATGGAGCCATATCACCTTGCCGCGGGTGAGGAGATGCAGGCGGCGCTTTCCCACATGGAGCTCATGGGGCGGCGGCTGGCCGGCGGCCCATGCCGCGTGTTCCCTCTGGACATACAGGGCGCCTTCGATACCGCCCATATCGTCTATGGCGATGCCATTTTCTATGACATATACGATGACGCACCTTTTGTGCACCATCTGCTGGAGCTGAGCTGCTGCGCCGCGGAGACGGCCATGGACGCGTGCCTGGCGCGCATTCCGGACAGTGATCGGTATGTTGCTCATTATAACGGCTTGGTCATTCCCCGCAGCCTGGGTGGGCTCAAGCTCAGCGAGGATACCTCCACGTTGTTGAATGCGGATGCGATCGCAGAGTTCGTGAGTCCCTATCTGCACCGGCTGCTGGCCCGCTTCGGCGGCGGTTATGTGCATTATTGCGGCAAGAATCCCCATTTGTTCGAGACCGTCATGGCCGAGCCGCTGGCCCATGGCATCAACTTCGGCAACCCTGAGATGCATGACATGGAAGCCGTGCTGCGCCGTTGCGCCGCGCTGCGCAAGGTGTATTACGGCGGAGCGCCGCGGTTGCCGGGAGAGGGCCGCAGGCAGTGGTTCGCCCGCCTGCTGCATGCGTCACAGGGCCACGGCAGCCGCTGGCTGCTGCTGCAGCACAGCTGCGCCAGCGGGGATCTGGAGCAGGTGCAGGCCGATTGGCAGGCAGCTTGTGCGGGCTGATACACACGGAACCCACTTGATGAAATGGTTAAAACTTGCTAATGTATGGAAGCATAGCTGAGACGTTAAGACCAAGGTGCCATCTTCGTGGTTCGTCGCAGCGGAAGGGCAAAAAGCTTGTTTCGGAGCAAATGGCTAACGCCGGGCAGGTTCCTGGTTCTGGGTTTTTTGGGCGTTATTTTGACGGGCACCCTGTTGTTGATGATGCCATTCTCAGCTCATTCAGGTTTGCAAGTCGGCTTTGTGAATGCCCTTTTTACGTCCACGAGCGCGGTGT